>JAMOBH010000195.1:0-10754 GCA_039908085.1 Magnetococcus sp. YQC-5
CAAGTCAACCTAAAAAACGTCGTACCCGTGGAATGAACTCATGAGGCGTGAAAGGCTTGGTGATGAAATCATTCGCCCCAAGACGAAAAGCAGTCTCCCTGGTTTCAATGGAATCATCAGCCGTGACAAAAATAATAGGTATCGTGCGCGTTCTCGCATCCTTGCGCACCGTTGCCAAAAACGTGAAACCATCCATGCCAGGCATCTGCAAATCACATATGATCAAATGACAAAGCTTGGTTTTCAAAATCAACAAGGCATCCTCGCCGTCCGTTGACTCCATGGTTTGCACCTGTTCCCGACGAAGAAACTCCAACAACAACAGACGAAACGCAGGATCGTCATCCACAATCAAGGTTTGCGGAATGACCTCTGGAAGATGAACATAAAAAACACTGCCAACACCTTCCTTGGATTCCACGGTCAGATCTCCGTGATGAGCTTTCAAAAGATCCCGGCTGAATGGTAAACCATAGCCCGTGCCATGCTCCCCTGCCGTGCCAACCGTCGAAGTCTTTTCTTCCAGTTTAAACAGTTTGGATAAGCGTTTCTTTCGAATACCCACCCCGGTGTCCCGCACCATCAACGTGGCTGGCTTGTCCGCATGACGCAACAGGGTGATCCGATCCCCCTGACGGCAAAACTTGACGGCATTGGTGAGAAGATTATGCAACACCTCTCCATACAAAGCCGGATCAGCATACAAACGAAAAGGATCTGGAAGTTCATTGCCAACCTCAATCCCTTTTTTTTCTGCCAAAGGACGAATGGTGGTCAAAGCCTCGTCGGCAAGAAAACGAACATTGAAAAAACGAGGATCCGGAACGATTTTCCCGGTTTTCAAACGGCTGATGTTGAGGATGTCGTCAATCAAACCAAGCATTTTGCCACAACTTTCCATGACCCAACCCAGATACCCTTTTTGTTTTTTATTCAATGGATTTTTAGGATCACTATCCAACAATTCCAGAAAACCAAGAATGGATGTGAAGGGACCACGCAGGTCATGGGCCACCAACGAAACAAACTGGTCTTTCAGTCGGGTGGCACTTTGGGCCGTGTCTCTGGCCCGGCGCAAAGCAGCCTCGGCCTTGGTGTGACGGGTGACATCACGCAGAATCACAACCACATGCCAGGTTTTTTGAATCTGGATCGCAGAAGAAGAAGCTTCAACTGGAAACGTTCTGCCGTTCTTCCGCTTGACCGTGAACTGAGTGACACGACCAATCATGGTGCCCTTGCCAGTGCGGCTGAACGTTTTGAAACTCTTGCCCAGTCGCGTGGCAAAGTCAGATGTCGGCAACAATTCGAGTACAGAATGTCCCAGAATTTCCTCTGGCTGGTAGCCGAAAACACGACTGGCAGCAGGATTCCAGAAAATCACTCGCATCTGCCCATCCAGAATCAATATAGGATCAAGGGCCGCAGAAGCAATGGCATCCAGACGTTCACGGGCTTCGGTCAGATCGAGCGTACCCATTTCGACCCGCTTTTCCAGCTGTTCCTTGGCTTTTGTGAGTTCGCAAAGAACCGCTTCCAGGTTCCTGGCGGTCTGACGTTTTTCCAAAACCTGGTGGATGGTGCGGTTCAAAAGGTTTACATTGAGATCGCTTTTACGCAGATAATCATCAGCCCCAACGTGAATGGCTTCCAGAAGTGCCTCGTCCCCTTCCATGCCAGTAAACAAAATATAACCCGCTCGGCTACCCATGGCCTTGAGACGACGAATCAAGTCAGTCCCGGATTCGTGATCAAGCCGATAATCCACAAATGCCAATTCAGGATCGTTTTGTTGGACCAGGGCCAACGCCTCATCCCCAGTGGCACACGGAACCGAAATAATGGACCAGCGCGTGACTTTTTTAAGGAGTCCAGTCAACAACGCCCGTTCCATCGGATTGTCGTCTACAATTAAAATGTGAATAGAAGCATCCATGAATTAACACTGTCCAACAGGGGCTGTAAAAAATGCATCGCCACTAACAGAGAATGCAACAGAAGCTTGATGTCAACTGTCAGGGAGAGGATGAATCCGCAACAAAAAGGGATTCTGCAATGGACCAGTATCGCTGATTTGACGCAATATTCAAGGTATATAGCAGGCTGGATGGATCAGGCGTAAGACATTTGAGGACCACGAGGAATATCATTCCACATGATCACGTTCAAGCAAGATTATAATACAATAATCAACACTATAAAATATTAATTTTTTTAATATCAAACAAGAGGCTCCTCATCCCCCATAAATTGATATCCAACCCCATGGACCGTCACAAGCAGTCGTGGATTGGTGATGTCATCGAGTTTGCGGCGCAGACGATTGACCATGACGTCAATGGTCCGACCATTGGGAATCCAGTCCCGACTGCTTACAGACTCCAGAAGTTGATCGCGGGTGAACACTTTACCCGGTTTACGCGCAAAAGTCGCCAGCAACAAAAATTCCCCGTTGGTCATCTGCACCAATTGCCCATTGGGAGCAGTCAATCGCCGACGTTCCGTATCCAGTATCCAACCATTGAATGTGTAACGACCCGCACTCTCGACTTCTCTACGGTGCTTGCTGGTTCGACGCAACAGGTTTCTGACCCGCACCAACAGTTCCCGCTCGTTGAAGGGTTTCATGACATAATCATCCGCCCCCAACTCCAATCCCACGATCCGGTCCACATCTTCCTTACGCGCTGTAACCAGAATGATCCCAATGTCTGAGCGGATCCGCAACGCCCGCGTCAGAGAAAAGCCATCCTCTCCAGGCAGGTTGATGTCCAGCAAAACCAAATCCATTGCGGACATATCCAAGTGTTTCCACATCTGGTGACCATTTTCAGCCTGGGATATTTGATATCCCGACTTTTCAAAATATGAAACCAATAATGAACGTGTTACCAAATCGTCTTCAACAATCAAAATATGTTGTTTCTTTCTCATATTTTTTTCCATACCAAACCAACAACCGGATCCATTTTTTATTGATGTGAGCCTGACATTCTTCCGCATCATAGCAATATAGAGTATACATTGTCCTGGCCATACAATCAAGAATAATTTTTACAACAATTAAGTCTTTCTTGATCGATGATTTGCATGGGTGCTAACGGTTTATTGTTAATAATCTATTAATATTTTTCTTCCGTCCATTTGCAAGAACATCGCGATCTGTCGCAATACAATGGATCAGGAACTCAATCTCTACAAACATATATTAACTTATTTTTTTAGAACTATTTTTAAGAGATAAACAGACCGTATTATTTTAATTGTTTTTTGAGCAACAAAAAAATTTAATAATTGACAATGTATTTAAAATCATATGATCTTGCATGCCAATCCAGGCGAATCAAGAATGAGCAGTCAGATATTGGACTTTGATCCATCTGAATGGATTCAACGTAACTGTGAAACACTTCCTGGGGAGGCGGTGAACCGCCTCCCCAGCCCCCTCCACCCTTTTTTTTAATTTTTTTTTATGCAAAGGGGGTGGATTGGAATCATCCAGTGACACGAAACATATGCAACAGATCAGCAATGAGAATCACTTTGCCAACTTCAATGCCTGCCGCCTCAATCGCCTGCCTGACCTGTTCGGTTTCAATCAGATAGAGACACTCCCCACGATCCGGGGCCTGCAATGCCGTTGACACATCACGTGACACAACAGAAATTTCCGGTGCAATTTGCTTGAAACTTCCCAAAACAACCTCTGGATTGGACAATTCACACAGAACCAGATGTTTGACTCCAATGGTACTGTTGAACACCTCTTTCACAGCCTGATAGGTGGCACCAGTCAAAACAGTGGTCTCCAAAGAGCGGATAAGCTCTTTTTCAGGGTCCGATTTGCTCCACAACAGGGCGCGCTTCAAACAAACCGCACTGGCACTGTAATTACCCTGCGCAAGAGCAAGATGCGCCGCCACCATGGTCCGTTTTATCAAAAAATCATTGATCATATCCAACACAACCAGACGGTTGCCCGCATCAAAATCTGTCATGCCAATGTTGGACATCGCCAATGAGGCCGCCATTTCAAGACCTGCTCGATACCGGTCCAATTGATTGATCAAATGAACACCATTGGCTTTTTCATGGGTGTCGGTTTGACCAGACGACGCAACCACCGAAAGATAAAACGGCCTGGGCTGAAAACGAATCCTGCCATGATGCAACACCCGAAAATCCATCAGCAACGGGGCAAAGATGTCATGACATTCAAACAACACTTTCATATAACTCGCAGTACGGTAAATCGCGATCTCCGGGAAAATGTGCCTGGAAATGATAAAATTAAACATGTCCGGGCTTTGGGACTTGTCGAATACAACCGGCTCGTCCAATTGATAAAACAATCCCAACTCTGTCCGGGTCACGTCGTTCCACAAAAGCCACGGGGCATGATTGGCCACAATATCATTGTTTTGCCGCAAATAATCAATTTCAGCCAACAAGGCCTCTGGAAGCAAACGATCATCATCTGCCAAAGAGACCATAAACTGCCCTCGCGCCTGCCGCATGACTGAAATACCATTCTTGACTGACCCCACCGAACGGGAGTGCCGAATATAACGAAAATGAGACAGCTTGCCACCTTGCTCCTGAGCCACCCGCCGGGTATCGTCTTCCGAGGCGTCATCCGAAACGATGATTTCAATGGGAATACCCGCCTTTTGAGTCCATTGCAGGTGATCCAAAGTCCGCGCAAGCTGTTCCTGATGGTTGCGGGTGGGAATGCAGATACTCAACAGAATAGAAGGGGCTACAGTTGCGTTGGGCATGGCGAACGTCCTGTCAACGGGCAAAGGAGGCTTGTGAATGAGAGTGGCAGTCTGGGATACTTCAACAGGCAAAGGGGGATTGTGCATAAGAGTGGCGGTCTGGGATGCATCGGATGCAATATCCATGTGTTCTGGTGCCAATCCAGACCGATGACGCTGCCAAATGGATTCATAGGCAGCTTCCAGATGACGGGTGAATCGTGGCGTGTCAAACAAAGGCATAGTCAGACGGTTGGCTTGCAACCCGGCACGCATGACCCGCAACCGTTCAGGATCCTGAGCCAAAGCCAAAGCACGCGCCGCATATTCATCCAAAGAACCCGTGATCAATTCATCCAAACCAACCGTGTGCAGCAAACTCCCGGCCACCCGTGACACAAATGTCTCACCCACCAACGTCAACAAAGGACAACCCACCCACAACGCATCGCTGGCCGTGGTATGCGAAGTGACCGGATAGGTATCCAACACCAGATCCACCAGGTGATAACGGGCCAAATGTTCCGACACCGGCAACTTGGGCGCGAAAATCAAACGAGCAGCCTGGACCCCCCTGGCTTCGGCTTCCCGCCTCAAGTTATCAGCCACCAAAGCGTTGGATTCCAGCAGCCACAAGCAACTGTCAGGAATCCGGCGCAACAGATCCATCCAGACATCGAATAGTTCCGGCGTGATTTTATAGGTCTGATTGAAGTTGGAAAAAATCAGCCCCCCTTCAGGCAATCCGCACTCCTGACGTGTGGGAACCCGTTCGGGATAGGCGCGCTTCCGGTCGTTGGGCTGATAACAATGGGGCAAACGGACGACTTTTTCCGTGTAATGCGACTCAAAACCGTGGGGAATGATGAAAGGATCCGCAATAATGTAATCAATGTGCGCAGCCCCCATGGTGCCTGGATAACCAAGCCAACTGACCTGTATGGGAGCCGGACGCAATGCGGCAATCTCCAAACGCGCACCTTTGGTAAAACCTTTCAATTCCACAAGGATATGCACACCATCCTCCAGGATCTTCCGGGCTGCCGTGGCATGATCCACCGTCAGAATATCCACAAACCGATCACTGGAGTCCATGATCCGTTGCCGCAGCTCTCGTCCATCATTGTCGCTGTAGGAATACATCACAATTTCAAAACGGTCGCGGTCATGCAGCTGGATCAATTCCGCCATCAGGATGGCCGTGGCATGATTCAAAAAATCACAGGAGAGATAACCAATTTTGATACGGGCCGGATTCGGGTCATGCCGATGCTGCCCGGCCAGGGTGTGACTGACACGGTATTTTTTCTGGATATAGCGTTCCGCGCAAACCTTTTGCTCGTCAGCGGTCGTGGGCAGCGTCAAAAAAACAAAAGGATTGATTATTTTGGTGTCGGTACGAAACAACACCATCATGCGTTCAAAAAGTGTGGAAAATTCCCGCCAATCGCAGATTTGTTTCAACAGGTTGATCAGGGAGGCATGTGTATTGGGATTGTCCATCTTGTCACGCAACAATTGACGGTTGCATTCAATGGCCCCGGCCAGATTGCCGCTAACATTATAGGCGACCCCCAGATTCTCCAGGGCGGTTTCGTCAAATGGTTTGATGCTCAGGGCTTGTTGATAACAGGCAATGGCCTCATCCAATCTGCCCTGTAATTGCAAGGCGTTGGCCATGTGGGTATAGGATTCATGCAGATCCGATTTGATGGCCAGTGCCTGCTGATGGGCCGCAATGGACTCATCCAGCCTGCCCTGATCACACAGAACATTGCCCATATTGCAATAGGCTTCGTAGTAACGCGGATTAAAACCCAATGCTTTCTTGTAATAAACAATGGCCTCTGAAAAATTACCTTGATCTTGCAAAACATTACCCATTGAATTTAACGCTTCAAGGTAATCGGGTTTGATCTCCAGTGCCCTTTGCAGGACGCGAATGGCCTCATCCAGTTTGCCCATTTTTTGCAAAACATAGCCGATATTATGCAAGGCATTGATATACTTGGGCTGGATTGCCAAAGCCTTGTCATACCAAACCAGGGACTCGTCCAACTTGCCTTGATCACACAAGACATTGCCAATGTTGGCATAAGCTTCAAAAAAATCAGGTTCAAGCTCCAGTGCTTTCTGATGGCAGGCCATGGCTTCATCGAATTTGCCCTGGGCTTGCATGACCGTTCCCATGTTGCTGTAGGCTGCATGGTAGGCCGGATTGATGGCCAATGCTTTCTGGTAGCATGCAATGGCTTCCTGATGCTTGCCCTGATTCTGGATCACAATGCCCAGATTGTTGTAAAAAAGCGGTTGCCCAGGATCCATGGCAATGGCTTTGTTGATATATTCGACAGCCAGCTCTCTTTTTCCGCTTTGATGGAACAAAAAACCAAGCAGATTGAGGGCATCCTGATTGTTGGGTTGTTGCTGAAGCAATTGGCGATAGAGTTTTTCAGCTTCTTGCAGCTGACCAGACTGATGCAATTGCAAGGCTTGTTGAATGAGTGGTGGAGCGGATGGATTGGTCCGAGGCGTTGGGGCCATGCGGTTTCTTGGTTTGCCTGTTTTCATTGTCGAATCTCTTGTTGGGAGGGACCGAAGGGGACGCGAACTGACCAGAACATGATGCCCTTCGGGCAAAAAGTCAAAAGCAAAACCTTGGGGGATGAATCCCCCAAACCCCCTCTTTTTTTTTAATAATTAAAAAATAAAAAATAAAAAAAAAGGGTGGGGGGTTTGGGGGGCGGTTCACCGCCCCCCCAAGGTTTTGCTTTTTTGTTTTTCCGAAACATTCAACTGTTTGCCGCACCCGCAAGCATGGCGGCTTTGTTTTTCCTTCTGCCGGCTTGCATTTTCTCCACCAGATTGTTCTCTTTGGCCGATTCTCTTCTTTTGGCAGAATAGGACGGAGCGGTCAGGGGATGCTCATTGGACAGATTAAACATTTCCCGATATTGCTTTTCAGTAAGTTTATGTTCGCTTGTAATATGCCCTTTCAGGAAGGTCATTTCTTTTCCACAACATAAACATATCACGCGATCATCTGTAATGGATTTTTCAATCGGAACAAATGGCTTAATTACCGTTTTGGCTGCTTCGACCGTCTTTGCCGGTGAGGGGATGGCCTCTTGTTTGACATCCATGGTTTCCGACTGCACGGGCAGTGTTGGCTGCACCAGCGGGGCTGCCGACATTGGGGTTGGAATGGTGCCATTTTCCCCTTCCAGCAAGGCCAATGTTTGATGAACGCGCATGATGAAGTCAGGAAACTCCTTCTCATCGACCTTGTTGCCAGCCCCAATGAATGCCTCGATTACGTGTATGGTTTGTTTTATGTTGGCCATGATGTTTGCTCCTTGAAGAGGGGGGAAGATTAGATCACCCTATATTAAGAAATTTTCCTCAATAAGCAAAGAGAGAAAATTTTAACGGATTGATTTTATAATGGACCCTGCTTCCAGAGGATGCGTTAAACTTCACACCATTCCCAACCAGACAGAAGCAGGTGGTCTGTTTTGGAATAACACAATCAAGGAAAAATCCTGCCTGAAAGCCTCGCCTGATGCCTGTAAAAAAATTATAGAAGGCCAGAAATTTCTCAACAGATACAAACAATCCCGTTCAGCTCTGCCCTGTTCAAATCGTTTCAATTTGACTTTTCAACGGTTATCACTCTCACCTGTCATGGTCCGATAGGCGATACTTCTCATGATGGGCAACTCATACAAAGGACGCCCCTGATAAAGTTCACGCGCCATCACAGCAAAATGAAGATCCAACCCTGCCATTTTTTTCACCTTGCTGGTTTGTGCATGCAACCAAAACGCCGTCCAGGCCAACCTGTCCGCCCAGACCATCCGATTCGGCTCACAAAACAACTCCAAAACCTGTCGCACCAGACGCTCCTGATTGCGTACACGCCTGTTCTCCATAAAAGTCACCACTTCCTGACTGTCTTCAAACCAGGAACCGGTGATCTTGGGAATGTCACTCCATTCCCCACTGGTTTGAATGATTTTGGTCAGGGTCTGTTCATCCATGGCTTGCGGTCCTGCCTCCAGGATCATCTGCTCGACTGCGGCATGACCATCCATTCGTTCTGGTATCCACACCGTGGCGGCGAGGGTTTCAGCCAACAGCAACAAACCAATCGGTGGAGGCTCCCCCTGCTCCAATCCAACGGCCAGATGATGCCTGATGGCCGCATGCAGGTACTCCTCTGAAACATCCAGGAAAAATTCTCTCTTCCCGGCTTGACGAAACGTCAACGCACTCTCCTGCCTTGAGACCGACGGCGTCACCCAGGCATCGGAAATCCCATTGTTTTGTTTCAATAAAACAGCTCCAATACGCGTTTGTTCCCCCTCATCGACCATGGAGAGCAACAACGATTGCGCACCCACTCCATCCATTTGCGAGGCTTGCAAGGAACTCAACTGCGAACCTGTTCCCCAATGGGCACATTCCACGCCTTTGATCCGGGCTGTCCTGATCAGCGGATCCAACCATTTGCGTTCTTGTGGCAGCACCCAGTTGCGCATCACGATCAAACGACGCAACGCGCTCGATGTGATGGATGGCGCATTTTGCTGCAACCATTGCAGGGCCTCATGACGCACCGTCGCCTCGGTATGCAAACACAACAATACCACAGCGTCTTTCATGCCTGGCAGATTGGAATAGGCGAATTCCCCTATCAAGGCAGACTGGGCATCCAAAGGCAATGCCCGTATCATTTGACCCAAGGTGTCACTGATGGCAAAAGGCTCGCCGCCATGTTCATGCACCAGACTCTCGAACATGGCATCAACCTGTCCACGAGTTGGAACTTCCTGTTGGGGGGCATAATTCGTGATTTGATATTCATAGATATCCAACAGCTCTTGCGAAATTTCCAATCTGGCTTCCGAAATGGACTCAAGAATACCTACCAGCAGTTGAGGCGGAAAATTCTCCTGCATGGCCTGCTTGACAAGAACCGATTGAAATTCCTGATAAATCTCGCGTGCCCAATCAAAACGACGCTCCAGAGCAAATTTTATATTTTGAAAAGAATGCGAAAGCAGCAAAAAATACGCTGTCAGCATGTAATCATCCGGTTGTTCAGGACGATTAAACTGTTCCGAAAGAAGATGCAAAATGTCAAAAATCAATACAGGTTGTCTTTCAAAACTCTGCATCGCCTCTCTGGAAATCAACGCGGGTCGTTCCCTGGCAATTTCCTTGGCAATCTGGGCTGCAAACCGACGCAACGAAAGCAAAGTTTCTTCTGTGCCTGGTCCGGTGCCAAAGGATTCTGACAATGATTTCTTTCCGCATGTGGATTCGATATCACAGGCATTTTTGATATGTTTTTCCTGCACACGATTCATGGCCCGAATCAACACAGTGGCATTGCTGATCTGACCGATCTCTTCCAGATAACCAAAAAAAGCCACCAGGACCGGTGGCATGGCCAAAAAAAAGGCATCCCGCAATGCGCCACTTTCCGGCAAGGTCTCCAGACAGCAGGTCTCCACAGATTGAGCCGTCCATTTTTTGGGAATGCGTCCATGCTGGCAATACATCGTTTTGATGAACAGCGTGATGATCTGCTTGAAGTTCCGTTTTTGTTTCGAGGTCAAACCGCCGAAACGTTGATTGCTCATGAATTCCTGTATCCAGGTCGCTGTCTGCTGCTGGAGAAGTTCCAGATTTTTTTCCGCCTGTTTGTCCATGACCGGATCATCCTTTGATTGCAAGAATATAATGACAGTCAGTTTATCCCATTTGCCACAACATGGAAATGCTGTGCAATGGGAGGGTCTCAAGCATTCCCCCATGCCGGATCATTGTAAACCCTGACCATCTTGGGATGATTTTGGGGCTTCGCCCCAAACCCCACCAGGGGCTCTCGCCCCTGGACCCCACCAAGGGCTTCGCCCCTGGACCCCACCAAGGGCTTCGCCCCTGGACCCCACCAAGGGCTTCGCCCCTGGACCCCACCAAGGGCTTCGC
>JAMOBH010000196.1:0-10732 GCA_039908085.1 Magnetococcus sp. YQC-5
AAAACCGATCAGAAAAGAAACTTCAATCGATTTTGAGTCTGCGACATGGCTTATGATCCTTGCAGGATACAAACTTCGATCACAAAAATCAAGCATAAATAATTGTTCTTCAAGATGTTTTGCTGTTTTCTGCCAGGCACTAAACAGAAGACTGTAGATGACATTATATAAAAGCAAGGAAAGGATTTTTGTTAATTAATATAATTATTTTTTTATTATTTTCATGACCAGGGAGACCCGCGCCTGTGTTGAGGTTTTGGATCATCCCTTTCCAGCCCTGGTCGCAACCGTTGCAGAGTCGGGATTATCCAGACTCCTTGGGACACTGTCGCCCAGATCACAATTCAATCGAATGGGATCGGTTATACCCGCACCTGACATTGCTTGACCATACCGCCCAGATTTTTCATCCACAGCAAGGTCTTGTTGTTGCGTCCGCACCATTTGCGGACATCATCCTCGAAAGTGTCACAATCCGCTGTCACCTCGATGATATCTCCTGGTTTCATTTTGGTAATTTGAATGGTCATCTTCAACTGGGGCTGTGGACATTTCAGTCCCTTGGCATCAAGTGTGATCATCGCCATTTTTCATCCTCCAATAGTGTGAATGCGATTTCTTGTATAAAACTCAACAGTTAAAAATCAATGGGTTGATGCTGGTTTCACCCCTGGATCACGCCCATGGCTTGTCGCACACGCCATCATTGCAAAGGGCCCAAGGCCCTGACACTCTCTACGGCATTTGTCAAAACCTGGACATATTTTTCACCCTGACCCGCCGAAACATAATCCATCTGGCAACGCGCTTCGTCGATACCAAACTGGCGCAGCAGACGCAACACGATTCGATGGCGTTTGGCTGCATGGTAATTGCCTTCCTTGTAATGGCAATCCCCTGGATGGCAGGCCAGAATCACCACTCCATCCGCTCCTTGCCGGTAGGCCTCCAGAATAAACTGGGGATCAATCCGTCCACTGCACATGACCCGGATGGCCCGTACATTGGGGGGGGTGTCGAGTTGAGCCGAACCCGCCTTGTCCGCGCCAGCATAGGAACACCAGTTGCACAAAAAACACAGAATTTTCGGTTCAAATTCATCTGATGTCGTTGTCACGCCAACACCCCCGCGATTTCAGCAAAAATCGCCTCATTGGTAAAATGATTGCCCTTGATGACCCCAGCCGGACAGGAGGCCACACATGTCCCGCACCCCGCGCACAATACAGCATTTACTCTGGATTTTTTCCCTGCCTCATCCAGATGAATGGCCTTGTACGGGCAGACCAGCAAACAAACCCGGCAGCCGGAACACCGTTCTTCATCCACCAAGGCCGTGACCGGTTCGATGTCGATCTGTTTGCCAGCCACCAATTCAGACAGGATATAACCAGCTACCGCCACTCCCTGGCTCATTGATTTTTGCAAATCCATCGGGGCCTGACAGGTTCCGGCAATAAAGATACCTCTGATGGTGCTGCGCACGGCATGCAACCGATTATGCGACTCCGCAAAAAATCCCAGCCGATCCCGTTTCACTTCCAGCATGGCAGATAATTGGGCCGCATCCTCAGATGGAACCAGCGCAGGACAGAGAATGACCATCTCCGCCTCCACCCGTCCTGAATGTCCGTTGGCATCCGTATACCCAACATGATACCCCTGTTCCTGTCTGGCAATATGCAAATCGTGGCCAGAAGGATAACGCACAAAACGACTGTTGGGATGCTCCCGAATCTGCCGGTAAAGGGAAAAACCATCCTTGCCCGGTGCCACGATCTCTTTGTAGAAGTGGTGAACCAGGGTATCAGGCATTTTCTTTTGCAGCAACAAGTTGAACTTGAAGGCATTCTGGCAACAGAGTTCCGAGCAGTAGTCCCGATGGGCGGCATCCAGACTCCCCACGCAATGAACAATGGCCACCGAGGCCGGAGGGGTTTGATTGCGTACCGTGACCACCTCCCCCTGGGTGGGACCGTTCTGTGCCAGCAGGCGTTCAAATGCATAACTGGTGTAAAGGTCATGACCGCCAGTAACACCCAGTTCAGCGACCGCTGAACAGTCGTACAGGGCAGAGCCAATGGCAACCACAATGGCCCCCACATTTTTTTCAATGATTGTGACAGGTTCCGTAAACAGAAATGCCCCTTCCACCGGGCAGGCCGCCACACAAAGTTGACAATTCTCCCCGTGGGAACGCAGGCAGCTTTCCATGTCAATCAGTGGAAAATTGGGCAAAACACCGGCAAATGGAAAATATACCGCTTTTCTCTCATCCAGATTGGCGTTGTAGCTGTTTTTGGCCGTGGCCGGACAAGGTGGAATACATTCCCCGCAACCAATACAGAGGGTTTCGTCTACATGACGTGGCTGGCGACGGATTTTGACCAGAAAATTACCAAAATAACCTGCCACATCCGTCACTTCGGACAGAGTGAGCAATTCAATATACTGCGCATCATCCCCGTGCAGAAGGTCGTCAAGCAGAGGTTCCATCATGCAGGGACCGCACTCCATGTGGGGAAAAACTTCTTCAAAACGTACCGCCATGCCTCCAATTACCGGACTTTTTTCCACCAGGATCACCTTGCGGCCAGATTCAGCCAACCGAAGTGCCGCAGCACTGCCCGCCGGACCTGCCCCGATGATCAATACGTCTGGGGATATTTCCAGGCTTTTTTTGTACAAAGGGGCATGCTGGTTGACCCGTTGGACAGCCCCACGGATCTGACTGGTGGCTTTTATTGCTGCCAGATCTGGATCACGGGTCACCCAGGAGACCTGCTCACGGATGTTGGCCATCTGCAACAAATAGGGGTTGATCGGGGTTTGGGCCAGCACGGCGCGGAAGGTGTTTTCGTGGTCTCGCGGGGAACAGGCCGCCACCACAACCCGATCTGGATTTTTCTGGGCCAGGTCCAGTACCATGGCCTCCTGACCTTCCGGGGAACAGAGAAACTCCATGGTTGTGACGTAAGCAACTTCTTTCAATTGCCCGATCTGAAGTCCCACGGCTTCGGCACTCACCGTTTGGGTGACAATGCCGCCACAGGTACAAAAATAGACACCGGTTCCTTTCATGATGTTTCGCACCCCCGCAGATAGGCAACCACTTCTCGAACCACTCCAGGTATGGCGGTCTCCACATCCTGGGAAAACCGTTCACCAAAGGTATCCACGTTGCGGACCTCAATACCCCAGATGCGTATGGATGTCGGCAAAACCAATCCAATGATGCGCCCCAGTTCCATGGCCACTGTCAAGGTGGTGTCGTGGGAAGACCACGTGTGCAGGGTGTCAGGCAGTTCTTCCAGTTCACAAGCAATCACACTGCCCGGTTGACGCTGCCCGGTGATGAAGGCATCCACAATCACCGCATGCTCAAACCCCACCAGCCGTTCCATCAAATTCAGTCCACCCAATGCACCCTCGGCAAAACAATATCCCTGTTCAGATGCCATCTCCTGTTGCACCAAACGTACAATCTGTACGCCCACCCCGTCATCGCTCAAAACAGGATTGCCTAGCCCAATGATTATCGTTTTCAATTGATGGCTCATCCATCTCGACGCAAGACATCCACTACCGTGCCATTGGGATCCCGGATGGTGACAATGAGGGGCATATGACCGGGCATGGAGTGGGTCGAGCATGAAAAACATGGATCATATAACCGGAATGCCATCTCGATTTGATTCAAGATGCCTTGTCCCACCACTTGCCCCTTGTGGATCAACCGTTCTGCTGCTTTTTTGGTGGACATGCAGATGGGGGCGTAGTTGTTGGTGGTCCCGACAATCAGGTTGACACGGGTCAGCACCCCTTGCTGATCGGTTTCGTAGTGATGGGTCAAAGTACCCCTGGGGGCTTCCACAGAACCGATGCCAATGCCACAGATGTTTTCAGTCTTGACCTTGGCCCGTACATCCGGGGAGAGAATTTCCGGGTCGGTTGCCAACTCCAACATCCGCTCAGAGGCGTAGAGCAATTCGATCAACCGTGCCCAGTGGGTTGCCAGGCGGTGATGAATGGGTTGATATCGGCCATTGCCCAGTGGTTGACAACCAAAGGTGGAAAACAATTGATCAAAATGCTCCTGTGCCTTGGGAGTGGGCATGCCATTGGAGACATTCAGCCGGGACAAGGGCGTTGCGGTATAGACGCCACTTTGGGGGCCATCGACAAAACCGTGCCAGCCGATTTGTTTCAGGTAGGGAAATTTGAGATAGGTCCAGGGTTCCACATGTTCAGCCAGATGCTGTGCATATTGGCTGGGGTGATAACGCAGCCATTCCAGGCCATCCGGGGCCACAACGCGAATCATCCCGTCATAAAAATTGACCTGTCCCTTGGGGTCCACAGTGCCCATGGAGTAGGTTTGATGGCAAAAAGTGTCAGAGGTCACAAGTTCCAGATAGGCGGGATTTTTCAAGACGATGTCTGCGAATATCTGTAGGCTGAACAAGGCGAATTCGATATTCTGGCGTGCGATGGTTTCGATTTCCAGGCGTTCTTCGGGGTTGATGGCTTTGCTCCAGCCGCCGGGCAGGCCAGCAGAGGGATGAATGCCGCGACCCCCCAGCATTTGGATGACATGATGGTTGCGGGCGCGACAGGCGATCACCTGTTTGCCAATGTCCAATCCCACTTTGTTGATCACCCCCAGGATATTGCGTTCCTTTGCCGGGGCCTCTGGACCGATGATGAAATCCGGGCCACCCAGGGCGTAAAAATGGGTGGTATGATCTGTGACAAAAAAAGCCATGTACAAAAGTTCACGGATTTTTTTTGCAGTTGGGGGTGGTTCGACAGCGAACAGGGCATCCAAGGCTTTGGTGGCGGCCATGTGATGGGCCTCTGGGCAGACCCCGCAGATGCGATTGGTGATGACTGGCATCTCTTCGGCCCGGCGGCCTACGCAGAATTGTTCGAAACCGCGCAATTCCGGAATCTGGAAGTAGGTATTGGCCACTTCGCCAGCGTCATTCAAGAAAATTTCGATTTTGGCATGCCCTTCCAGGCGGGTGACCGGATTGATGGTGATTTTTTTCATGTTTGGGCCTTCCTGCCCCCAAGAATGGAGCCAGCCAGACTGTATTTATAAAAAGTTCCGGCCAAATCGGGCATGGTGTTGAGTATTTCATCCATCCGGTGGGTTATCGACTCTTCGGTCAATTCTCTGGTCTCTCCGATATCCAACATGGACCCCAATGCGCTGGCCATTTTGGCCCCCTGGTCCAATACCCCTTCCGGGGTTCCGTAACAGCCGGTGCAGGGCATGTTCACCATGGGACACAAACCGCCGCAACCATCGCGGGTGGCACTTCCCATGCAAAGCAGCCCCTGTTCCAGCAAACAGCTGGTCGCATCTGGCACCAGTTCGTAATTTCGATAGAGTCGTTTGATTTTTTTATCTTTTATGACACGATTACACTCGTTGCACACCGAGGAACGCCCGGCACCCAAGACGCTTCCTTTGGGTGGCAAAGGTCGTCCCTCAATGAGATGATCCATGACATTCCAGATCTGATGGGCTTCTGGCGGGCACCCTGGAATGGTATAATCCACCTCCACCACCTGTCCCAATGTTTTTACCTTATCCATGAAATACGGCAGGGTGAGTATCCCTTCCGGGACTTGGACTTCGGTTTGCGGGGTAATGGCTGTCGGGTTGTCCAGGCTGGGATTGTCCAGATAAATGGTTTGAAAATGGTCGGAGCGTGTGGAAAAATGGCTTAATCCAGGGATGCATCCGGCATGGGCGCAGGAGCCAAAGGCGATCAGCAGTTGAGATTTGCGTCGCAGCAGGTGGGCCATCTCTTCGTTTTCGCTGGAACGGATGGCACCGTTGAAGAAGGTGATGGCAATCGTTTCATCAGCCATCTCTTCCACTTCCTGGTATTTTGTGTCCAGCAGGCAAGGGCAGAAAAAGAAATCAAAGGCAGCGGCTACGTCCAGGATGTGTTCGTGGATATTGACCAGGGCCATTTCGCACCCTCCGCAGCCAGAGGCCCAATACATGGCCAATTTTGGTTTTTCCATGATTTGTTTTGCCCCCTCTCATATCTGATTTACCTCCCCATTTTTTTAATAAAAATATTAAAAAAAAAGAGGGGGTTTGGGGGATTCATCCCCCAAGGTTTTGCTTTTGACTTTGACTATAATTTATATAAATGGTATCAATAATAATGATGAATTGGATCCCAAATAGTGGCCAGTGTTGTCATGAATGAAATCCCTTGAAATCATAAAAAATTAAATCCAAGTGCGATCATGGAAAGACTTTCTTAAAAGGTTTGATTGTCACCTTGGCATAAACACCGGCAGCCACATAAGGGTCGGCATCGGCCCAAGCCTGACAGGCGGACAAGGAGTCGAAGTCGGCCACGATCAGGCTGCCGGAAAAGCCGACCGGTCCTTCCTGGCCCTCGGTTGTGAGCGGAAAAGGGCCAGCCAGCAACAAACGGTTTTCCTGTTGTAAAACTTCAAGACGTTGCAGGTGGGATGGACGGACTGCAAGCCGTAACGGAAGACTCTCCTTGACATCTTCACTAATGATTGCAAAATACATATTTTTTTATCCCCTCGGACGTTTGGCCTGACAAAAAGACTGTGAATGGAGATCCTTGTCGACATGAACAGGGGTTAAAGATTATCCTGCACATAAGGTTGTGGTCAAGGGAACGGTATTTTTTTTCACGTTATCAAGCAAGGACAAGAAGGAGCGACACAGCATGGCCAAACAGCGACATGGGGCATGGATTCAGACGTTCACCGGCATTCAGTTCTGGCCCATGGATGCCCGTCCAGAGGAGGTGGAAATCCTGGACATTGCCCATTCCTTGTCCCTGTTGTGCCGATTCAATGGTCATTGTCGGCGGTTTTATTCGGTGGCGGAACATTCGGTGCATGTTTCTGACAGTGTCGCGCCTGAACACGCCTTGTGGGGACTGCTCCATGATGGAGCCGAGGCCTATATCGCAGATCTTCCTCAACCGATCAAGCGGCATATGCTGGAGTTTCAAGCCATTGAGGAACACCTCTTGCGCGTGATTGGGCAGCGTTTCGGGTTGCCATTATCCATGCCCGCCGAGGTCAAGTATGCGGACAAGGTGCTGTTGTCCACTGAAAAAAGTGTCCTGATGGGACCGGAACCGGCTCCCTGGATGACACTTCCTCCTCCATTGGACCCGGTCAGGATTCAGGGGTGGGAACCAACAGAGGCCAAACAGAGGTTTTTGCATCGTTTCAAGGAGCTTGTCGGCGGGGATGGGCCGGAAGGCCATCATCAGGCGGTCAGGTTGAGATCATGAGCAATGGGTGCGAATGGGTGGTGACGAAGGGCTGTCAGGGTGTTATACTGATTTTTTTTCTGGTGACCAACAGATCGAATCGGTGAACATCATGGATGAAAACATTCAAAAAAATTTTGATGCGATTTGGGAGAAATTGGTTCTCCTAAGGGGGCATCTTTAACTACGATCACGGCAAGAAACGTCTGGAGGAACTGACATCCTTGTCTGAGGATCCTGCACTCTGGAATCAGCCTGTGCGGGCCAAAGAGGTTTTGCGGGAAAAAAGCCGACTGGAGAAAACCATCGGTGAATGGGATCTCCTGAATCGTGAATTAAGCGATGCCCGTGATCTTTACGAGATCGCTAGCGAGGAGAAAGAACTGGATCTCCTGGAGGAGACTGGTCGTCAATCCGGGGCCATGTTGGCACGGGTGGAGGCCTTGGAATTGCAACGCATGCTTTCCGGCGAGGCAGACATCAATAATGCCTTTCTGGAAATTCATCCTGGAGCTGGAGGAACCGAATCCCAGGATTGGGCTGAGATGCTGTTGCGCATGTATCTGCGTTGGAGCGAGTCCCACGGCTTCAAAATCGAGATGAATGACTATCAACCCGGAGATGAGGCCGGTTGCAAATCCGTGACCCTTCGGGTGGAAGGGGAGTTTGCCTACGGTTTGCTCAAAACCGAAAGCGGGGTGCATCGACTGGTGCGCATCAGTCCATTCGATGCCTCGGCCCGCCGACATACCTCGTTTTCCTCGGTGTTTGTTTATCCAGAGGTGGACGAGAGCATTGAGGTGGCTATCGATGAAAAGGATTTACGCATCGATACCTTTCGTGCGTCGGGCGCGGGCGGGCAGCACGTCAACAAGACCAGTTCAGCCATTCGCATCACCCATTTTCCTACGGGCATTGTGGTTCAGTGTCAGAATGGCCGTTCCCAGCATCGGAACAAGGATGACGCCATGGGCATGCTCAAGGCGCGTCTTTATCAGCTTGAATTGGACAAACGTGCTGAAGAGGCCAAGGTGGTCAACGATGCCAAGAGCGAAATCGGCTGGGGGCGTCAAATTCGTTCTTATGTTTTGCATCCCTACCGTATGGTGAAGGATTTGCGCACCGGGGTTGAAAAGGGCGCGGCAGATGCGGTGCTGGATGGCGACCTGGATGATTTCATCAAGGCAGCCTTGGCCCAACGTGTGGGTGAAGGTCCATCCCTGTAAGCTGGGACAGGGTTTCCTTTTCTTTTGGTTCTTCTGGTTTGTGCGTACCTGGACCTCCTGGAAGGCGTATTCAGGGGGTCCATCCCATCTTAAAAGCCACCCCAGGTACGCAAAAATCGGAAGACCCTAAAATCCACTCTCGCGAATCCAAACAGAGGCCACCGCACTCCATACCTGATCCCAAATATTTTGTTGGCGTGCTGGAATACGTACTGTGCCGGGCAGCGTGGAAACAATGGCAACAGGAGAAACAGGAGTCAAAAGCGTTCTGTATAAGGCATCGGTGGGCACCACGCCCCCATGTCCATCCTGTCGTACCACAATGGGACCTCCATGCGTTGACGTCAAATGAAAACGACTCAAACGATCCACTGCCGCCCGATCCATCCGCGTCAAAACCACCGGAACAGGCTCTCCCATACCCCGATTTGGTAAAAAAAGTGCCTCAACTCCTGGTATTAATCGATCAATATCCATTTCTGGCACCCATGCCTCGACTATGGCTTGTTCTGGTTTTATCAATTCCATCAATACTGTGGTCCGTGAAACCCATCGACCAGGAGCCAATCCTTCCTGCACAGCACTTACCTTGCCACTGAACGGGGCCGTAACTGTCAACATGGCTTTTTGTGTCTCATATCCCTGTTTTTCACCCCGAACTTCGGCCAGACGTCGCTCCAAAGTCAAACGCATGGCCAGCACAAGCGGACGCGAGGCCATTTGATTGGCTTCCAACTCCAAAACCCGCATGCGGGCATTGGCTCCGACAATACTACGTTCCAAATCCGGGGCCTCCAGCGTAAGCAAGTGAGTACCCTCGGTCACGACATCACCAACATGCGCCAGCACCTCGGTCACACGGGCCGGAACCGGGGCAAATAACCGTACATGTTCCTCGGCTGCCAATAACGCAGGAACTTCCACGCTTTGACGCCAGGGTATCACTGTCAATGCAATCAACCCTGACAGCACAACAAACAAGAATATCAATCGTCCTCCACGAATGCGAGAACAGGGCGTCTGATAAAAAAATCGAGCCACTGGCCACGCCACAAACCAACCCAGCTCCGCACACATCAAGATGATTCCCGCCAGTTTAAAAAATTTGTGATATACCAGCAAAGCGATACCAATAAATACAAGTGCACGATAACACCAAGTGGCATAAGCATACCCTAATAAAAAATAATATTTCCGGGTCGGCCAACGTTCAGGTGGCGCGATCCCAAAATCAAACACGATTTCCCGCAAATGCCATTGAGCCAATGCAAAAGCACGCGGTCCAAGATTGGGAATGCCTGTAATATCTGAGAGCAGATAATAACCATCAAAACGCATCAGAGGATTGAGATTGATGACCAGCGTGGAGATCCAAGTGACTGTGGCCAACCAGGCAATGGCATCCCGGAACGGTCCAGACCCTAAAAAATGCCAAGCAAACGTCGCAAGCAACGCCAATCCCAATTCCGCGCCCACCCCAGCCGCTCCCACGACCAGGCGCGCCCGTCGAGAGACCAATTTCCAGATGTCACTGGTATCAGCATACAAAACAGGCCACAACACAATAAAGGCTACACCCAACGATGGCACCCGACAGCCATAATGACAAGCCGCAAACGCATGTCCCAATTCATGGACTGCCTTGGTTATCATCAAGGCAATCACCAGCACTGCCGCTTCCATCGGGCTGGGAGCATCAGGCAGGGCATGCATGAAGCCATCCCATTGACGCAAAGTCAAATAAATCCCCAATACACCCAACAGAATCAATAGTGTCAGAAAGGATCTGGAAACCAACAGTCGTACAAATGGCAAGCCAGCTTGCAAAAATCGGTCAGGATGAAACAGTGGTATTTTGATAAACAGGTAATTGTGAAACAACCAGGTAAGAACAGCCTGTTGACGCAGGTGATGACGCATGATTAATTGCTTCACCCCACCTGGATTTGTCGGTTGCGATAATTCATTCACAATCAGAAACCGCGCCACTTCCTCCACCCGTGCCACGGTAACCATTGGACCAGCCAACCTCTGGGCCGCCTTTAGGATCCTCTCCCAACTTCCGGCTCCCCATTGGGAAAGAATGGTACTTTCCAGCCACCCCAATCGAAAAAAACGTTGGCGCAACGGATCATGTAGCGTCCACGAAGGGGATCCATCGTCACCAGGTGGCCCTGGATAGAGTTTCAGATCCCGGCGCATGAGAGGAAGAAG
>JAMOBH010000534.1:0-2086 GCA_039908085.1 Magnetococcus sp. YQC-5
CCCCCCCCCCCCCCCCCCCCCAGGAAGTTTTTTCGGAGGACAATCAATAAATTCAACCTGCATGAGAGAGTACGGAATCCATGGGCATCACGCATTCAATCGGTACACTGCTGAATTTTCTACTTGGGATTTACGGTTGGATGATATTGATTCGGGTATTGCTTTCCTGGGTCAATCCTGACCCCTACAATCCCATAGTACAATTTTTATTCCGGGCCACGGAACCGGTTCTGGAGCCATTCCGGCGATTCATTCCATCTGTGGCTGGATTGGACATCTCGCCAATAGTAGCGTTATTGGCGGTCCAATTGATGCAACGACTGGTCGCAGTGCTGTTTTTGGGAGGTGGCGAAGGAGCCATCAGTACGCTGCTGGTGGAACTGCTGGGTTTGCTGCATCTGTTGTTGACCTTCTACTTGTTGGTCTTGCTGGCCCGGAGTGGCTTTCACATTCACGCCTGGTACACGTTCCGACAGAGGAGACATGCGCGCATTGATTTGCATCAACCGCTGATTCGTTTTGTGTTTCAGATCACCGAACCGGTCATCCGCCCCATGCGTCGCTGGGTGCCCACATTTTCCGGGCTGGATCTCACCCCCATGGCCGCAGCCTGTCTGGTGCTGATTGTGTTGTCGCTGATTGCACACATGATCCTGTTATTTTCCGTACCCAGCCCGATGATCCTTGGATGAGCTGTCCGGTTCCACAGTCCAACTGCCACTGGGATGGCATGGATTTGATTCTCCTGGTGCGGGTACAACCACGGGCTTCCAGGGAGCAGATCATGGGGGTGCAAGAGGGAGCCATCAAGGTTGCGCTGACCGCACCACCTGTGGATGGTGCGGCCAACGAGGCACTGCGACGCATGCTGGCCAAGGCTATTGGAGTGGCAGCAAGTCGGGTTCAAGTCATCCAGGGAGAACGCTCCCGCAACAAGCTTGTCCGCATACTGAGGCCAGATCGAAAGAGCGCGGAAGGATTCTTGCGCCAAATCGATCTGTCCACAGTTTGACCTTGCGGGAGAGATGGACCTACAGAGATTCATCCACCCATGCATACAACTTGGACTTGGGCAAGGCACCAATTTTGGTAGCCTGGATCTGCCCATCCTTGAAAATCATGAGAGTAGGAATGCCACGCACGCCATAACGGCCTGGAGTGTTTGGATTGTGATCGATATTAAGTTTTGCGACGATCAAACGACCTTTATAATCCACGGCCAAATCTTCCAAAAACGGTGCAATTTGCTTGCAAGGACCACACCAGTCAGCCCAGAAATCGACCAGAATGGGCATGGTTGCTTGCAAAACGTCACGCTCAAAGGCGGCGTCGGAGGTCTGAAGGATGTTGTCACTCATGACGCTGGAGGCTCCTGAAGGGTCAAACGGGCTGAAGAAATTTCCGGTATGGTTATTGTGCGTAACAAAACGGCCCGGAAGACGCTCCCTAAACTAGAGCCATACAAGGCCCTTGTCAACCGCATCCGAGAGAGGCCATCGTTTGAACACCTCTCAAGTGTCAATCGATGGATCACCCTTTGACAACAGGCTTTCGGATGGTTTAAGCTGTATATCTGCCTTTCAAAGCGCGGTTAGCTCAGTTGGATAGAGCGTTGGCCTCCGAAGCCAAAGGTCGTTGGTTCGAATCCAATACCGCGTACCATGCACAACCATGACGTGCAAATCGTGTGCTGATGACGGCCTTTTGCTTGAATGATGATCCTGCATATCCCCACTCCATCAGGAGATGAAGCCATGCATTCAGCCTTAGCCTTTGATACCTATTCTTATGTCAGAAAACTTCGAGATGCGGGCATGGATGAAGAGCAAGCTGTCATCCAGACCGAGGCACTTGTTGATCTGGTGGAGCATCGTCTTGCAAGCAAGCATGACGTGGCTGCACTCCGCCGGGATATGGAGGCCATGGACGCCAAGATCACCGCCTTGGACACCAAATTGGACGCCAAGATCACCGCCTTGGATACCAAACTGGACGCCAAGATCACCGCTTTGGATACCAAGATCACGGACATCCTCAAATGGACGGCAGGCATCTTTGCCGCACAGACCGCTTTGATTATTGGTGC
>JAMOBH010000197.1:0-10670 GCA_039908085.1 Magnetococcus sp. YQC-5
CTCCCATGCCCATGAGGACCGTGTTGGTGACACGGATATTGCGGGCAGCCAGTGTGGCACGGGCAAAAATGACCTGCTGGACAATTTCCGAGGCTGTCAGATTGCGCTGCAACGCCATGGTTCCGGTGCGACAGAAGGGACAGGCCAGGCTGCATCCTGCCTGGGAGGAGACGCAGACGGTTCCCCGGTTGGTTTCCGGGATGAAGACCGTTTCGACTCTGACGCCATCCTGGAATTCCAGGGACCATTTTTCCGTGCCGTCTTTGGAGATGCGATGGGAGCGGACCAAAGGACGCAAGGGAGCGCATTCAGCGGCCAGACGGGCACGGAAGGGTTTGGACAGATCGGTCATCTCTTCCACGCTGCTGGCGAGTTTGACATGAACCCATGACCAGACCTGCTGGGCGCGGAACGGGCGTTCACCCCATTGCAGCATGAGATCGGTCAATTCCTGGCGGGTGAGGCTGGTCAGATTCAGGGTCATGGTCGTTGTGATCTGTATCTAGCGGGGACAAATTTCCAATTGATTGAAGAAAAAGGCGATTTCCTGTGCTGCGGTTTCAGGGGCATCGGATCCGTGGACGGCGTTGGCTTCGATGCTGTCGGCAAAATCGGCGCGGATGGTTCCTGGAGCGGCATTGGCTGGATTGGTGGCTCCCATGACTTCGCGATTTTTGGCGATGGCATTTTCACCTTCGAGAATCTGGGCCAGGATGGGACCGGAACTCATATATTGGACCAGATCGTCATAAAAAGGTCTGCCTTTGTGGACACCGTAGAAGGCACCGGCCTGTTCCGGGGAGAGGTGCAGCATTTTGGCAGCGACGATGCGCAGACCAGCGGCTTCGAAACGGGACTGAATTTGACCGATGACATTTTTGGCCACGGCATCGGGTTTGATCATGGATAAAGTGCGTTGGATGGCCATGGTAGTACTCCTTGTTGAGTTGACGAGAGAGAAAAGGGGGATGGTCGATCATTCCATCGGCTTGGTGGTTGTGTATAGCTTGATTTTTGCGTCAACGCCAAGATATATTCTTGGTTTCGTCAATTCTGTCATCCCATTTTCCATACAAAGAGAGGCGCGTAAATGTCCATGATGCGATTTTCCCTGTTGTCTGCTGTGACGGTTTTTTTGTGCATGCCCGGTTCTGTTCGGGCTGCATCGTGGTATGCCGCGCCATTTGCGGCTGATATTGTCATGATCAACCCGGAGGATGCCAAGGACCGGGCAACGGGCAAGCTGTTTGTGGGTCAGGATCGATTTCGGGCTGAAGGTCTGTACCAGGGTGCCAAAAAGGTTTTGATTGTCAACATGGCGGAACGGAAGGCGTTCACCCTGATGCCGGACAAAAAGGAATTTCATGAGGGGATGAGTGAAGCGTTGTTGCCTCCCAGACCGGATTTGGAACGCATGCCCACAGATCCTCAAGGTCCATGCAAGACTGACCCGCATCTGGCTTGTACCAAGGATGGGGATGAAACGATCAACGGGATTCAGACTGAAAAATGGTCGGTCAAGGCCACACCCAAGGAAGGTTCCAAGGAGATGACCTATCTGGTGTCATTATGGATTGATCCCAAACGGCGGATTGTGATCAAGCAACAGCCGGACAAGGGGCCGGTCATGGAACGGAAACTGTTGGGGGTGGAGAAGCTTGACGGTCGTGAAACGGAAAAATGGGAATTTATACACACATACAAGGATCAGCGTAACACCTATCAACAGTGGATTGATGTGGCGTTGCGGATTCCTGTGCGGATGGGAGAGGGGCGGCAATCGACCATGGAAGTATCCAATATCCGTGAGGGGATGCAAGAGAGTGGATTGTTTCAGGTGCCAGGGGATTTCAAGGAGATCAAGCCGCCGCCTCCACCGAGTGTCAATCCATCTGAGGGTCAAAAGAGTGTCCCGTCAGCTCCGGGTGTGGAGCAGAAAAAGCCGAGTTATCAGTAATCCACCTTTATTTTAAATAAAATAAATCAAAAAAAAGGGTGGAGGGGTCTGGGGAGGCGGTTCACCGCCTCCCCAGGAATTTTTTTGTACATGCTTCCGTTTCATATCGCACGACACCTTCCAGGCAATAAAATACCGACATTCAGGATGGTTCACGTTTGGTGGATCGGATATCACGCCCTTCTTGCGCAGGGCGTTTTTTTTTGGAATTCAGACCATTCCATGATTGAATGGTGGTGACAGCAAAAAATTGTTTTGCAGACTGATTAACATCTCATTAATAAGTCTGGCGACTCCATAATAGCGCGCAACTATTTGAAATAGCTTGTAAAACAACTATAGCTATTTAAAGTAATTGCAACCATTGAACAACTGTTATCATTTTGTTTGCTGTTTCCAGCCAAACTTTACCATAAAAACAATTTTAATCATTGAAGATCTGGATTTTAGAGCGGTTGAACGAAAAAACTGTTTGACAGGCTGTTTTTGTTCAATGATAATTCGTCAAATTGGGTGGTGTTTTAATCGGCTATTTCGAAAGGGAGAAGCAAACGATATGACCGTATTGACCACGCTAATCCATGAAGAAGACTCGCAAGCCTTGCGGGTACATCAGGAATTTGTGCGGCGTTATGGCATGGACAGTGGAAGTCTCTTCAAGGTGGAGTTATTGATTGAAGGTGGGTTGTGGTCCCATTATTTGGGGGGTCGGCATAAAACGCATGTGAAGACAAAGCTTCGATTGACGGATGGACACAACTTGCGTTGGGCATCGGGAGCTGTGATTTTCAATCGAGTTCAAAATAAACAATTGGCTCCATTGGCCAAATGGACGACCCAGGATGGGCAAAGCGCAGCCATGGATTGGCATGCCCTGTTGTTGAGTTGGCTGGAATCGGTTCCGTGCCGCGTAATCAATCCAGCCACTCCGTATGGATTGTCAGGTGTTATTTACAGTGATATGCGGTGGGCTTTGTTGGCCAGACGAGCCGAGTTGCCGGTGCGGGGATTTAGTGTGGCCAGCGATGCGGGGCGATTGGCAGGTCGTTGTCTTGGGTATCGTCCAGAGGGCGTGGCTGGGGGGGTGAGTTTGCGGGGAGAGGAGCCGGTTGGGGGGCAGGAAGGAATGGCCTTGGGGTGCGGGCTGGTTTGTTTGGAGGATGTGTCAAAAGAGTTTGTTTCGGTGTTGGTGGCCGGATTGAATGTCGTGGGGGATATTCCTGATGGTTTGAAGGTGAAATGCGTCAAGTTGGCGAGGATTGTGAATTGTGAGTTGTTACAGCTTTGGTTTGCACCAGGACGAAGAATGGTGGATTGGCGGTTTATTATGGCGACGCCACTGCCTGATTTCGCTGGGGAAGGTCATTTGGATGCGGTGGTTAATTATTTTGGTGATCAGACAAGATTAAGGGTAAGTGATAGATGATTTTGATATTGGGAATGCCAGATGACCCTTCTGTGGCGCGGGTGCTGGAGGTGGCGCGTGCGAGGCACATTGAGTGTGTGATCTTGAATGACGCGGTGCCATGGCAGATGGAATCTGCTTTTGAAATGTGGGGAGGGCCTTATAAAGGATATTTGTATTCAGGTGATTTGAAATGGAATTTTGATGATTTTTCTGGTATTTATACAATTTCAATGAATGTAGTTGACCGATCAACAGGTATAAAATTTCTGGAGCGGCGTGAATTGATCCATGCAGTGATGCATGATTGGTTGGAAGAGACCCCGATTCCGGTCTTGAACCGAGGGGGGACGTTGGGTTACAACTGGTCAAAACCGTATCAAAGTCAACGGATTATGCGGAGTGGATTCCTGGTGCCGCCAACCTTGATTTCGAATGATCCCTCCGAGGTATTGGCGTTTCATCGAGAGTATGGGCGTGTGGTTTATCAAACCATTGGGGTGCAGGGAGCTGTGATGCGTGAGTGGCGAGGGGAAAAGTTGCAGGATTTGGAACGGTTGCGGTCATGGCCTATGCAGTTTCAGGCATGGATGGCCTCACCAGCCATTCGGGTGCATGTGGTGGGATCCGCAGTTTTTGCCACGGAGATTCATGGGGATGATGTGGAATACCGAACATCACAGGTGACACGGATGGCACCGATGCATTTGCCTTTGGATGTCAGTGACAAATGCCTGGATCTGTCGGCCCAATTGGGTTTGCCGTTGTGTGGCATTGATTTGAAGCAAAGCAAGGATGGGGACTATTATTGCCTTGAAGTCAATCCCTCTCCTGCGTATAGTCATTTCGAAGCCGCCACCGGCCAACCCATTGCCGCCGCCATTGTGGATTATCTGGCGGGTTGAGCGTGGGGGGAACATTAAACATCAAGGATTGTGATGATGGCAAAAAATACTGGAGATGATCACCGTAACGATTTTGTTAAAGCTCGCAGGTAATTCAAGCGCATATGGTCTTGATTTTACCAAAAAATTAAAATTTAAAAATCCAGATGGGCACCACAATGTCCGATCAAGATCTTTTTTTCAGCCTGAAGCCATTCAAAGTGAATTCTTAAAGTTTCTGAAGGACTGTCTTTTACACCAAACTTTAGATGTTTCTCAAGATAGTATTTTTCACCATTATACAAAAATTCTCTCCTTCTTCTTCCATCTTTGCTTATATTATTTTTTTCTTTAGATGAGTATTCGTTTTGCCCAAACACAATTTTTGCCTGTTCATCATTGCCACCATCAGCAAGAATAGACCAATATCGTGTGGTTAACTTTATAAGTAGTTCAAATGCATTTTTTTTATATTTAAAATTTGTTCCTTTTTTGGACGATTCCCAAGCAGAATCCAAGATAATTACTCTTTCTGGAAACATTAAATTAATTGCTGATAGAGATTCAAACAATGATGGTGACCCATTCAACACAGCCAACAAATAATCCCTTGATTGAATTATTGTATCATTTTCTTTGTAATGTATTTTGTGTGTATTAATGCAAGACATCCTGAGATTTAAATCTTGAAGTTCCCTTTCTTTTGATTCTAACCGTTCTGCATATAATTCTTGCTCAAACATTAACTCTTCTATTTGATTTTTTAAGCTTTCCTCAGTTTCCTTGATTTGATCTTTATACATACCCTCCAGGGTTAACATTTGTTTTTTATATAATTGAACGTCATCGTTTAAAGGAATTGCTTTCCATTGCAAAAACTTTGCTTCAGATTCCTTCGCTTTTATTATATATTTTGTCCTGTCGTACGAAATATGCTTTCTATAATTTGCAAGATTCACTCTGTGCAAGACAATGGATTGAATTTCTTCTATACATTTTTTCTCTGTCTTCCCATGTTCAGTTAGCGAATTTATTTGTTCTGGAAGAAGTCTGATTGAAAAAGGATTTTTTCTAAGATGTTTAGCTCTTGATGGAAAAATAATAGTGATTGCACCGTTATAGGCTGCATATTCATTTCCAAGATTATCGCACACTATGTGAGAGTCTGTGTTTGCAGGTATAAGATATACATCAGAAATTCCTTTGAGTCGGTACAATAAATTTTCTGGATTTATTAAATAATTATTTTTTTCGTCCGCACTAAGCAAAACCATAGGATTGTCTATTCCTGATTTTTCAGCATGCATGGCAAAGGCTTTTGATTCCTCTATTCCAATATCCTTTAAAAACAAACCAGGAGTTTTTATGCTTGGGCAACCATATTCCAGCAATCTAGGAACCACGCCGGGTCGAGTAATGATTGGTTTTTCAACAACTCTTACGCTTATATCTTCGGCTCGCAAAAACACAGAACATTCAATATCACTTCCAAAATCTTCTATTTTCAACCCTATTTCGGTTATCCATTCTCGCCCTGGTAAGTTGTCTTGGTGTGAAAATTTGATTGATTTCAGTTTAGGATATTCATGATCTGAAACCACCCATTCCGCATAATAATTTCTATTTCCTGGCATTTTTTCGTGTCCAGATTTTGATAATTTTAAAGGATCAAAATAATATTTAGTTTCTCTGATTCTGGATCCTAACCAGTGCGCAATCGCTTTATCCTGACAAGAAAAATCTTGTGCAAATTTTAGCCAAATTGTTGATGCATAAACTAACATTTTGTCCTCATTTGGTCGGAATGAATTTGAAGTGCTGAATTTTTAAAAACAGCCTTGCTGCATTGTGTTTGTATGCCAAGCTGTGATCAATACGCTTGAATACTTAAAATTTGTCCATGATGGATAAATAGTGCGTCAGGCTTTGATTTGGCTTGGCATGTTTGTTCATGAAACCACGCATCATTATGTATTCGCTTCATTAGGTGCGACGCGTCTGTTCGTTTGTGGGGAAGTTGCATACCGTTTTCATGTGAACGTTTGCTGTATGCACGACTTCAACATCAACAAAACATAAAAATGTTGCGCAATCTCGACTTTTAGTTTTTATATCATACAACCAATAAAGTAACGATCCATGTTGATATCATAATTGATTCAATAGAGAGTGTAAAGAAAAAAAATATAAAATACGTTTAGAAAATCATCATACCTCTCCCATGCTTTATGCTGCGCCCTTCAAGTGTTTTTTAAAAACCTTCCCCTATCTGAAATTGAATTACTTAAATAATTATTTTTAAGTATATATTGTTTTATACATTCTCCAGATCCTCGATGGTGAGCAAGACTTTAAAAATTCGATTGTGCGTGTGAACGGAAAAGGCCAAACGGCGACTGGCAGTCAACAATCAAAATTGAGTTCCGGTGTCCAGTATAAAAAAATGGTTTAATAATCGACATTTAGGACCATGTACCCGTGACGAGTCAGCTTTTGAAATCCAAAATGGGTTTGCCAATCAAGAGATGGCTAGACCAAATTGTGTGGTATGATTTAAAATTAAGTTTTTGCATTTTTCATGATTTCTAACTATAATAATAATTATAAAATTCATTTGTAACTCTTTTTAAGATTTAAATAATGTTATTTAATAATTATTATCATTTAATATAATAATCAAATATAACTAGGAAGCTGGCTTGGTTTGATCAGGTGAATCATCCCAACCTTTGTCCAGCTTCATCCCACTCCCCCTCAACTATTCCCCGGAAACCTCCCCCCCCATCCGAAACTGAATCGCCTCAGCCAAGTGACCAATCCCAATGGTTTCCGCACCCTCCAGATCCGCAATCGTGCGTGAGACTTTAAGTATTCGATTGTGCGTGCGTGCGGAAAAGGCCAAACGACGACTGGCAGTCAACAGCAAATTCTGCGTTTCAGTGTCCAGCATGGTGAATTGATTCAACAATCGTCCTTCCAGATCCGAATTCAACAAACCAGAACCATTGCGTTTCAGTTGCCACTCACGCGCCTTGGTGACACGGTGGCGCACCTCCATGGAAGACTCCCCAGAGGGCAAAGCAGCCAAAGTTTCAGGAGGAACAGGCGGAACCTCAACATGCAGATCAATACGATCCAGTAACGGACCAGACAGCCGGGAGGCATACCGTTCCACCACCGCCGGACTGCATCGGCACGGGCGATTGGGATTGCCACGATGACCACAGGGACAGGGATTGCATGCTGCAACCAACTGAAAATGCGCCGGAAAACGGGTCGAATGCGCAGCACGGGCAATGCCCACATCCCTGGATTCCAATGGCTCACGGAGGGCCTCCAATGCACTGCGGCCAAATTCCGGGATTTCGTCCAAAAACAACACCCCACGATGGGCCAGACTCACTTCGCCTGGACGGGGTACACTCCCACCACCAATCAAGGCCACATGCGATGACGTATGATGAGGCGAACGAAACGGACGCAAACCTACCAGCGGATGCCCACCATCCAGCCGTCCCGCTACCGAATGAATCGCCGTCACCTCCAAGGCCTCTTCCAACGTCAATGCAGGCAGTATCCCCGCCAGACAACGGGCCAGCAGCGTCTTGCCTGACCCAGGAGGTCCGCTCATGATCAGATTATGACCCCCGGCTGCGGCTACCTCCAGGGCACGTCGAGCGTGTTCCTGCCCCTTGACATCGCCCAGATCCCGAATTTTGCCCCCGTCCCGTGGATCCTCATCCGCCAGCCATTGACGCCAATCCGTGGCTGGAACCGGGGACATCGGAACCTCACCCGTCAAATGTCGCATCAAATCCAACAAGGTTTCCGGAGCCACCACCCTTACCCCGGCCAGCGACCCTTCCACACCATTGGCCACCGGAACCACCAGTTCCTTGATGTCATGATCACGGGCATACATGGCCGCTGGCAGGCATCCAGGAACCGGCTTGAGACGTCCATCCAAAGACAATTCCCCCAAAAACAGGCGACCATTCAATGCCTCTTGAGGCAGACTCTCCATGGCCACAAGCAGTCCCATGGCCATGGGCAAATCATAGGCACTCCCCTCTTTGGGAAGATGGGCCGGGGCCAGATTGATGGTGATACGTCTCGACGGCAGCATCACCCCGGAATTCTTCAACGCCGCCCGCACACGGTCCTTGGCCTCCCGTACCGCCCCCTCTGGCAGCCCCACCATATTCAGAATCGGCAGACCACGGCCCATGTCCACCTCAACTTCCACCGGAATGGCCTGGATGCCATCCAATGCTATGGTGTCAACCCTGGCGAGCATGTGACCACTCAGACACGATAAACCAGAACCCGCTCTTCCAACATATCCCGCATGGCATATTTCACCCCTTCACGCCCCAGACCAGAATCCTTGACACCACCATAGGGCATGCTGTCAATCCGCAACGAGGGCACATCATTATGAATCACCCCGCCCACCTCCAGTTCGTCAAACGCCTTCATCACCGTGCCAAAATCATTGGTGAAAATTCCACACTGCAAACCAAAACGGGAATCATTGACCCGCTGAAACGCCTCGTCCATGGACTCCACCGGGGTCAACACCACCACCGGTCCAAACGCCTCCTCGGCCATCACCCGACAAGAGGAATCCACCTCCTCCAGAATGGTTGCCGTCAGGCAGTTGCCCTGTCCCAGGTCTGGCGATTCGTTGCCAGTCACCAGTCGGGCACCTTGATCCATGGCCTCCTGGATCCAGGTTTGCAATCGTTCCCGATTGCCTCGGTCGATCATCGGCCCCAACGTGGTGGACTCCTCCAGAGGATCCCCCAGGCGCAAATTCCGTGCGGCTTTCTTGAAACGGGCGCGAAATTCTCCAATGATCTCCTGGTGCAGAAAAATCCGTTGCACGGAAATACATACCTGTCCGCATTGATAAAACGCCCCCATCACGGCCCGATTGATGAGCCAATTCCAATCCCGCACATCCCGGTCTACGATCAGGCCGGCATTGCCCCCCAATTCCAACACCACTTTCTTGCGTCCGGCCTGTTGCTTCATGGTCCAACCCACATCTGGCGATCCAGTGAACGTGAGCAACTTGACGCGATCATCTTCCACCAGCACCTGTCCTGCGCTCCGGTTGCATGGCAGCACGGAAAACGCTTCCAAGGGCCAGCCCGATTCCTGAATGATCCCGGCCAGCATCAACGCCGTCAGTGGGGTCTTGGAGGCTGGTTTCAAGACCATCGGACAACCCGTCGCCATGGCCGGAGCGATTTTGTGAATGGCCAGATTGAGCGGAAAATTGAAGGGTGCCACCCCAGCCACCACCCCAACCGGATAATGTCGCACCAATGCACGCCGTCCCGCGCCCATGGCATTGATCCCCAGGTCATACGCTTCCCCGTAAACACGGGTGGCCTCGCCTACGGCAATATCAAACGTGGCTGCGGAACGATCCAATTCCAAGCGGGATTCGGCAATCGTTTTGCCATTCTCCTGGGACAAAACCCTGGCAAATTCCTCTCGTCGTTCCACCAGGCGGTCACGGATGAAAGACAATGCCCGCGCCCGTTGCCACGGCTCCATGCGTCGGGTCTCACGCAACGCCCCTTCTGCTTTGTCCAGGGCTTCGTCAATCTCACGGGGACCGCATTGGGTCACAGTTGCAACCAACTGTCCACTATAGGGATTGATTACCTCCAGGGATTCATGAGTATCCACCCATTTCCCAGCCAGATAAGCTTTACGTTTCATGACAGCACTCATGGTATTTTTCCTTGTTTCATCATGACCAGTGACTGTACGCCCTTGAAACCATTCGATCTAACGCGTCAAGTTCTTTTAATGCATACGGTTCAATGACAATTCGTCAGATCATCCAACATGCACCATTCCTCTTGAAGTCACAATGCTTTAGACTCAGACAGGTTGATGGATAACATGGTTGTTTCTCCTTGCTTTACTCTGTATAATCAATCATACAAAAGATCAGGGCAAAGAGTCAACCTGTCTCACATCATATTCACTCTTCATGTTTTATCACCCTTTTGCGCCAAGGCCGTTTCCAACTCGCTCAATCTTTTTTCCAGGTTTTCCGCCTTGATGCGCGTGTTGCTCAGCAGTTCACTGACTACATTGAACTCCTCACGGGTCACCAGATCAAAATGTTCAACTCCTTCTCGAATAATATCATGCACTTTCCGTTTCATCTCCTCGCGGGTTTCACCCACTTTGTTGAAAACTCCAAGTACATTCTGGGTGATTTGATCTAAAATGGCATTGTCAATTTGCATAGGTGATACCCCTGATCGTGTGATGTAAATGTGTTATTGTCGGATTGGTATAGGATGCCCTGCGGGCAAAAAGTCAAAAGCAAAACCCTGGGGGATGAATCCCCCAGACCCCCTCTTTTTTTTTAAATGTTTTTTTTTAAAAAATATTA
>JAMOBH010000535.1:0-2082 GCA_039908085.1 Magnetococcus sp. YQC-5
AAAATACAAGCAAAACCCTGGGGGATGAATCCCTCAGACCCCCTCTTTTTTTTTAATATTTTTTTACAAATGCAAAATAAAAAAAATAAAAAAAATAAAAAAAAAGGGTGGGGGGTATTGGGGGGCGGTTCACCGCCCCCCAAGGTCTTGGTTTTCATTGTTCCGACTCATTAAAAAAAGTACTCTCCCCCTGGTTCGTGACCAGCCGACAACATGCCCCCATATTGAGGTGTCTGTGGGGAACGCTGCACCACGGCACTGCGCACCTTATGGAACAAATCAAACCCACTCTTGCCAGACTCCAAGCCTTTCAACATCTGAATCAACCGGGATGCAAAAACCGAATGACCATCCCCCCCACCATCCATCACAGGCTCTTCTCCTCCTGAAGACATCATCATCACCGAACGTTTGGCAGCGACCTCTTTCTGGGAAAGCCCCACGCTTTCAGATGTAAATGTATATTCACGAGTCAAGGCACCAGAAAAACAACTATCAGAAACCACCATGGTGTGTCGCGACTTGACTCGTTGCAGAAAATCAGCCAAATGACGTGTGGATATCCATTTATTGGCACTCCCAACCTGGGCATCTGACAACAACCAATAACCAATATTAGTGTCTTCTTTCAAATATCCATGACCAGCATAATAAACCAACAAATCCTGTTTTTCACTAATCGTTTCTCCCACGACACGGAAGGCATCCATGACCGTGCGATAAGAAGCATCTGGCAAAATGATGGTTTGATACCCACGTGCCCGCAATATTTCAGCAATCTCGGTGACATCATTAATTGGGGTATTTAAACTGGGAATAGGCTGCTCATAACGGTTGACACCGATCAAAATCGCAATTTTTTCACCGGTCAAGGCTGGAAACCAATTCGGAATCTCCCCCTTGGAACGAGCCATTTCGGCATCAAAAACATTCACCGCTTCATGTTGATCCAGTTCTTGCAAAGCACCACTATACAGTTCAGTGCGTGCCTCTTTTTGTACCTGGACAAAGCTATGCAATGCCGCCATCACGGTATCATGATTCGCACCATTTTTTTCCAACGTTTTAATCAAATCAGCCTGCTGGACGTTTTGACCCTGGGCCACCTTCTCCAAGACTCCACCGATCACTTTGCCCACTGGATCAGAACTGTTCTGATAATTTTTAATCACCTCAGCAGTCGAGGGTACAGGATCAGTTGTAGGTACAGAAAGCCCATCAGGTCGTTGGACTGTCACATTGGATGGCGAGACAACCGGCACAACGGGAACAACAGGAACAACCTCTGGCAACTTGGTGATGCCAGGCAGTGTTGGAGAAACATTTGGCGCAGACACCACAATCTCTGGCAGCGTGACCTGAGGCACCGGTGAAGTCGGCGTGTTATTCACTGCTGGCGGTTTGATCTTGTCCTTCGGAACCGTTGGTTCAGCCGTGACCATGACATTCTTGATCCCAGTCACGGTTATCAGACCATCATTCACGGCACTGGTAATAAAAAAGTTTTGACTCCAGTTTCGTGAAGGCGTAAAAGTCACTTCGGCCAACAAGGTGTTGACATCGCTCCATGCGCCACTGGCTTGCCAAACCGTGCCATCAAAAGTCGAAATCACACTCCCGGATCGGGTTGTGGATAAACTTCCTGCAGAAGCGGTCGAAAGAGCCAAAGTGGCGGTCACATGACTGCTGTCCACATCCGTGATCACGATCCGGGCCAAATGAAATGAGGCTGCATTTTGCATAAATCCTTCATCCGCATTTAAATTGGTCGCAGTCGGGGCGTCATTGACCTGGGTAACAATGACACTCTTGGTGCCAGTCACGGCTGGGGCCATTCCGTCGCTCACTGAGGTGGCTATTGTAAAATTTTGATCCCAGTTGGCGGCTGGAGTGAACATCAACCCGGCCAATAACGTATTGATATCAGCCTTGGCTCCACTGGCTCGCCAAAGTGTGCCATCAAAACTCGATGTCACAGCCCCGGAAGTGGCTGTGGAGAAACTCCCGGCAGAAGCAGTCGAAAGGGTCAAAGTAACTGTCAGATTGGCACTGTCCAGATCAGCAACCTGAATGCTCGTCAGA
>JAMOBH010000536.1:0-2077 GCA_039908085.1 Magnetococcus sp. YQC-5
CGGTGTCCTGGTGCATTGCCTGCTGCAGGAGACATCAATGGTCAGGCTCTCTACTGGAAAACTTATTACAACACTCCACTCGGTGCAGGCACGGTCGAGCAGTACACCAGCAACTGGAAACAGGTTATGGGGCACGTTTGATGAAAACTTTTAACTCTTGCGCAAAATTCACTCTTGTATTTGGCCTGCTTGCCATCCACGGCGGTATCGTGATAGTGACAGCACTCACGTTTGTTTTTGTGGTGGTGGCGTCATGAACATATCAGAAAATATCTCCAAGCATTTTACCAGAACAGAACTGCAATGCCACCATTGCGGCGAGTTGCGCATCAACCAAGCATTCCTGCAAAAGCTTGAATTACTGCGCTCTGCCATCAACAAACCCATGATCATCACCTCTGGATATCGGTGCGGCGAACATAATGCCGATGTCAGTACGGCCAGCGTATGCCCGCACACTATGGGGTGTGCTGTGGACGTGGCCATTTCTGGCGAGGACGTTCCGAAGCTGATCGATTTGGCTCTTGGGCTTGGCTTTACCGGTTTTGGACTCAAACAGCACGGTCCTATCGCAGGCAGGTACATCCACCTCGATGCTGTTCCTGCTGGCGACAACAACATCCCCCGGCCCAGATTTTGGACATACCCATAATGAAAATAATCAGTTTTGCAGCACAATTGGCTCTCCTGGCCTACAACAACAAACCAAGTGTGGAAGGATACATCGTTCGACCATTCGTCTCCGGCAACGTCCAAGGATTTACCGCCCGGAAAGGCGACAATCTCTGGATCGTGTTTTGTGGGACAAACGATGCGCAGGATTGGCTTGACAACCTGAATGCCCGGAAGATTGAACGGGCTTTGGGATGCGTCCATGCTGGATTTGACCTCGCTTTGGATGAAGTCTGGAATGATGTTTTGGCAGAGACCGGTCATAACAGATGGACCAGTGCGCATTTTGTTGGCCACTCTCTGGGTGGTGCATTGGCTGCGCTCGCCGCATCACGGATGGTTCACTCAAGTTTCAGTATACATCAATATCTTTGGACGTTTGGCCAGCCCAGATGTGGTGACGAGCTTTGGTCTGAAGCGATGAATTTCTACATGCAGGATAAGTACACCAGGGTGTTCAATGCAGGCGACCCGGTGCCACACTTGCCGACCTGCTGGCGTTTCGCACATGCGGGCCGGGAGTTGTTCTTTGATCATGACGGTTGGAAAGCAAAATCGTCGTGGTGGTCTCGTGTGTCGGAAGCGTTCAAAGCCCTGGTGACGTCGCGTAAAGCACCTCTTGCAACTTTGAATGCGCATTCCATGTACACCTACCGGGGTAATGTGGCTTTCTTGGGGAGTATCTGATGGACGTCATGTCGATTTTGAACGCACTCAATCAAGGTGGTCCAACTGTGATGTTTATCATCATGGGTGGGCTGATGTGGTTACAGCATTTGACAATCATGAGTCTCAAACGTGATCTTGAGGCTATCACAACGCTGTTCAGCAATTTCCAAGTCGTTTATGCCAATGAGCGTGTAAGAAAAGATGATCTTGATGAGATTAAAACGCTGATCAAAGAGAACAACGAAGCGACCAAAGCGTTGATTGCTCGGATGTTCGATAAACTTGACGACCATGTTTCCCGTTGTGGGAAAGATTGTCTGGCGTCCTTGATGGCATGTGCTGACTTCCAAAATGTCAAGAAAAAGGGGATCGACTGAGATTTACCGACGACATATCTGTCCATGGAGTACATCAGTGAGCATATTCGAGATCAAACTCAACGAGTCAGCGTTCAAGAGAGCAATGGCAGATCTTGGAAAGCAAATTCAATTTGCATCGGCACTGACTCTCACCAGCCTTGCCAAAGATGCCCAAGCTGAAGTGAGACGGGAGCTTCCGCAACGTTTCACAATCCGCACAAACTGGATATCTAAAGGTATTCAAATTCGTTCGGCCAGCAAGAACGATCTGAAGGCGACCGTGTTGGTGTTGGACCAGTTCATGGCGATTCAGGAGACTGGCGGAATCAAGGAAGGCGTCTTTGGCAGAGCATTGGGTGTTCCAGTTGGGGCACGGC
>JAMOBH010000198.1:0-10611 GCA_039908085.1 Magnetococcus sp. YQC-5
TGGACTCCTTCATCATGCATCTGCTGCAACTGGCGGTGAAGGCGCGGGCTTCCGACATCCACATCCGTCCCATGGACCAGTCCATCAGCGTGGCCTTCCGGGTGGACGGCGTCATGCGGGCGCAGTTCGCCCTGCCCCTGACCTTCAAACGGCTGATCTCCACGGTCAAGATGAAGTCCAGCATGGACATCGCCGAGCAGCGCCTGCCCCAGGACGGCAGTTTCTCCGAGGTGATCCTCAACAATCCTTACGATTTCCGCGTCTCCTCCACGGTCTGTCCCTTCGGCGAGAACCTGGTGCTGCGTCTGCTGCCCGCCAAGGGGGATCTCATGGGCATGGAGCAGTTGGGGGTCTTTCCGGAGGATATCGACCTTCTGACCCAGATCTTCAACGAGCCGTTCGGCATCGTGCTGCTCACCGGGCCGACCGGTTCCGGCAAGACCACCACCCTCTACGCGGCGGTGCGGCGGCTCAATCTCACCGAAAAGAACATCCTGACGGTGGAAAACCCGATCGAATATCGCATTCCGCTGATCCGGCAGACCCAGATCAACATCAAGGCGGGCTACACCTTCGCCAACGCGATCCGTTTTTTCCTGCGCCATGACCCGGACGTGATCCTGGTGGGCGAGATCCGCGACCAGGAGACCGCCCAGACCGCCGTTTCCGCCTCCGAAACCGGTCACCTGGTGCTCTCCACCCTGCACACCAACACCGCCTTCGGCGCCATTCCCCGACTGCGTTCCCTGGGGATTCCCAACTTCATGCTCGCCGACTCCCTGGTGGGGGTGGTGAGCCAGCGCCTGGTGCGCAAGATCTGCCCGGGCTGCAAGGAGGAGTACCGCCCGGACGCCGAGGAGTTGGCCTATCTCCAGGATCCGGAAATCACCACCCTGTGGCGCGGTCGCGGTTGCGAAGACTGCCATAACAGCGGCTACATGGGCCGGACCCTGATCTACGAGATCCTGCGTTCGAACCGGGAACTGGCCGGCATGATCGGTCGGGACGTGGATGTGGATACCATGGAAGAGGCGGCGATCAAGACCGGCTATCGCAACATCTTCCATACCGCAGTGCGCAAGGTGAAACAGGGCCATACCACGGTGAAGGAGATCGTCCGGGTGTTGGGCCATTGACAGGCTCGCCGGGTGTCGATGATGCTTTTTACGGAGAGATCGTTTCATGTCCAGCATGCCGGATGCCGGAAGTCGGTTGGTGACGGTCGAGGCCTTTTTGAACCGGGACGATCCCGACGATCTCCGTTGCGAGTTGTTGCAAGGCCGGGTGGTGGCCATGGCGCCGCCCTCGCCTTTGCATGGCAAGCTGGTCGCGCGCCTTGCGGTGGTTTTGCAGAGGCAGTTGCAAGCCCCGTGTGCGGTGGTGGTGGAGGCCGGGATTCGGGTGCAGGAACCGGCTGACACCTTTTTTCAGGCGGATCTGGCGGTGAGTTGCACCCCGTTTGGCCGGGAGGCGCGTTTTTTGCCGGACCCCGTGGTGATCGTCGAGGTGCTGTCACCGGCCAGCCAGTCCCATGACCGGGGTAACAAGGTGGCGGGTTACCGCTTCCTTCCATCGGTGCGTGAAATCCTGCTGCTCTCCTCGACAGCCTGGCATGTGGAATGGTGGCATCGTACCGTCGAGGGGTGGCTGGTGATGGATTGGATCGGGCGCGACATCCGCCTGCTGCTGGAATCCATCGGAACCGGGTTCACCCTGGCGGAAATTTACCAAGACATGGCGTTGGAAATCGGATAGATCGGAGTGAAGGATGGCCTATTTTCGCTACAAGCTGATCGGAAAGGATGGGGTGGTGCGGGGCGGGCTGGCCAATTTGCCGTTTGAAAGTCCTATTTCCGCCAGCACTTTTTTGGAGCGGGATGGGGCTTCGGTCATTTTTGCCCAGCCGCTCTCTCCGCTGCTGGGGGCCATTCTTGCCATTCTGGAGCGTTTTTTCGAGGAGAAGGTGAAGGTGGCGGATTTGGCCGAGGCCCTCAATAACGTGGCCATCATGCTCAAGTCTGGCATCTCGGTGGTGTCCGCCATTCAGGACGCCATGGCGGACAACGACAATCCCACCATGTCCAAAGTGGGCAAAGACCTGGTTGGACGGATTCAATCCGGCTCCAGTCTTTCTGAGGCAGCGCGTGCCTGGGGCCGTTTTTTCCCCGATACCGTGTTGTTTCTGATGCGTATCGGAGAGGAGACCGGTGCTCTGGACCGAACCATCAAGGATGCCTCGCAACATATGCTCAAGGTGGACAAAATCTATCGGGAGACCAAGGGGGCCTTGATGTATCCCGCCTTCATGTTCACCGCGATCTTCGGTGCCATGGCTTTCTGGCTTTATTTTGTGGTGCCGATGATGCTGCCGTTGATCAAGGCGACGGGCAAGGAGTTGCCAGCTTTGACTTTGGGCATTGTGGCTACGGCCGATTTTTTGCGTGATTACCTCGGTTATATCATTTTAGGAATGATTTTATTTGTTTTCATGTTTAAATTGGCCATGAGAAGAGTATTTTTTTTTCGTCGACAGGTGCATGGTTTTGTGTTGATCCTGCCCATCATCAGCCGACTGATTCATGCCTCCAATCTCGCGTTTATCACGGAATATTTCAGCCTGCTGCTTAATGCCGGCGTGGATGTGATCAAAAGCATTGACATTTTGGGCGGATCTTTGAGCAACGAGGTCTACAGGGAGAAAATGGGGGAGGTGCGAACCGGGTTGATCAACGGATTGGGGCTGCGCGCCTCTTTTGCGGATGCCAAGATCTTTCCGCCCTTTGTGGTGCGCATGATCGGTATCGGTGAGACCAGTGGCGCCTTGTCCAGCCAGCTGCAATTCGCTGCCGATGATTATGGTCGTCGTCTGGACGATATCGTCAAAACCCTTGGCAAGGCCATCGAGCCGATCGCTTTGGGAATCGGAGGTGGCCTGTTCGTGGTGTTGCTCATCGGCATGTTTATGCCACTGTACAGCATGGTTGGGTGATGATTTTTCCGGGGTGTGGGACCCGGGTTGGGAGAAAGGGGTCTCAAGTTGGAAAATTGGCTTGCAGTACCGGCGGTTTAAATCGTCCTGGGATGGAATTGTTTTGCGTTGCTTTCCAGCGCTGTGCTAATCTGTAATCGTCAAACAGACTTTCTTCAAATTCCCTCTTTCCCCAGGCATTCCATTGGAGTGCATCATGAATACGAAACTGGCTCCGGCTGTCCCGCCTCCTGCGCGCACTGGCGGTTTTACCATGATCGAGCTTTCCATCGTGATGATCATCATCGGGGTGATCATTGCAGGTGGCATCACGATCTACACCCCATCCATGCGGCAGGCGATGAAGGAAAAAAATGAAGTGATCGTTCAGGATGCGGTGAAGGCGCTGATCGGTTATGCCGGAGCGGCCAAGAAAGTTCCCGCAGCCGTTTCCGGGATCGTCAGGAGTCCAAGGGATGCGCAGCAGTTTGACCTGATGTACGCCTATGACGCCAATCTGGATGGTTCGGTCAGTGACAAAAATGTATGCAATCGAAACAGCGCCGGGTTTCAGGTGGTGCTGAAACAGTTTGTCACTGGAACCGATGCGGGTGGCAACAACACCTATACCACGATTGACAATGTGGCGTTTGTCGTCTGGAGCCGGGGGCATAACGGTTACGATAATATTACAGGATTCAGGACCGGAAATACTTTCAACATCCCGGTTTATGCCAGTCCGGCAACCACGGATACCACGGATGATCTGGTGGGTTGGGCCACCTTGTCGGAACTCAAGGCGGCAGCGGGTTGTGAAGGTTCTCCTCTGAAGATTCTGGCGGATGCCCTGGTGGCCGGCAGTGCCAGCGCAAGCGCTTATGGGCCGGTGTACATGAAGGCGGATGGCGGTGTGAGCAAGAAGGTGGATGGCATAACGAACGCTTATGCCTGGTGTGTGGAATCCCCGGCCCTGTGCAACGATGCCGATCCGGCTTTGTGTGCCGCAGGGGCGGGTTCCTTGTCCGCGCTGCTCTCTTTTCAGGATGCCGCCTTGAATTCGGTGCCGGTGGTGGATTTCAATCAGTGCGCCAACAAGGCTCTGTGGCTGGAAAGCGACAAAATCAGGCTTGAGGGCAGCATGCCTTTGGCCGGCCAGCAGGGCGTGTATGATTTTGTCGTCTATTTGAGGGATTTCGTTGGCAACAGCACCAGTCGGCGGCTCAATCTCGAAATTCGTCAGTAGGGCGCACCATGCAAAGAAACGGTGGATTCATGACGCGGTACGGCAACATGGCTGGATTCAGCCTGATCGGCTTGGCGCTGCTGCTGTTTCTGATTGGGATCGGCATTTCGACCTTGACGCTGCTCACCCCGAACCTGGAGACCTCCAGCCGAGAGAAGACCGTGTCGGCCTTGAAGGCTGACAAGAAAGCACTGACCGGATTTGCCGCCTCCAAGGGACGACTGCCTCCCTTCGGCACTTTTACCTTCGAGAATGTGATACCGTCTTTCCATGATGGTTATCAGAATTTGGTTCGTTATTCCTACGATAGTCGCCTGACCTCGGCAGACGGGATTTGCAACAACAAAACCACCTGGATTCAGGTGGATGGGTTGGCCAATGTTGCCCTGGTCATCTGGAGCCAGGGCCGCAATGGTGCCGTGACTGCGGGCAAGAACAGGACAGAAGGGGCGATTGGCGCTTCACTGGTCATGAGTACCCCAGCAGCGGATGTGGCGGATGATGATCTGTTGGAGTGGGTGACTCTGGAGGAGTTGCAAAAGGCTGCCGGTTGTGGTGAGTTGGGTTCGACCTTGGAGATCGTCACCGCCGGAGTGCCCTATGGAACGGTTCCCAATATTTATGGCACCGCCAGCTTCAAGGCCAGAGGCGGGAGCGGAAGCGGCTATTTGTGGTGCGTGGAAAGCGATGCCATTGCCAGTGGCGTTTTGCAGGGCAAACTTCAGTTTGATGTCGGCAGCTTGACGGTGGGTGCGTCCGGAACGTGTGTTCTTCCTGCATACAGCAATGGCACTCCAGGCGACACGCTTACCCTGAGCGGCGCGGCGCCGTTGCAATTCAGTGATGGCCACCAGGCAGGGATTCAATATCCCCTGCGGATCGTGTTGCAGGATGGCACAGGCAATCGCGCAAACCGGGCTTTTCTTTTGGTCGTCAATGATGCAACTCACACGATCAATCTGGTTCAGAACTACTCCAAGGAGTATTTGCAAGCGCTTGGGTCCCTGCCGGGTACTGGAGAGGATCTGGATCATGCCGGTTCGGGTCTTGGCAATGCCTGGTCGGAAATCAATCGTTTCACCAACAACCAGAATGGCACCGTTACCGATAATTTGACCGGTTTGGTATGGCTGAAGAAGGCCAACTGCGGTCAATTCTATACGTTGGACCTGCCTGCATCCAGCACCAAAACGTGGAGTGCCGCTGTGACTGCCTCCAACAGCCTGGCCAGTGGCAAATGCGGTTTGACCGATGGCTCGGCTGCCGGCGCATGGCGCCTGCCCAACGTCAGGGAGTTGGCTACCTTGGTCGATTTCGGACGCTCCGCCCCGTCATTGCCGACCGGGCATCCCTTTGATGGGATTCCTTCCGGCGCGGGACCGCATTATTACTGGACCAGCACATCGGCTGCCGCCGATGCGGTCAACAAGGCATGGGCGGTGGATTTGGCCTCCGGCTTGATCACGGCTGCCGCGAACGGGAATGCCTATCATCTGCTTGCCGTGAAGGGGGGCCAATTCAACTGGGTGGCCTCGCCAACGCCGAAGAGCGGTCAAACCGTCCTTCAGCAAGGCGGGGACGATGGTGATTTGGAAAAGGGGGTTGCCTGGCCAACGCCACGCTTCGAAGCCAGCAATGGCACGGTGACCGACAAATTGACCGGATTGATCTGGATGAAAAATGCGGGTTGCTGGACTGCCATGGATTGGACTGCATCGCTTGGCATGGTGAGCAACTTCAATAATTTAACTTTGCCATGGCAGACAACGTGCGGCGTTGCCAGTGCGCAAACCGACTGGCGCATGCCCAACATTCGCGAACTTTCCAGCCTGATCCATTATGGTCTTGCCGGCCCCGCGATCCAGTCGGGGGTCTTTGATAATGTCAAATCTGGCACTGACTACTACTGGTCAAGCACAAGCGTCACCAATCCTGGCGGCAATGCGTGGTTTTTGTCTCCTGATGATGGGACAATCAGCTGGAATGCCCAGTCCAGTTCCAGTGGTTACTATCTTTTGCTGGTGCGCGGCGGGAAATAGTCGTCTCTCTTGCTATGCTTGCCAAGTCCGGCCTTGCTGCACCGCCCACCCGGAAGGTGCGGCAGAACGCGGCAGGGGCTACCGGCTTGTTCCCTCTGCGGTTTTTGGTTTGGGAAGATCAGATGGGCAGTGCGGTGGGTTTTCCAGATGGCGCGCAGGCCGTTCAAGGTGTGTGCTGCGAAGTGGAACGAGACGTTGGCTTGTGTTCATGCGGCGTTGGCTGTCTGTTGGCGGGGCGACGGTACGCCGACCGGATGGGAAGGAGTATGGCGCAGACAGGGACGCAAAGGCGCAGAAGAGATCAGGCCCAACTACGGAGGAGCCGTTCCGTTCAAGATTCTTGATGCGAGGTTGCCAATTGTAGATTGGCAGAGGGTGTTTTGAGAGAGGATTGGGACGACCGAAACCAGTGGTCGTCCCAATCTTGTGTGTTGTGGTTACGTAAAGCTCGCTCGGCTTACGAGGCTTGCTGAATGCCCTGTGTGACGGCAGGAACCGTAAAGGTGATCGCCATTTCCAAAGCAGTGGGTTGAAAATCAGACTGCTGGGGCTCGGACAGAGGATCTGGCGTGTAAGCACCGTTAAGTTCAGTATCCCATCCAGGAGGCGGGGTCTCCCAAGCCGCATGTGCATTATTGTAGGCAGCAGTCGCCGCAGCCTGTGCTGCGGAGATTGCGTTATTGCTGGCAAAGGTTCCAACCACGCGCTTGGCCGCATTGGTCAAAGCATGTATGATCACACCATTCAGTTCCTGGGCATCGTCATCGGAAATTTTGCCGTCCGATTTGAAGGTGATCGTCAATTCGCTTGATTCTTGGCTGTATTTTACGGATACCTTTTCAACTCTTCCTTGGCCATAGTTATAATATTGCTGAATGTCCGCATTGGAGCCAAAGCCGAGATTGTCCGCCTTGTTGGTGGTAAAGCCTCTGGATTGGTAATTGGCCAGGGCGTTCTGGATCCAGGGATTGATATATTGCTGGTAGACCTTGGTGGCCTCGCCCTTCTTCAGGGTGGATTTGCCCACGGCAATGGCCGAGACGATCAGTCCGATGATTACCAGGACAATGGCCATTTCCACCAGGGAAAAGCCAGCCTCCCCTCTTTTTTTGGTTAATGCGCGACGAATGATTTGCATTTCTGGTTTCTCCTTTGTTTGGTGAAGATTGAATTTTGACGTATGTGGCTTTTATAAACGAATTTGATTTGAATTGTCAATAAAAAAAAAGCGTCGATTCGATTTGGGAGTGCTTGCTTTTTTTTATCTTATTTGTATAGAATATCTAACTATAGGTGCATTCATGCAAATTTAAAAATTTTTAGTTGATTTTTATCATCTTTAAATATTTTTTTAAGGTGATTGCCGATTAAACTTGTGGGTCTGATTTTGACGGCCATTGCATTCCGGGCTGGCATCACTATTGCTGGCAGGCACCAGCATTGCATTTTATAAAAAAATCAGACAGGATCTGCGTACTGTTCACTACACCTCATGGGGTTTGAAAAGGCCATGCTTATTTTGAAGCAGTTGATCTCCCTGTTCAGCCGTTTTCTCTATGTTCTTTTGGCCTTGACGGTGTTGGGCGCCATGCCTTACAGCGGTCGAATGGCCTGGGTGGCCTGGAAGGATTATCTCGCTGCCCAGGAACGTTTGTCGGTCGCCCGGATCGTCCGTGTCAGTCAGGACCAGCAGATCGAGAAAATCAAGGATTACAAGAAATTTGCCGATGAGGTGCATGCGTTTGTCAAGTCTGCGCGGGATAACCGTTTGGAGGAACCGGTCTGGACCACCTATGACGTGGATATCAAAACCCGTTTGGTGACGGTCGGCGATTTGCGTACCCTGATGGCCAATGCCGGTCCTACATCGCGTTATTATTTCAAGCCGAAGCGGCTGGAGATTATCCCCCTGACGGCCAAGGAAGGGGTGCCGAAAGAGTTGGAACGTTTTGCGAAGGGAAGCAAAACGGGCAAGGAGGCGGCTGCCAGTAAAGAGAATGTGGTCAAGATTCACGGTCAGGAACAGAAGGTGCTTGGCGTGGGGGAGCAGGTGATCCTCTCCTTGTCCGGCACTTTTCTGGTGTTTCCACGCAGTTGATTCATCTTGATGTGTTTGTGTGCTTTTGGAAGCTGGGTGCGCCGTTTTTTTGACTGTCGGGTTGATGGCCGGGTGGATTCTCAATGAAAAAATCTTTGTTGGATGACTTGATCGTGGAGGTGGATGGGAGCGCCCATCTGTTGCGTCGTCGCACTGCCGAATCACTGGAAAGTGTGGATACGGTCAAGGGTAACAAATGGATTCTCAGCGATTTTGGTGGAGCGAATGCTCGATTTCTGACTGTGGAGGCTCCGGCGAGTTATGTGGAGATTGTGGCGCAGCGTCGCCTGTTGGAGTCTGGCGAGGCCGGGGAGCATGCCCGCATCCTGACTCACTGGAAGCGTTCCCGGGGCAAGACGACAACGGACCTGCTTTGCACGGTGGTCGAAGGGGATTTGTTTGGCGGTTATGAAGATCGGGCTCATGATGACGGGAATCACCACCTGCTTTTTTCCGTTCATGCCCTGCTTTATGCCTGTTTGCGGGCCCATTCCAAGAAAAAGACCGTGCTGGTGATGTTCGAGCATGACCGCCATGTGGATCTGCTTCTTGGACGTTCAGGGCAGGTGCTGGCTGCCAGCCGTGCCTCGGTCTATGCCTATACCCCGGAGGCCCGGGAGAGCCTGGCCGAGACCGTGGGACAGGAGGTCCGCACGATGCTGGCCGACATGACCGGCAAACTGGAGTCGATGGTCCATTTCAGTTGGCTCCTGGGTGTGGAGACCGAGGTGGCGTCGTCTACCGGCCACTCCACCACTACCGGCACCAGCGGCTTCTCCTCTTTCGGTATGGCCACCAAGGATGCCTCCACTTCCACCGGCTGGGCCGCCACCGGTGAATCCTCTGCCATGGGCAAGGAACAGGCGCGCCTGATGTCCGCCGAATGGGCGCACAAACTGGCCAAGCAGTATGAGGTGCCACTGAAACTTCTTAACCCGCGCATGCATGAGATCAAGGGGCAGGAGTTTGTGGTTTCGTCCATTTCCGATGCCCTTTCCAATATGCAGGTATCGGATTCCTGCTCTTCGTGGATGGATCGCGTCCAGTACGTGACGCAGCGTTCTGTACCGCTGGTGACTCTTTTTTCGCTGTTGATGGTGGCCGGGCTGTATCTCGGCTCGCTCTGGTTGCAGAGGCAGTCTTTGTTGCTGGCGGACGAGACCATGAAGTTGACCGATATTGGGAGCAGTGCAGCCATGAAGGTGGATCCGGTGGATCCGGCCTACAAGAAAATCGTTGCGTTTTCCGATACCCTGGGTCGGTTGAAAACCGCACCTTCCTTGCAAGGCATTCTCACGGATGTGACCACTTCGCTGAGTGGCAAGATTGCGTTTGATCAGTTGTTGATTGAATACAATGATAAAGTCAGGGCCCAGTTGACTTTGAAGGGGCGCATCAAGGCCGGCTTCCAGCAGTCCAGTCAGGAGCACGAGGCATTCATCAATAATCTGATCAGCCGCAACTACAAGGTTGTCAAGAGCGATTTCTCCACCGATGTGACGGAATTGCAATTTACCCTCAAACTGGAGCGGGAGTAGACGGAATGAAAGCGAAACGCTTTGGTTTGATTTCCGTTATCTTGATGGTGCTCGCCTTCGTCGCAACCAGCAGTTATTTGACGTGGGAGTTTTTGCAATACACCATTGCTGATGTCAAACCGGATAAGGTGGTCAAGGATGCGGGTGGGGTGCCGGTTGTCGATTCTGCGGAACGCCTGATCATGCGAACCCGGTTGCCGGAACTGGATCAGCTTCGGGTGCCGGCCACGGCGGTGCAGGGGGATGTCAACATGGAAATGTTGGGTTATTCAGGCCAGTCGGTGGCATCGGATCAGGCCATTGCCAACCGCCCCGATGAGGATTTGAGCACCCATGTGGTCTCCATGGCCTATGTTTCGGGCGGCGAGCGTTTCGCCCTCATCGACGGGGAGATCTATCAGGAAGGGGACGAGCTCAAGGGGGAGGCCGGCACCAAGGTGCGCAACATCACCACCGAGAAGGTGCTCATCGCGGGCCGTACCGTGCGGCAGTGGGTGAAGGTGTTCAATCCGGCCAAGGTGCAAAAGAAGGAAGAGAAGAAGGATGAAGTCAAGACCGCTGCTGTCGGACCAGCTGGTGCGGCGGCGGCTGCGCCGGCTGCCGCGCCTGCCGCCGCGCCTGCCGCTGCCGGCGGTGGCGGTGGTCTGAGCGACGCCCTTCAGACCCTGAAGAGCTACTCCGACACCCTGAACTCCATGAAAGGGGGCGGGGGACCGTAGTGCCGG
>JAMOBH010000537.1:0-2068 GCA_039908085.1 Magnetococcus sp. YQC-5
GGGGGTCTGGGGGATTCATCCCCCAGGGTTTTGACTTTGCTTTTGACTTTTTGCCCGAAGGACATTATGTTCCATCACTCAATCGTGTTCATCATCCCCTCGATGACCTCTTCCACCCGTAACACCAACGCTTTGCGGTCAGCACGCCCCAATCCAGAGGTCACAATCGGGTCACCAATCCTGACCTGAATGACCCCAGGTTTTTTCAAAAACGTCCGACGTGGCCAAAACGACCCGGCATTATGCGCCACGGGAACAATCGGGACGCCTGCCGCCAAAGCCAAAGCCACCCCTCCCGGATTGTACTTGCCAGGAATTCCCGGCGCAGAACGTGTCCCTTCAGGAAAGATCAACACCGAAATCCCCTGCTTCAACTGGTCCACCCCCTGATCATGCAACCTGTGCAACGCCTCCACGCCCCGACCTCGATCAATGGCGATCTGACGTGTTGCCCGCAAGGCCCAACCAAACACCGGAATCCACATCAACTCCTGTTTCAAAACCAAGACACAGGGATAAAAAATCGACAACAACGCCACAGTCTCCCAGGCTGACTGATGCTTGGCAAGAATGACAAAAGGCGGTTCTGGCAGTTTTTCCAACCCCTCCAGAGACTCTTCCAATCCACACACCACAGCCAACAAACGCCGATTGAATCGAGACCAAATCCTCGCATAATTCCGCCGTTGCGCCAAACGGCTCACCGGGACCATCAGCATGATGCACAAACCAAAACCTACAATTCCAACCAAAAACAATCCAAAAAAAATCCCGGATCGCAACCACCCCTTGACTTGCATAAATTTCGACATATAATACCTCATCCACCTACATTGATTATCGATTGAACACCGTCGGTCGCCAACCCACCCAACGAACATCCATCTTGATTGATGACATCACAATATCTTCTTTGAGGCCCCTATGAAACCAATGATGGGACACGCCCTGGTCCCAGTCGCAGACCAGAGTGATCTGGCACGCTACATGTCTGAAATCAATAACTTTCCCATGCTTTCCCAGGAGGAGGAATTCCAACTGGCCGTGCGCTATTTTGAACAACAAGACCTCAAGGCAGCTCATCGGCTTGTCTCTTCCTATCTCCGTTATGTGATCAAAATCGCCAAAGAGTATACCGACTATGGCTTTCGCCTGATGGATCTGGTCCAGGAAGGCTCGGTCGGTCTCATGCAGGCAGTCAAAAAATTCAATCCCTACAAGGGGTTCCGCTTGGCCACCTACGCCATGTGGTGGATACGCGCCGCCATCCAGGAGTTTATCCTGCGTTCATGGAGCCTGGTCAAAATCGGCACCACGTCTGCACAACGCAAGTTATTTTTCAGCCTGCGACGCAATAAAAACACCATCGAACGCCTCGACCGCGACGAAGCACACAACCTCGGCCAAAAACTCGGAGTCAGAACACAGGAAATCCTGGATATGGATGGTCGCCTCTCCAGCCGAGACGACTCCTTGAACCGTTCCGCCCTGGATGACGGCGAAGAGTTGCAAAATCTCATCCCAGACAATCGCAACAACCAGGAAATCCAACTCCTGACCGCCGAAACCACCCAACTCCAACAGCAGGCCGCACTCCAGGCCATGCAAGTCCTCAACGAACGCGAACGAACCATTATCACTTGGCGCATCCTCAACGATACGCCTCGCACTCTTGAAGAGATCGGTCGTCAACTGGGACTCTCCCGCGAACGCATCCGCCAACTGGAAAAACGCGCACTGGAAAAAATGCGCCAAGCCATCTGCCCTTCAACCGCCCTACTCCAGACATAAAAATAATTGTTGGCGCGCCAAATCAATTGGAAAGCCGGTTTGCATTGAAAAATCAGAAAATTTTAGATTGGATTTGGCAAAATCATTGCAATCATGAGTTTGTTGATTCTGGCCCATACAAAGAGACTTCCCATCGGTTTAGCGCGCTCAATTATTTGAAGTTGATTGTTGGGGCTTCGCCCCAAACCCCACCAGGGGCTTCGCCCCTGGACCCCACCAAGGGCTTCGCCCCTGGACCCCACCAAGGGCTTCGCCCCTGGACCCCACCAAGGGCTTC
>JAMOBH010000199.1:0-10573 GCA_039908085.1 Magnetococcus sp. YQC-5
TCACGCAACGGTTCGGCCCAGAGAGGATAATCGAACAACCGCACATCCTCTGACGTCAAATGTGACGCCATTGCTTGTGCATGGCAGATCTGGGGAAACGTACCGGTCAGTCGTTCTCCTTGACCAACTCCCAGGTGCAGGCCAATTTGCGCTGTGGATTGTCCGAACGGGAGAGCATGGCCATCGCGCCCGATGCAAGCAAACCCAGCATGGAACCGGTGTTTGCACAGTGTGCCGTGATGGTGGTACCGTCCTGGCAGAGAAAGTCTGCCAGAAAACGGTTGTACCGCCTCAGGAAAGTCGCTTGCAGGAGAGGGGATGGGAACTCCATCAACGTCTTCTATGGGATCAGGTCCGGCAGTCGGGGAATCTGCCGGACAGACCGGCCTGGGTACCCCGTCAAAGCAGGGCTCCCACCGCTGCACACTCATCGTCCGTCAACGCAAAATCAAAGATGGCCAGATCCTCCACCATGTGTGCCGCCGATGTTGTGCCGGTCAAAGGGATGATCTCCATCTGGCTCAAGTACCGGAAAAACAGTGGTGCGGCACTGCGTTGGTATTTTTCCATCAGGGTGCGCAGCACGGGATGCGCCAAAATCCAGGGATTGGCCGTCAGGGTCCAGAAACTCTGGTAGAGGATGTGGTTGTGCCGGCAAAACTCACGGATGGCGCGATCATACCCGGTATCGGCATAAAAACGATTTTGCAGCACGGCCGGTTTGACACGGGCCGTTCGATACAAATGTTCGAGCTGCCGGAGATCATAGCAGTTGCTGATTCCCAACTGTTTAGCCCCTCCTCCATCGAAAATTTGCTCCATGGAGTGCCACACTTCCTCCATCTGTGAGGGGTTTGCCAGAGGCGAATGCAGCACCAGGCCGTCCAGATAGGTGGTTTGCAGATTTCTGAGGGAACTCTGGAACGACTGTGCCACCTGTTCGGCAAAACCGGCATTGGGATCATAGGGTACGCGCAGAGGGTCCTGGCCGCCCATGGGGGTGAATTTGCTTTGCAGATAAAGCTCTTCGCGGCCCAATCCCTTCTGCAAAGCGACGGACACGCCGTGCCCGACACCCGCCTCGTCGTAGTGTTTGGGCTGGCCGGCGGTGTCGATGCCACGAAACCCCAACGCAATGGCTTGCGCCACCAGGGTAGCCGTGCGCTCTTTTTTCCAGGCGGTCCCGTAGATGATCCGGGGCATGGGCACACCACAAGCGGAAATGATACGGTTGTCGCTGTTCATAAGTTGTCCCTCCCTGTGCAACGCAGCGGACGATTTTTGTCGATCCAATAGCACCAGAGTACCAACAGCCACTGGGCCTGTCCCGTCCAGGCAATGGCGGCAACGCTGGGTGGCGGAGGGCCGAACAGGTTGCCGAGGTAGATCCCCACCAGACAGACCAGCAGCACCCAAAATCCCCATCGATCCCTGGCATCCCTGGAGGTGGTGGTGCGGGCGTATAGCCAGAGACCGAAGAGAAAGATTGCCAGTTCCATGGTCACTGTGAGGGGCAATGACGACCAGGCGTTCAACCCCACCCGCATCTCGCTGCCAGGGAACAGGGGCAGATCCGGTTGGTGGACGATGGCATCAAGCAACCAGTGGCTGAGCACAAGGGCGGCCAGTACCAGGGCCGTTTTGGCCTTGCGTTGGGTCAGAAAGTGGAACAATCCCAGGATACCCGCCCAACCGAGAAGCGGCATGAGGCCGTGGGAAATGGGGTAGTGTTCAAAGACCAGGGGAGTGACAACCGTCGCACCGGGAAGGATATGAACCCGCTCCATGCCCAGGGCCAACAGAGTGGGCCACAACAGATCGGGAAGTTGGGCGGCGAGCACCAGTGAACCCAATGAGGCATCCGGGGCAACTGCCTTGGCACTGAATCCGACGGCAAAATGGCCGATGAACATGGAGTGGCACCCGTTATTGGAATGTTTCTACCAACGATCCTCGGCCATTGTGCATGCTCTGCGCACCTGCTGGCAAGTCCCTCTGCTGCTCTCCGCCAACCAAACTGCTGCGGGTGTCGATGATGGCCATGGAAGATTATTGCTGCTCGTAGACATGATCGATCATGCCATAGTCCGGTCCGTAAATCATTCAACCAGCTGACCAGGAGTTCTTCCTTGTTGGCAAAGTGCTGGATGGTGCCAGGATCCTTCCCCCCCCCCTGGATTCCAGCGGCTACCGATCGGACCCCGAGATCCTGCCAGCGTTTTACCGGAGCATAAAGTGATCTGGTAAAACATCCCCAAGTTAGAATGTGGAGCAACCTGCTAATCCTAATATTTTACTAATAGAATCATACTGTATAGGAGCTATGGTTAAATCACTTGGAGATCCCATAGGGATGTAAATGGCAAGCCCAGCCCGTGCTCTCGTCAGCAATACCCGGTATCTAAAAATAGGGCAGGTTCGGAGCGTTCCCTGCCCAAGAGTTTTTTCCCGACTTCGGCATCCCAAGCCCGTTGGGCTTCATCAAAGACCAGAACATGTTCTGGCGGTGCCTCTCCTTGGGCATGCTCCTTCAGATAGTCCAAAAGGTTCTGCAATCCCTGGTGCACTTGCCGTCTGGCTTCTTTTTTTGTCATTCCAGGACCTGCGGCGTCTTCCGCCAATGCCTCCCGTAGAACATGGACCAAAGGGCGGTTACCAGATAGTAATGCCGCCGGCTCGCCGACCACTCGCCCAGCATCCCCTGTGAACACTAGATCCAGCCCCAACATCGTCTTTCCTGAGCCTGGCGTTCCTGAAACAAAGCATATCCGCCTGGAGCCATCCAGCTTTGCCAAAACAGCTATTTCTTTCAGGCGGTCGGCCGCCGACTTCAGCATTTCTGCGGATGCATCAGCCCTTCCGATCTCTGCAACGGCATGGCCAGCGTACACATGGCGGGCGGCATCCACGATAGATGGCGTCGGATTGTAAGAAGATGCATCGAAATCTTTCCAATCAAGTTGTACAGTCCCATCGTCGGACCTCTTGATCAAATCCAGGCAATTGGCCAACCCGTCACAGTTGCACTGCAAGACGGAGGAAACATTTTCAAGCACATGAAGAGATAGCGGAAAATCCACAATAGGGGCCTGTTCTGCGCATAGGATGGGAATGATATTCCGATCCCGAGACCCAGCGTGGAAATCCCTGAGGCAAAGTGCATAGTCTTCGACCTGTTGTATGTCTGATAATAAATAAGATCGTGCGCCTATTTTGAATTCCACAACAGCAATGTATTTGCCAATTGTCACAACAGCATCCAACCGTCTTCCAAGCCTTTGAAGGGGCATTTCTAACAAGACACCCCACGGAAGGGCTTCTGCTCCAAGTGTTTCAAATGTTACCTGTAAAATATCCAACTCCCTTTCCCATGCAATCAACTGCTGCTTTTCATTGCTTGAATGAATCAATGAGACACGAACGGCCAATTTCCCGATAATTTTATCAAAATCTGATTGCAAGAACGAATCAACGGTTCCAGCCCAGAAAGACCTTGTTTCCGCCATTGTGAACCCTTCTCGATAAATTTAAGATGCGTTAATCGTCAGAACTAACTAATAGGTTTTTTGGTTGGTGTCGGAACTTTTGCTCCGCCAGCCTAATAACGTCCCTCTGAACCGACTCAGGTCCATCCCCTACACACCATTCTGAATCAAGTGCGCAATGTTATCATCAGGCGTCCAGCTGCCCATGTTCGATCCTCCTATTCCTGTCGGTTGCTTTGGTCATTCTTCAAAACTGACCGTTTCCAGACAATTGAGGGCAAGACAAGGGGCAATGGATGAGAAATTCATGGGTCGTTCACCGATGGTTGCCAGTGGTTTAATGGTCAGAAAAAAAACACGGACCGCCGCCGATCCCGGGCGTCCAACCGGTGCAGACCGTGGCGGTGTGCCGAAGTGACAGCCGACAGGTATTCTTCATGAGTGGGCCGCCTTTGCAACTGTGAATGGCGATTCGCCTTGTAGTCAGAGTGATATTGCTCCATGACGTTCAGGTAGGTGTTGGAGGAGATTTCGGTTGCCAAAAACCGGAAAATCTCGTCCGAACCAGCCAGACCAGATGGCAACACCAAATGGCGTACCAGCAAACCTCTGATGGCAACCCCCTGCTCGTCCAACTCCAGATCCCCCACCTGCCAGTGCATCTCTCTGACTGCCTGGCGGTTGATCTCTGAATAATTGCGGACACGACTCAGGAGTCGACCGGTGGCACTGTCGGCATATTTCATATCCGGCATATAGATATCGATCAACCCGTCCAGCAGGGCCAACGTCTCGAGATCGTCATAGCCGCCCGTGTTGTAGACAATGGGCAGGCGCAGTCCGGCAGGAATGGCCATTTCCAAGGCGGCCAGGACGGCATGCACAACGTGAGAGGGCGTCACCAGATTGATATTGTGACATCCCTGTGCCTGAAGGTGCAGCATGAGCGAGGCCAATTCGGCGGGGGTCACCTCTCTGCCCGCACCCTGTTGGCTCAACTCCCAGTTCTGGCAAAAAACGCACCGCAGATTGCACCAGGCAAAAAACAGGGTACCCGATCCGTGCAGACCGGTCAGTGGTGCCTCCTCACCAAAATGAGGATGGGCGGAGGAGACCACTGCCCTGACACCCGTGCGACAGACCGCACCCTTGATGGTGTCCAAACGGTTCACGCCGCAATGGCGTGGACAAAGAGTGCAGGACTCCAGACGTCGAAAGGCCTCGGCCACCCGTTCTGTCAGTATACCGTCATGCCAACTCTTCAGATATGCAGGTGATGGAGTCATGTTGGGATTCTTTGGCCGCATTGCCCCAGGGATTGTCCGCAATATGGGAGAGATGGTCACCAACACCGGTGCCAGAAAAGAGCCATGACTGTTTTCCTGCAGGCATAGTATGGCAAAAGTTGGATATTGTCCAATGGTCAACAACCGTGTAAAGGTCAGATATCTGCGACCGTGGCTTTATCTGTTCCTGGGATGGAATTTTCCTTTTCTTTGTCAAACCTGCGAGAGAAAATCATCCTTTCCATCGTACTGCAAACATTTCGGGACATTGTCATGCTGATTTTGCATGCCGGTTTTGAGGATGATCATTTGCTTTTGTGGGGAGAGGCTCCGTTGGGTGCCTCTCCATCCCACCGTCGCCGACGGGCCACCACCAACCACCCGCCCAACCCTTTCGACGCAGGGGAAGGAAAACTCGTCGCCGCCATGGCCACTGGCTGCGTGCCCGTTTTGCTGTCTCTCAAGGAGAGATGCAGACCGGTTGATACGTGGCTGCCCACCGTGGCCGGGCAACCCATCCCCTCCTCATCGCTGATTGCCGATGCACCGGTCGCCAAAGAGGGCATGGATGTTGCCCCGTGGAGCGTTACCGCCATGGCCATGCCGGCTGGTCAAGCCGTGTCACTGCTTGCCTCCCTGGGTGAGAGAGATCTGCTGGCTCCCGGAGTGGTTGTCGGCCGGGATTTGGCCTTCTGGGGCACGGCTCTGCGCTTTGCCGGGGCAATGGTCGCACGGCAGAGATTCCTGCCCGGCGTGGCACAGGACCAGCACGGTGCGCATGGTCGCTGGATGACCTGCCTGACTGAAACAGAGTCCCAAAAACTCACTGCGTTGGCCTCTGCCATGCCCGGTGCCGCCCGATCCGTAACCCTGATCAATCGCAGGCCGGAAACCTCTGCCAAGCAGGTGTTGGGCTGTTTCGTGGACTGGATGGCGGATCACCTGATCCGCTCTTCCATGCCCCATACCCTGCCTGCCTCACCACGCAAACCCCTCCCCAAACAGGGCACAGAACGGGTCAACCTCCACGAGGGATGGATGAGTGCCCTGCAATCGGCCAATGATGCAATTCCCGGCGAGCAAAAACAGTGGGAGGAGCTGACGGCACAGGTTTATGCCTGGCAACGTCCTGTGACTCTGACGGCATCGTCACCCTACCGGCTCTGTTTCCGTCTGGAGGAACCGATGGATGGGGGTGACGACTGGTATGTGCGTTTTTTGTTGCGTTCGGTGGCTGATCCCAGCCTCCTGATTCCCACGGAAAATGCCTGGAAGGTCCGTGGCAAATATGCCACCCATTTCAAAAAGGAAGGGTTCGATGTCCGGGAATACCTGCTCACCGCCCTGGGACAGGCATCACCTCTTTTGCCCCTGATCGAGCGCAGCCTGCGTGACCCAGAACCCGCCGGATTTGATCTGGAGACCGGCGAGGCCCATCGGTTCTTGACCTACTCGGCGTTTTTGTTGGAAGAAAACGGCTTTGGCGTCCTGTTGCCCAACTGGTGGTCCGGTGGCAAAAATCGCCCACGTCTGCGCCTGCGCGCCAAGGTCAAGAGCCCGAAGATGCGGGGTGGAAGCGGTATGGGCATGGAGGAAATCGTCCGGTTCGACTGGGAGATTGCCCTGGGTGGCGAAACATTGAGCTACAAGGAGTTGATGGACCTGGCCAAGTTGAAAAGCTCACTGGTGCGTGTGCGGGGGCAGTGGGTGGAGGTCAATCCAGAGGAGATGCAGGAGGCGTTGACCTTCTGGAAAAAACGTCAGGAGGGTTCCGCCACCGTGCGGGATATTTTGCGCATGGCCATCGGCGCAGAGCAGGTCTCCTCCACCCTGGAGTTGGAGCAGGTCCAGGCCGAGGGATGGGTTGGAGAGCTGTTGGACCGCATGGAAGGACGCCAGGGACTGGAAACCCTCCCGCTGCCGGAAGGGTTTCATGGCATCCTGCGCCCCTATCAGGAACGCGGTTTTGCTTGGCTGGATTTTCTGGGAAATTTCGGTCTGGGTGCCTGCCTGGCCGACGACATGGGGCTGGGCAAAACGGTGCAGACCTTGGCCATGATCCGGCGTTTACGCACCCAGGGAAGCCATACCTCCGGGCCCGTGCTGCTGGTTTGCCCAACCTCCGTGATGGGCAACTGGCAGAAGGAGATCGCCCGTTTTACCTCTGGACTGACCGTGCTGGTCCATCATGGCAGTGGTCGCCACGGCCCGGAAGAGTTTCAGGAGCAAGCCAGGAAACATGACATGGTGATATCCAGCTATGCCCTGTTGCATCGGGATCAGGCGTATCTGCAGGATGTGGAGTGGGCCGGAGTGATTCTGGATGAGGCCCAGAACATCAAGAACCCGGAAACCAAGCAATCCAAAGCGGCACGAAGCCTGCCGGCGGCATTCCGCATTGCCCTCACCGGTACGCCGGTGGAAAACAATGTGGGGGATCTCTGGTCGATCATGGAGTTCCTGAATCCCGGCTTTTTGGGGGGGCAGTCCCAATTCAAGAAGGCATTTTTTGTTCCCATTCAGACCCGCCGGGATGGGGAGGCCATGTCGCGCCTCAAGCGGATTACCGGCCCCTTTGTCCTGCGTCGACTCAAGACCGATCCCTCCATCATCTCCGACTTGCCGGACAAACTGGAGATGAAAGTCTACTGCAATCTGACCAAAGAACAGGCGACCCTGTATGCGGCCGTCGTGGAGGAGGCGCATCGGCAGATTGCGGCGGCAGGCGGTATGCAGCGGCGGGGAGTGGTCCTGGCCACCCTCTCCAAACTCAAGCAGGTGTGCAATCACCCTGCCCAGTTCCTGGGGGACAAGTCGTCGATTCCCGACCGCTCCGGCAAGTTGGCGCGTCTGTCAGAAATGCTGGAGGAGATTCGTGCGGTGGAGGACCGGACCCTGATCTTTACCCAGTTTGCCGAGATGGGAACCATGCTCAGGAACCATCTCCAGGAGACGGTTGGTGAGGAGGTGCTGTTTTTGCACGGTGCCGTTTCCAAGGCCAACCGGGACAGGATGGTGGAGCGATTCCAGTCATCCCATGGACCCCATGTGTTTATCCTCTCACTGAAAGCGGGTGGTACCGGACTCAATTTGACCCGCGCCAATCATGTTTTCCATTTTGACCGCTGGTGGAATCCGGCGGTAGAAAATCAGGCCACTGACCGGGCCTTCCGCATTGGCCAGACCAAAAATGTGCAGGTTCACAAGTTTCTTTGTATGGGCACGTTGGAGGAAAAAATTGATGAGATGATTGAGGCCAAACGGCGGATGGCCGACGAGGTGGTTGGTGCCGGAGAGAACTGGTTGACAGAGATGTCTGATGATCAATTGCGGGAGCTTTTTGCCCTGCGTCGTGAGGCGTTTGAGGAGTCATGATGACAAAGCACAAACCTGTGGGGAAGAGACGCACTGGCAGTACTGGGATCAGGCTCGGCCGTTTTGTAAACGAGGCAAACCTCATCGCCGCCATCCGGACAGTACGTACTTTGTCCCTGGCAGAAAAAACTGCCCGCATCGACCAGTTGTCAAAGAGTCAACCGCATTTGTTGGCATCCGTTCTGGTGCATGCCCAATGGAGTGCGCCCATGGAGTACATCGAAGTTTTGCTCCAGATTCTGCTGGTGACTCAACAGATATTCCGAAAAGCAGGCGTCGAGATAGACGAAATTCAGCCTGAGGATCAGGAACTCCATTTATCCAGGCTCGTGGAGCAGATCAATTTGGGTGGTGAGGCCGGAGACCAACAGGAGCAAGCCGCCCAGAAGCAGATTAATGATCATCCAGAACCTATCCTATTCTCGTTCGCCATGGCGGAACTGTTGCAGGCCGGTATAGGCAACGTGGAAGATGATGCGCAAAAATTGATCCTCTTGGCCGGACTGAATCTGGTGACATGCTTCGCCCATGCCGCACATGCAAAGAAGAACCAGGCCGGTGGTTTGATCGTTCCGTTTACCTTGCAAGGGGTTTGAGGAGGCGTGATGGCAGGCTGGTTTTATGACAAATTCCCGAAGAGTGCGCCCCGTGCCGTACAGGGTGGCATTCGGGCCGAGTCCAAACGAGGGGTGTTTGGCTCAAGCTGGTGGGGAAAACGGTGGAACGATGTATTGAACGGCTTCAACATTGGGGCACGGCTGAACCGTGGCCGCACCTATGCCCGGCAAGGACAGGTCATCTCCATTGACATCGACAAGGGGGTGGTGACATCGGAGGTGCAGGGTTCCCGGGCCAAACCCTATGCCATTCGCATCCAGGTAAAAACCATTCCTGAGACGGAGTGGAAAAAAATTATCACCGCCATGGCAGGAGAGGCCCGCTTTCTGGCAAAGCTCCTGGCTGGAGAGATGCCGGAGGAGATTGAGGATGTTTTTCGGCAAGTTGGAGTCGCCCTGTTCCCCAACCAGGCCAAAGACCTGGTCACGGATTGTTCCTGTCCCGACTGGTCAAACCCCTGCAAGCATATCGCGGCGGTCTACCTACTGCTGGGGGAGGTGTTTGACAAGGAGCCCTTTCTGATTTTCAAGTTGCGTGGGATGGAACGTTCCGAGTTGCTGACCGCACTGGGTGGGCGCAAAGGCGCAGCAACGGTCACCTCGGCTGCATCGGTGACTGTGGAACCATTGCCGACGGACCCGGATGCCTTCTGGCGGGGTGGAGCCATTCCGCCCGACCTTTTCGGAGAGGTTGCACCGCCGCCGGTGGATGCTGCCATTCTCAAGCGGTTGGGTTCCATTCCTTTGTGGCGGGGTAAGAATCCGTTGTTGGAGGTGCTGGGGGGGATCTATCCCAGAGCGGCCCAGAAAGGCATGGCCATTTTTACCGGGGAAACCCGTTCGGATACCGAGTCCGACAGTTTCCCCCGGCAAACAGGGGGACCGGTTCAGTCCAGGGTATCCACCATGCCAGCACATTTCATCTCAATTCATCCTGGGCAGACAGATGAGCAGGCAGCCGAGCCATCCAGCAGGCCAGCCACATCCACCCCTGTTGAGCATGTAGACACCGGAGATCTTCTTTCATGCAGGTTGTGTGGGAGACGCGTAAAATTTCTGGGACAGCATCTCTCGAGCTCACACAGGATGAAGCCGGACGCATACCGGACACATTTCAAATTGGCGGCTGATTATCCCATGGCAGCCATATCCGGGAGCAAACCCAGGCAAAAGGATCTGCCAGTCGCGGAACCTGCCTCCTCCGTCGGGAAAGTACCCGTATTTGTCACGGTGGATGCGGTAACACAAGCGGGAGTTGTCGCAAAAATCGATGTGGTGTCTGGAAAAAACCAGGAACCTCCGTCCAGAGGACGAGTGAAGAGGGCCAAGACCACCACCGCACCGAAACCGGTCGTTCCCATCGACCAGGCTGTCAGCGCGGACTCCGTGACCTGTCTGCTTTGTGGACACACTGGGGTATTTTTGAAGGGACACCTTCAAGGTCGGCACAGCCTGAGTGTGGATGCGTACAGGAAACTGTTCGGCCTGCCAGACACCTTCCCTGTTGTTGCGCCATCGTATTCAGAGAAACGGCGCAGTGGAATCTTGGACAAAAGTCGGGAGAAAACGACAGATACGCGTTAACCCCATCGCATTGGCTAATCATGAGTTGAACACGGCAAATAATCTTCAATTGCCGGGAGGATTCATGCTGCCTCCCGGTAGTAGGTTCGGATGATCCCCCCGAGGGCCTCCTTGCTTCGGATCGGACCCTTCTCCTGGGCGCGGAAGTCCACCTGGAGGACATTGTTCCCGATCCCGTCACCTGAATGGGGTCGTTCGGTGTTATAGTGGCGCACCCAAGTCCGCA
>JAMOBH010000200.1:0-10556 GCA_039908085.1 Magnetococcus sp. YQC-5
CCCCAGACCCCCTCTTTTTTTTTAATATTAAAAATAAATAATAAAAAAAATAATAAAAAAAAAGGGTGGGGGGTTTGGGGGGCGGTTCACCGCCCCCCAAGGTTTTCGCAACCGCAACCATTACGCAGCATGTCCTTGATACATTCCCTCCACCCGGTCGGCAAACGCCTCCAGAATCCGATTGCGTTTAGGTTTCAATGTTGGCGTGATCAAACCATTGTCCACTGTCCAAGGCTCGGATAATGGCGTGACATTCCGCACCATGGCAAAACCAGGAAAACGTCGCGTCAACTCCTGCATTCTGCCCAACAAAAATTCCCGAAATTGCACATGATTCAAAGAATCCGGGGAATGGGGATCCAGACCCAGTTTCTTCAAAAACGCCCGACACCGATCACAATCCATCACCGCCAACACCGTCAAAAAGGGTCTCGACTCCCCCACCACCAATACCTGGGAAAACAACGGATCCGCTGCAATGGCCGCCTCCAAATCCACTGGAGAGATCTTCAAACCATTGGCCATGACAATGATCTCCTTGATCCGCCCCTTGATCCGTACCCGCCCTCCTTCCAGACGTGCCTGATCCCCGGTATGCAGCCAGCCTGCCGCATTGATGGCCTTTTGTGTGGCTTCGGGATGGTTCCAATACCCTGCCATCACCCCTGGACCACGCACCATCAATTCATCATTGACACCAATGGTGACCTCCGTGCCAGCCAATGGCATCCCCACGTTTTCCGGGGTGTTGTCCTCAAGCGTATTGGCACTCACAATCGGTCCAGCCTCAGTCAATCCATACCCTTGCACCAAAGGCACCCCCAGACTCAAGAAAAAACGTGCCGTCTCCATTTCCAAACGGGCACCCCCACTGACCGCCACTCGCAACCGCCCCCCCAATCTCCCCGCAATCCGATCCGCCACCACTTTTTTCAAAACCGGCCACAGCAACAAATCCCAATCCCATGCGGCTCGTCCCTGATCATATTGAAATCGTTTCCACCCCACACCCAATGTCCAGGCAAACAGCTTCTTGCGCCACGCCGGGGCCGTTTCCAACCGATCCAACACCGCACCACGGATCCGCTCGAAAATGCGCGGCACCGACAAAATCGCCGTCGGTCGCACTTGGATAAAATCCTCCCCCAACTGGGGAATTGATCGGGCAAACGCCACCGCAGCACCAGACATCATCGGCAGATAATACCCGGCTGTCCGCTCCAAGGCATGCGACAACGGCAAAAACGACAAAAAGAGATCCTGACTGTCCATCGGAATGGCCCTCAATCCACCCCAGGCATTATACAAAAGATTCTTGTGAGTCAGCATCACCCCCTTGGGCGCACCCGTGGTCCCGGAGGTGTAAATCAACGTGGCCGTCAAATGACCCGCATGACCCAAGATCGGCAAAACACCCTGTTCAGGCAACCACTTGGCTATGGGCGTCATCATCACATCACCCCCCTGCCCCACCTCTTCTTCCAGACTGATCACCCGTTCCAACTCCGGCAATTGATCAAGATACGGAATCAACGGCGTCCAGGCAGCCTGATTTCTGATCAACAACAACCGCGCACCAGAATCCTTGAGTATATGCACCACCGATTCAGGACGGTCATTGACAAACAACGGCACCACAATCACACCCAAACCCAGCGCAGCCTGATCAAACAACACCCACTCCAGGCTGTTCTCCAGCATGATCGCAGCCCGATCCCCCAAACGCAGACCATCCCGAACCATGGCAGCTCGCCAACGGTTCGCCTGCGTTTCCATCTCACCCCAGGTGGTGGAATGCCATGTTCCACTCACTGGATCATGGTGCAGGTAAGCCGTTTGGGAGCGTGACCGTTCAACTCGTTCCTGGAACAAGCCGGACAACGTTTTCGCCAACCGGGGTAAAATCACGTCCTGAGTGCTGCAAGCAGGCTTGTTCATGGTTTTTCTCCAGTCGTCTGTCCTCACTCAAAAAAGGGAATGTTTGCCAACCCACATCCAATACCAACCGTTGACCCAACTGCAAAGAGACCCTTTGCAACCGCTCCAGGGTCTCTTCACGACCCAAACTACGAACATAACTCAACGGACCTCCCCGGAATGGGGCAAACCCGGCTCCATAGACCATGGCCGCATCCAACCAATCGGCATCCGCCACAATCCCCTCCCGCAACGTGGCCACCGCAGCATTCGCCATGGGCAGAAACAGACGATCCACCACATCCAATGGCGCAGGAAGACCAGGCAATACAGGTTTGGCCTGCTTTCCAGGCACGTGATGATAAAATCCCTGACCGCTTTTTTTGCCCAAATGGCCCGCAGCCACCCGTTTTTTCAAAATGTCAGGGGGGGAGGCGTTGCAACAAGCCGACAAGCTCGCAGCCACGGACAAGACAATATCCAATCCCACCTGATCGGCCAGTAACAACGGCCCCATCGGCATGCCAAACCCCCGCGCCGCCGCATCAATGGCCGCAACTGAAACCCCTTCCTCAGCCAACAAAACCGCTTCTTGCAAATAGGGCATGAGCAGCCGATTGATGAGAAATCCAGGACCATCACGTACCGGCAAAGGCAATCGATCCACCAGAACCGCAAAAGCGCATCCCCGCAACCCGGCAGCTTCGCTGGTCCGTGGCCCGGAAACCACTTCCAGCAACTGCATTTTCTCCACTGGATTGAAAAAATGCAGCCCCACCAACCGTTCAGGCCGTTGTAATACCGATGCCAACGCATCCAACGACAAAGCCGACGTATTGGTCGCCAACAGCGCGTCCGGTTTCAAACGGGGTTCCAAGCCAGACAACAAAGCCTGCTTGGCCGCCAGATTTTCACTGATGGCCTCAATCACCACATCCGCCTTGGCCACACCATCACCACGAGGGTCTGGAATCAAACGATCCATCGCCTCTCTGGCCTGCCGCCACCCCCCGGCCTTGCGGGCAAACAACAAAGATGCCCGCTTGAACATCGGTCCCAATCGCTCGATACTGGCATCCTGAACCGTCACCGTCATCCCCTTCAGGGCACACCACGCCGCGATGTCTCCCCCCATGACACCCGCTCCCACCACATGCAGCCGACACTCCTTCGAACAATGCCCCTTGCCCAATCCTTTCAACTGCTCCCGCAAGAAAAACAGCCGGGTGAGTTGCCGGGCCGTCCCGGTCATGGCCAGCCGGGCCACGGATTCCCGCTCCGCGATCATCATCGAGGCAGGATCCCCGGCATGCCGTTGCCATAAATCAATCAAGGCGTGCGGAGCCGGATAATGCGCCTCCGGTGCCTTGGACGCCGTGGATCGACGCAAAAACCACGCTGCCAATGGACGTATTGGCCAATAACCCAAGGCCTGCGACCAATAGGGCGGAGCAATACGCTTGGGTGGCTTGGCCAGCAGACCCAGCACTGTGGATTCGAGTTGACGCAATGGCGTCAATGTGTCAGCCAAGCCCAAACGAACAGCCTCGCGGGCACTCACCGTGCGACCTGAAAGCATCAACGACATGGCACTGGCATGACCAATCAAAGCTGACAGGCGCACCGTACCCCCAAAACCTGGATGAATCCCCAATTGCACCTCCGGCAAGCCCAACCGGGTGGCAGGATCCTCCACCACCACCCGATAACGACAAGCCAACGCCAGTTCAAGACCACCACCCAGACAATGCCCCCGAACCACAGCCACCGTGGGAAACGGCAAAGCCGCCAATGCATCCATGACCTCATGGCCCTGACGCACATAGCCCATCAGATGAGCTGGATGACGCTCTTTCTCAAAAGCCGCAACATCCGCCCCGGCAATGAATCCCGCTGGCTTGCCAGAAGTGATGACCAATCCAGATGGCGGATAGGCTTGCAACGTGCGTAAAATAGTGAACAACTCTGCCAACGCCTCCCGCGACAGAAGATTGACCGTGCGCCCTGGATCATCCATGACAAGCCAGAGCAGTCCATCCCCGGCAGTACGACTTTGCCATATCCTTGGCAATCGATCCCTGGTGTTATCCATGATGACATCCTCCTTGATCCTGTTAGGAAGAATTGGATGAGCAATTGGACGGATTGGGTCAGGGAGCGTTTGAGCCATTGGATGGATAGTGGCTCACGCCCCAAACCCCACCATTGGCTCTCGCCCCTGGACCCCACTTGGCGGAATGGTTCCCTCTGCACCCGCCAATACTTTCGACCACTCACACGATCAGTCAGGCCACACTTTCCACCAATACAGCCCCACCCTGTCCGCCACCAATACATAACGAGGCCACACCCCGTCGCCCCTGCATACGCTTCAGAATTCTGGCCAAATGCAACACAATCCGCGCCCCACTCGCCCCCACCGGATGACCAACCGCAATGGCCCCCCCATCCACATTGATGCGCCCATCGGGAATCGTACCCAAAGGTTGGGTCAACCCCAATTCCTCCTGACAATAAGTCGCATCCGCCATGGCCCGACGACACGCCAACACCTGAGCGGCAAACGCCTCATTGATCTCCCAGGCATCCACATCATCAACCGTAATCTCCTCCTGGGCCATCAAATGGGCCATGGCATGTACCGGACCCAATCCCATGTTTTCCGGGGCCAAACCCGCCCAACAAGCCGGACTGATCCGGGCCATGGGACGCAAATCATACCGTTCAACCGCCGCCTCACCAGCCAACAACAACCAACAAGCCCCATCAGAAACCTGAGCACTGTTGCCCGCCGTGATTTTCCCCCAGGGACGATCAAAAACCGGTTGCAACCTGGCCAGTTTTTCCAAACTGGAATCAGGTCTGGGACCATCATCATCTACATGAATGCGACCCATAGAATCGGCCAACAAAACAGCCTCATCCGTCATGTGACCTGCTTCCCTGGCTTGCACAGCCCGCCGATGACTCTCCATGGCATATGCATCCATCTCCTCACGCCCAATGCCAAACCGATGGACCAGATGCTCGGCAGTCTGTCCCATGGAAAGTCCAAGCACCGGATCCTGCAATCCCTTCAACAACACTGAAAAAGGCTGCGGCAAACAACGCATCAAGCGGACAAGATGACGCAACCGCTGCCCCCATCCCCGACATCCAGCCCACTGGGCCAACCAATCCACAAAAGCAGCATTCAGTTGCAACGGCGCATGACTCATTGCCTCCACCCCCCCAGCCAGAATCAAATCCCCATGACCAGCCAGAATATTACGCACAGCCGCATCAATGGCCTGAAGCCCCGAAGCACAATTGCGCTGAACAGTCCAGGCCGGGACCGAAGGACCGCATCCCATGCGCAAAGCCGCCACACGGGCAATATTGGCCTCCTCAGCCGCAGGCATGACACACCCCAGGATCACTTCATCGAGTTGCGATGGAGAGAAAGGTTGACGCAACATCAACGAACGGCCCGCAGCCACTGCCAGATCCGCCGCCGAAAAGGGATTGGCCCCTCCCCGCGCCTTGAGAAACGGCGTTCTGATTCCATCCACCAGATAAACCCAACGCGAAGTTGAGGAAGAGTTCTTGTTCACGCCGCTTTCTCCTTGAAAAGGACCGTTGAAGGAAAATCATCCACTTGAATGCAACCACTCCGTGCCCGTGCCGCTGCCCGCACCCGACTGGCCTCCAGTTCCGTGACCACCCCGGCAGCCAGGGCTGCGTTCAGATCACCGGCATGACCAGCCCGGCGGATTTTGGCCTCCAAGGGTGTTGCTGCCATGATTTTGACCAGGGCATCTTCCAAATCAGCCAACGGCTCGCCTGCCGCGTCTGGCAGAAAAATGCCATGCGTCAAACGATCTCTGGTGGCCGACGGGGTCATGGCAATCCGTGCCAACTGATGAACCAAACGGTCAGATGGTTTTTTGAAAGGCAAACCCATTGGAAAAACAAGCCCCCGCAGCAGCCAGGCCACTGGACGCACCGGGAAATTATCCAGCACTTCGGTCAATCCTTTTTGGATCTGCCAGAGGCTCTCTTCGATGGACCAATCCACCAGAGGCTGATCCTCGCTGGGTTGGCCATCGTCATGAAACCGTTTGAGAACCGCAGAAGCCAGATAGAGATGGGACAAAACATCCGCCATACGACCTGAAAGGCTTTCCTTGCGTTTCAAGCCACCCTGCAAAACAGCCAGAGAGAGATCCGCAGTCAATGCGAAGGCTGCACTCATCCGGGAGAGGCGACGGAAATGACAACTGCGCCCCCCGTCCACGGGAGAGCAGACCGGCCACCCCAGAGTCACGCCCAGCAGGAAGGTACGCAGCCCATTGCGCAAGGAAAAGGCGAGATGACCAAAAAAGGCGCGATCAAACTCCAGCACTGCGGTTGCATGATCGCTCTTGCCAGCCGCTTCCAGTTCCCGCAACAAGTAAGGATGGGAACGCATGGCCCCCTGACCAAAGACGATCAAGGTCCGGGTGAGGATATTGGCCCCCTCCACCGTGATGCCGATGGGAATGGATTGATAAACTGAAGCCATGATGTTGCGCGGTCCTTTGCAAATGGCCGCCCCGCCGAAGATGTCCATGGCGTCGTTGACCACACGGCGCATACCTTCGGTGAGTTGATATTTGACCAAAGCGGAAATCACTGCCGGGCGTTCGCCCTGATCCACAGCCACGGCGGTCATGGAACGAGCTGCGTCTGCACGATAGGTCTCACCGGCCATACGTCCCAGGACTTCGGCCACCCCTTCGAAGGAGCCGATGGAGAGATTGAATTGCTTTCTTACTGCTGCATAGGCCCCGGCTGCGCGCACGGCCAGTTTGTCCGCGCCTACGCTCAAGGCAGGCAGGGAGATCGAACGCCCCTCGGCCAGACGTTCCATGAGCATGCGCCACCCCTGCCCTGCCCGTTCGGGACCGCCGATGAGCCACTCCACGGGAATGAAGACGTTGGTTCCGGTAGTGGGACCGTTCTGGAAGGGGATGCTCATGGGGTCATGACGGGAACCAATGGCAATACCTGGCAGGTTGGTGGGAATCAACGCCAGGGTGATGCCTGGATGGACCCCTTTACCCAGGAGATTGTGCGGATCTGAAAGCTTGAAAGCCAATCCCAACACCGTGGCCACCGGCCCCAGGGTGATGTAACGCTTGTTCCAGTTCAAGCGCACGCCGACAACGCCGAAACGGCCTTGAAACGTACCCACTTCCACCACGCCGGTATCGGGCATGGAACCGGCATCGCTGCCAGCTTCGGGACTGGTGAGGGCGAAACAGGGAATCTCGTCTCCACGGGCCAGACCAGGCAGATAACGGTGTTTTTGTGCCTCGGTGCCATAATGGAGCAGCAGTTCAGCCGGTCCCAGGGAGTTGGGGACCATGACGGTCACGGCAGCCGTGACACTGCGACTGGCGATGCGGCTGACCACTTCGGAGTGAGCCATGGCCGAAAACCCCCAGCCTCCCCAGGCTTTGGGAATGATCAAACCAAAGAAGCGATGCTGCTTGAGGAAACGCCAGATTTCCGGGGGCAGATCCTGATGTTCATGGGAAATCTGCCAGTCATCCAGACGTTGACACAACTCGGTGACCGGGCCATCGAGGAAGGCGATTTCTTCTGTGGTGAGCCGAGGGGCTGGCAGAGAGAGCAGACGCCGCCAATCCGGTTGACCGGAGAACAATTCCCGGTCCCACCAGACGGTACCTGCTTCCAGGGCCTCGCGTTCTGTGGAGGACAAGGGAGGCAGGGCGCGACGAAAGGCTGCCAGGATGGGGGTTGTGACCACACGCCGACGGATTGGCCCAGGCAGTAGCAGCAGGGCCATGGCCGTCACAATGCCCAGAACGATCATCAAAGATATGTTCATGCCTTCTCTCCTTGAGTGCGGGTAAATGAAAAAGCGGTATGCATGACCCCGACAGTTGCGAGTTTTTTGTTGGGTGGTGGACAGACCTGTTCGTCATCACAGACCGTGCCGTGAGGATCCCAGGGCAGATTCTGGTAATTGGCCAAGTCATCGAAGCTGACCAGGGGATATTTGACGATCTCGAAATAGGGGGAGTGATCGAAATCCCTGGGCATATGGAGACGGCTGTTGCGGGGATAGAGGATCAACTGTCCAGAGATATCCCTTTGCACCACCGGGATGACCGGGAAACGGACGGACATGAAGGCTTCGGCCAACATGCAGGCGCAGACGGTTTTGACCTCTGGTCCGGGCTGGCGTCCGAACAAACAGGAACGCCAGCGACGTGGGATGATGCCATAGGGGAGGAGCAGTCTGGCCAGATCGATGATTTGGCGCACGTCATAGCCCTGTCCGAGACGCTGAATGGCATGAGCGATCACGCGACGCACATCCTGTTTCAAGATGCCCCTGGGGCGACAAATGCGTATATGTTCGCGGCGATAGGTCTCCAATGGGGAGAGGATCACCCCCTGTCCGAGGATGGCTTCGACGATCAAGCGTTCGTCTTTGGCAAAAGGGTATTGGCTGATGATTTTTTGGCGCAGCCAAGGTTCATCGACCTCTTTGAGGGAGCCGATGTAGAGGGCGGCATGGGACCAAGGGCTTTGTGTGATGGTTTTGATGACCTGACTGATGCGACTGCGACCTTCCACGAGCAGCACGTCACCAGGTTGAATGGCTTCGGCCATGCGGTCGTAATCGCTCAAAGGCAAGCCTTGAGGCGGTTCTTCGGCCATCAGCCAAGTCACGACACGTTGTTTCAGTTGATTCATCGCGCTCCAACTCATGGCAGCCTCCTGTGATGGTAAAGTGTGTTCTCTCCTCGACAAAATGTGGCAAAAAGAATGCGGCTTTTGTCTACTTCGACCAGACATGTGTGACGAAGGTTCCCAAATTAATGGTCACGGCCTCATACCTTTTGTGACTGAAGGTGACAAAGAAGCATGGAATGATGGGGCATGCGGTACAAAAGGTCTTGATGCGCACCAAAAAAGGTCATGCGACACACCAGGATGGAGTTGATGAGGAGGTGTTGCAAAAAAAAGGACACACTGTGCTTGGCATGCAATATGCTAGATTGATTATTGAACCATGATGATTCCATACGGAACATGCAGCCATGTATTCAACACACTTCAATTATTGAGAGGCAGGAGGCAGACCATGAAATACGTAGTTGAGCTTTTTGATGGCAAAAAAATCCGTGGGCTCCTGATGAGCAAACCACAAATCAACGAACTGATGGCCAAAATGGAACAACTGGACCCGGCCTTGGGAGTTGTGATATTGGATATGACACCAGAACATCTCTGGAAAGCAGCCAAACGGATGGAACAAAACCGGAAAAGGAGCTATCCTTGCATGGATTTGCATCGTACCATGCCTTTGGATCGACTTATGGCCTGATTGGGATTCATGCATGGGATAGTGCGTGGTTCCAAGGAGACACGATAGCGGGATATCATGTCAAAAAAACTCACCTTTTTTATTGTGGATGATGACCCGTTCACCATACGTTTGCACACGGATCTTCTGATAGCGGCTGGACATACGGTTCATTCCTCGACGTCGAGCAGTGACGCAAAAGAGCAAATGATTGCGCTCAAGGTGGATTGTGCCCTTGTGGATATCATGCTGCCGGGCTTGGATGGTTTGGCCTTGTGCCAGCAGTTGCGGAGTGAAACGCAGTTACAAAACCTTAAAATAATCATTGTGAGCGGCAAACAGTTCACATTTGACCGGGAACGGTCGTACATGTTTGGGGTGGATGGATATCTGGCCAAGCCGGTCCATCCAGCGCATTTTGTGACGCAGCTGATTCAGATCATTGAGGATCGCATTGAACTGCGTTATTGGGGAGTACGGGGTACGTTGCCGGTTTCTGGTGAGAAATCGTTGATTTATGGAGGCAACACCTCGTGTGTTTCGATGGAATTCGTGCGGGGCAACCTGTTTGTATTTGATGCCGGAAGCGGGATCAAGCATCTGTCGGATCACTTGATGAACCAGAAAAAATCCCGGTTGGAAGCCAAGATTTTCATCTCGCATCCCCATTGGGATCACATCAACGCCCTGCCCTTTTTCAAGCCGATGTATGTGCAGGGCAATGAATTTGAAATCTGTGGGGCTTCGCATGGTGACATCAACATGCGGGAGTTGATCGTTGCCCAGATGGATGGGGTCTATTTTCCGACCAAAATCACTGAATTTGCCGCCAGGGTGTTTTTCCGCAATCTCAAGGAAGAGACCTTTCAGGTCACGGACCGGATCACCATGCGAACCCTGTTGCTCAACCATCCGGGCAACTGTCTGGGGTATCGCATGGAGTATCAAGGTCGTTCGATCTGCTACATCACGGATAATGAGATGTATCCACGGGAAAGCCCGTTTCACAATGTCCATTATATCAATAAATTAGCCAATTTTGTGTATCAAACCGACATTTTGATTACCGATTGCACCTACATGGACAAGGAATATCCGGGCAAAATCCACTGGGGACATTCTGCCATCACGCCGGTGGTGGAACTGGCCCATTTGGCCCAGGTCAAAGCCTTGCATCTGTTTCATCATGACCCGGACCAAACCGACGCAGGCATTGCCATCAAGGAACAAATCGCCATCGCCAAACTGGGACAATTGAATCCTGACATTCTTTGTC
>JAMOBH010000201.1:0-10487 GCA_039908085.1 Magnetococcus sp. YQC-5
CCCCCCCCCCCCCCCCCCCCCCCCCCCCCCCCCCCCCCCCCCCCCCCCCCCCCCCCCCAAGGTTTTGATTTTTTTAATTGTCCGAGACATTGAAAAAAAGTCCGCCCAGTAATGGGCGGACCGTTCAAGAGAAAAAGGAGACCCGATCAATCCTGTTCGGAGAGCATTTTTTGATACTGGACGGCTTCATTTTTTTGCAAATCCTTCAAGCTCAAGTCGTGATAAGTCTTGATGAGCATGGGACGCATATCCACGTCCTTGGGATTGTCCTTGAAGTACTTGCGATAGAGGTCCATGGCGGCAACTGTAAAGCCATGATCTTCCATGTAGGCTCCCAACATGAAGTCATCCCCAGGGGCCAGGGCCTGCATTTCCTTGATGCCTTTCTGTAGAGCCTTGAGAGCTTCGCCATCGACCCAATGAATCGTGCCGGGTTTTTTAGGCGCGTAAACCTCTTGTCCGTTCTGGAGAACTTTCACCAGGTAGGTATGCTTGCCCGATGTCAACCCTGTGATTTTGTGACGGACCATTTCGCCAGAACTGGCGGCAATGGGTGTGGACTTATCGTTGATGATCAATTCATAGGTGTACTCAGGCCCCACATTGGACCAAACCAGGTCAGGATACTGCGTTGTGAGGGAAACCTCCTGGATGGTATCGAGTTTGCTGGATTTGCCCTTGTCCACGCTGCGGCGCACGGTGGTGTAACGTTGCGCCTTGGCAAATCGCTTGTCGAGGCTGTCCAGCAGATCGCCGGCGGTTTTTTCCGGTTCGGAAAGGGTGCCAGAGATTTTCTCGATGGTGTTGACTGTAATTTTGACTGCCGAATTGGCACCAAGGTTCTGGATGGTATTGGTGGTTTGGTTGATGAGTTTGGCCGATCCATCCGGACCGGTACGAACCTGTTCGCCTTCGGAGACCAACTTGTTGCGCAACACGGGTTTCCACTTCTCACCATCTTTGCTGTATTCGACCGTGCCTTGGGCCTGAGTGATCATGGCCACGGGGTTGCTTTCGGCACGCACCTGGGAATTCAGCCCAACTATGAAAAAAAAGGCTGTTAAAACAATAAATTGAAATCGACTGGTCGTCATGGTACACCTCCTGATGATGTGAAACGAATGGGTTGGAGAATCATATCGCAATCTTTCGGATTCGTTAAGCATTTTTTTGTCGATGTGCGACGTGGCCCCCCTGGGTCACGCAGCCACACTTAAACACTGTTGCCATTATAACAACTCACGATGGCGATAAAGTCAAGCAAATAGCTGTGATCCTTCCCATGAATGAACATTCGTTACAAAAATAGGATCACATTAAAATATTGAGTAACAAAACATCACCAGGATGAGAGATGGCCGCGACTCTGTGACACATCTGGGAACTCTTCTGGAGAAGGCGTGCAATTTCGCTCAAGCTTTGCCCAAGAGGAACCGATCATTAAGCTTAAGGGATCGTTTCTTCAACAGCGGATTGTAGAGGTACAAAGCAATGGACATGGCACTGGTTGCGCCGGAATCCGTATCAATCCAACGACTGGTCATGGATGGCCGGGTAACAAGAGGGGCTGCGGCCTCCGGATCAACGTACAACAGCCCGGCAAGAGGCCGAGGCGACGTTCAAACGTCCTACCGATTTGGTGGAGACGTGGTGGATGTATCGGGCATGGAAGCGATAGGTGAGGCTATCAAACAATTTCGAGGTCAGGAGCCGCTACCCATCCCGGACTCCGTGGGCAAGGCCATTCGTTCTCTGGTGAGGGAGGTTCTGGATGGACTCCCTGGCAGAGCAGTGTTCACATCTTGATTAACCAACCTATCTGCACATCTTGATCTTACATGTGACTTTGCTCCCTCTGGAATCGAGGGGGCAAAGTCGTTCCCAGTCGACGCATGAATGATGTTCAATCCGGGGGTGTTCCCGCCACACGGACGCCCAAAAGAGTGTATTTCCGGTCAGGCCAGAGATGGGAGCGGACCGCTGCCCCCAAAAACGAAACCGGAGAGAGCCAAGCCCCGCCCCGAAACACTTTACCAGCCCCCTTCTCCGGTCCGGTTGGATTCTTCTCTGGGGAGTGTTGATAATAATCCTCCGCATACCAGTCGGAGACCCATTCCCAAACATTGCCATTCATGTCATACAAACCAAGAGCATTGGGAGCCAAACGGCCTACGGGATGCACACCGTGATCGACCCCGCCAAACCAGGCAAACCCAGTCGGATCCGCTTTATTGTCACAAAAGCGCGGATTGGCTCCCCGGTTGCGACACGCAAACTCCCATTCCGCTTCGGTCGGCAGACGAAACCGGCCTTTGCTGACACGATTCAACGTGGCGATGAACGGTTGGACATCATTCCAGGAGAGGTTTTCCACGGGCAACTCCTCGCCGTAACTGCTTTGGGGCGGAAGCTTGCCCATGACCTCTTGCCATTGCCCCTGGGTGACTTCGTGGGTGCCAATCCAGAAGCCATCCAGACAGACCTTGTGAGCTGGTTGCGCATCGGCTTTCCCATGATCATCACCCATGGTAAAACACCCTTCGGCAACAAAATTCAAGGCAATGCCTGATGCCGGATCCCGCCAGGATTTCTGGAAGAATGGCTTTCTGGTCGCCGGAAGCTGCTCCTGAGTGACGACCGGGGGGCTTGATGGCGCATCATGGGACTGGGTTGCTTGCCAGAGGGAGCGATCCATTTTAAGCTGGAGTCGCTCAGAGGCATCAGCCGATGGGTCAGGCATGGGAGGTTGAGACTCTGGCACCAAGGACCAGAATCCGTCAGTACCACAGCCGTTAAGCAAAAACAGAACAAAAAACAAAAAAATCCGCATGATGGCTGCCCACATAAAGCAATACAAACGGTTGGGGGGTGCCAAGGGAACCCTTCCGCCAAGTGGGGTCCAGAGACAAAGCCCCAATCATCCATTTCACCTGAATTTTCAAAATTGTCCCGGCTTAGGTGAAAAGCCCCAAAAATGTCCATGATGACCCGTACAGAGTATAACTGGTTTGAGCATGGCTTGTCATTATCCTGGATAACGCACACGTTCATGATAGAATAGGCCACTCAAATGACGCTGATGGAATCAAGAATCTGTCCACATGTCGGCCAAGAGACGCCAATGACCATTAAAGATACTGTTTTTTCACAGGACTTGCCACAAAATCACCCGCCCAGACCTTTTGAGGATGACTCCCAACAGGCTATGACTTTGACCATGGCGGCGTATGGGTTGCGTCCACCCAAACAAACCGCTGACCAGGATCCCCCTTTGACAGAAGCGGATCACGCAGCCGGAGCCGCCTCTGTGGCCTCTCAAGTATCATCCCTGTGCCCACAAGTGACCTCCATGGATGCAACCCCTTTCAAAAAACGCTTGATGGGTGTCATCAAACAGGTACGTTTGACACAATAAAAAACGTATCAGATCTGCCCCCCATCCCGCATAAAGCATTTCACATCAAATGGCATCGATCCACCCATCGAATCTGCTTGCAAAAATTTTTTTCGCCACAATAACACTAAATACGACATCTCCATTTTATGGAGAGACTCTTTAGACTGAAAGAAAATCTGCGCATTGTCGAGGCAATATTCCCAAACCTGCTTCATGGAAGCTGTTTGATTTTAAAAGATTTTTAAAAAATAACAGAGAGTAGAATTTTTTTGACTTGACTTGTTCACATCAAAAGCATATTGTATTGTTTTTAATTCATACTGCAAACCAGATATAAAATTCTAAATATTCTTGTATGGATATCAATTGTCAATATCAAATCACAAACATATTATATATAATAAAATTTTATCAAACAAAATCCAAAAAAAACATCATCTAAAGGAAAGGGAAACACAATGAGAAATAAACTTTCGCTTTTGTCTGTAGCTTCTTTGGCCATTCTGTTGCAAACTGGCTGCGCCCCAGGTAGCTTCTTGGGATACTATACAGAGTCAGCAAATAACATCACGCTTGACAAAAGGCTTGAAATCAACCATGGTTTAGTTGATGCAAGAACCAGGATGGTGACAATCCGTCATCGCAACGATAATAATACAAACATCATCCAATGTGCCGAACCATCCCCCGACACGGCGGTTGCGATGGCTAGTGCGGTAGGTGCCAATCTCAGCCTTAAAGATAAACTCACAGGAGGTGTTTCAGCTTCTTTTAGCGAAGGATTGATGAAGCTGACCAATCGGACGGAAGCGATTCAATTGTTACGGGATCAGATGTTTCGGGCCTGCGAGGCTTATGCCAACGGCGTAATCGACAAACCCGCATACAGCCTCATCATCGCCGGGGTAGGGGATGTGGTGACCACCTTGGTGGCCATTGAAGCAGCCGGACAGTGGGGAGGAGACACAACAGCCAATGGGGTGACGACGACATCCTCATCGAACGTGGTGAAAAATGCGGACGGAACTCCTGCAAACTCTACAACAACAAGCACAACCATAACACCAGGACCGGCCCCTCAGAGCAGTCCTCGTGACAAATCCACGCTGGATGCCATTGAAGAAATTCATTCCAACTTCATGAAGCGTGATCTGACACGCACAATATTACTTATGTGTGCCTTGCAAGATAACTCTCAAAATACGGCATCGACTCCAACAAAAAACTTTCAAGATTTTTGCAAAAGTTTTGAAACGCACATGAAGGCGTATACAGCACATCATACTGCTATTGAATTAGAAAAGATCAAACTCAAAGCAGACAAAACAAAGCTACAAATCATGCAGCTGGAAAAGGAGGCAGCAGCAGCAAAAAAAGCTGAAGCTGAAGCAGCAAAAAAAGCTGAAGCAGCAAAAAAAGCTGAAGCAGCAAAAAAAGCTGATGCAGCCAAAAAAGCTGATGCAGGGCAGGACTGCTGCAATAAATAAAACAAAACCCAAACCAGGGTAAACAATCTCAGATTTTCTGTTCCTGACAGACCATACCATCCGCAAACCTGTAACCAGGAATGGTATTCATAACCAATCCAATGCAGGAACAGGTCATTTCACGTTCGTCATCCAGACAGGGCACTCTCGCCCAAACCCCACTTGGGAGGAGAGTGCCTTGGCGATGAAAAATGAAAATACGCTCCCCTTCTGATCCAATCACGATCTGACTTGAATCTTGATTGAAATCATCCCTCCAACCCCCGGCAGAGGCCAACCCCCTGAATCCAATCACTTTTTGTCATAACTTGAGCCGAGGCCCCCAGGCTATGGCTCCTGAGTTGGTGACGATGAACGTCGAGACACCATTCTGCGCAAAAAACGCGTCTCCCGCATGCCCAGCACCATGGCCATGATCAAATACAGCACGCCACCTCCCAAAATCATGGCACACAGTGTGACCGCCTGAGCCATCCCCGAATGGGCCTGCGGCCAAAACAGGTCACGACTGAACCATAAAAACACCCCCATGACCCCACTGGCCACCCCCCCTTTCAACAAAGCAAACCCAAGATCACGACTCAAGACAAAATCAATTTTACGTCGCAAGGCATGCAACAATAATCCGGCATTCAAAAAACCTCCCAGCGAAGTGGCCAATGCCAAACCCACATGCTGCAAAGGAAACATCAGCACAACATTCATGACCATGTTGGCCCCCATACAGATGATGGCAATCCGCACCGGAGTCCGGGTATCCTTCATGGCATAAAAGGCCGGAGCCACCACCTTCACCGTGGAAAGCGCGACCAACCCCAATGCATAGGCCAACAGCGCGTTGGCCGTCAAATGAGTGGTTTCCGGCGCAAACGCCCCACGCTCAAACAACAAAGCAAGCATAGGCTCTCGCAAAATAATGATCCCCACCGTGGCCGGAATGGTGAGAAAAAGAATCACTCGTAAAGCCATATCCAGATCCGTCTTGAACCCTGCCCCATCCCCCCGCGCCACCTTGGCAGAGAGAGCCGGCAGAATGGCCGTTCCCAAAGCAATACCAATGAGTCCCAACGGAAATTCCAACAGCCGGTCGGCATAATAAAGATAAGAAATAGACCCTGCAGGCAGCCAGGAGGCGAGAAAAAGATCCAGCAACAGGTTGATCTGCGCCACCGAAACCCCCAGAATCGATGGCCCCATCAAAGTGAGAATACGACCAATGGCAGGGTGTTTCCGATCCCAACGAAAAGAAAACATCAATCCAAGCCGGGCAATGGCAGGCAATTGAAAAGCCAATTGCAACATCCCACCCAGCACCAGCCCACAAGCCAATCCCATGGTCGGACGTTCCATGTATTTGGCCAACACAGTCGCCCCCAGGATCATGGAAAGATTCAACAGGATGGGGGTTGCCGCCGGAATGGCGAACTTCTGATGGCTGTTGAGTATCCCGGCTGCCAACGCCGCCAGGGAAATGAAAAAAATATACGGAAATGTCACACGGGAGAGCAGAACCGCCAAATCGAATTTCTCCGGTTCGTCAACAAATCCCGGCGCGGCCACGAAAACCAATGCCGGCATGATCACCTGTCCAACAGCCACCACCAGCAGCAAAAGAGTGGCCAAACGGGTGAAAACCGCTTGCACCGCCTCACGGGTGGCCTTGGGATCTCCCTGGGCCAGATAATCCGCAAAAACAGGAACAAACGCCGTACTGAACGCCCCCTCGGCAAACAAACGACGCAAAAAATTAGGCAACTTTTGCGCCACAAAAAAGGCATCCGCTCCCATGCTGGCACCAAAAGCCTGCGCAATGATCATGTCGCGGATGAAGCCCGTGATCCTGGAAAGCAAGGTGAAAAAACTGATGATCCCCGTGGAACGAAGCAACTGCCCTCGTGCAGTCTGGGTTACGGAACCGTTTTTGTCAGACACTTGAAAAAAAACCTTTGACGAATGGGGGTGAAATGGGATTCAATGCCATGTTGCTGATCGTGTGACTATGACGGGCATCCATCCATTGGTCAATTCCCGACATCAGCCAACCGACTTTTTTTTCTCTCAAAGGGCACCGCATTTCAACGTTTCGTGATGCCCTGGCTTCGACGTTCAAGATAGGGAGTTTTTTCGCAGTGGCCAATATCAAATCCTCCATGAAAAGCATTCGTCAATCCGCCAAGGAAAACAGCCGCAATCGCTCGGCCAAATCCCGGATGCGTACTTTCATCAAAAACGTCGTGCAGGCTACGACCTCCGGCGACCTTGCCCAGGCCCAGGAAGCCCTGAGCAAAGCCACCTCGGTCCTGGCTGTCACAGCTCGCAAAGGGATGATTCATCCCAATACAGCCGCACGTCAAACCCGTCGGTTGCATGCACGTGTCAAGGCAATGTCCATGCCTCATGCATCAGCTCCCCTCTCCTCCTGACCCCAAAGAGCGGTTCGTGGCACTGTCATACCCGCATAACTGAATGCTGTTTACTGATCTCGACATTCCCGAACCCGTCATGGCCGGTATCCGCGATTGTGGATATACGGAATGCACTCCCATCCAGGAATTGACCCTGCCGTTGAGCTTGGCAGGTCAAGACGTGGCTGGACAGGCACAAACCGGCACTGGAAAAACCGCCGCCTTTCTCATCGCGGCCTTCAGCCGGTTGCTGAAACAATCTCCTCCTGCTGGTGCAACCGATCTTGCCATCCATCCACAACCCCAGCCAACAGCCAATGGCCATCACGGCATCAGTCGTCCCCGCGCCCTGATCATCGCCCCCACGCGAGAACTGGCGGTCCAAATCGACAACGATGCCCGCAGGCTCGCCAAACAACTCCCCTTCAACATCGCCACGGTCTACGGTGGCGTGGATTACGAAAAACAACGGGAAACCCTGATCGCAGGCAACGTGGACATCCTCATCGGCACCCCTGGTCGCCTCATTGATTATTTCAAACAGAAATCCTATCGGGTCTCCGAGGTGGAGGTGCTGATCATCGACGAAGCAGACCGCATGTTCGACATGGGGTTCATCGATGACCTGCGCTATTTGTTGCGTCGTCTGCCCTCTTTTGAACATCGACTCTCCATGCTTTTTTCCGCCACCTTGTCCTATCGCGCCCAGGAACTCTCTTATGAGTACATGGACAGCCCGGCAGTCATCTCCACCAAGATGGATACCAAATCTGTCAAGCAAGTGACTCAACGCCTCTATCACATCGAAGGCAGACGCAAAATCAGTTTGCTGGTCGGACTGCTCCGCCGCGACCTGACCGATGACCAGGGCGATGCCTATGGTCGGGCCATGGTCTTTGTCAATACCAAACGCATGGGCGAACGCCTCAAAGAGTGGCTGCGCATCAATGGCATCCATGCCGGCTACCTCTCCGGGGATGTCCCACAGACCAAACGTCTTCACACCTTGCAACGATTTCAGGAGGGATTGATTCCAGTCCTGATTGCCACCGATGTGGCAGGACGCGGCTTGCATATCGATGGAGTGACCCACGTCATCAATTTCGATTTGCCGGAAAATCCGGAAGATTACGTCCACCGCATTGGCCGTACCGCACGCGCAGGGGCCAAAGGAGACGCCATTTCCCTGGTGGATGAAGACGGTGCTTACAACCTGGAAGCCATTTTGGCCTGCGTGGGCATGGAAATCCCCGTCGAATGGCCAGAAGAGGAACTCCTCGTGACCCTGCAAGCCCCACCACACACCGAACATTCAGACTCTCCGACCAGCAGAAACAGACGCTCCGCACCCCAGGCACGAGGCCACACCAGCAACACATCTCATGCGCAACGCCCCAGAACCACAAAAACGGTCACCACGACGCCTGCTGCTCCTGCAACTCCAGATCCTGCACGTCGTCGTCGCAAACGTAGTACAACACACAAGGACAGCACTTCAGCCCCAACAATAACTCCCGATTAAAGTGGAAGCTCTGAAAAAATCATAAACCAAAACCTTGGAGGCATCTTAACCTTTCTCAGCAATCACCACGCATGAAACCATTCTCTCCATCATGGCATGCATTTTGGTGATGCCTGCTTTTTGAGTACGCGTCAGAATGCACCGAATAGAACATTCGAACAAATAGGCCATTTATCACGTTGGAGTTCAATTTAAGTCCGGTTAAGGGGGGTGAGGAAGAGGCAGGAGGCAAATATGACAGAAGCACCCAATTTCACCACGCCAGACCATTTCAAACATCCTCACCGTTCAACAAAGAGGAAACAATTGACTTTATTCGAAAATACTCTGCCGCATGATAACAAACGCATCGTCAATGTTGCGTCAGTTCCACAGTTAAGCCCTTTCCGTTATCCAGGAGGAAAAACATGGCTTATTCCTGAAATTCGTAAATGGTTTTCAAGTATGGCTACCAAGCCTTCTGAATTCATAGAACCTTTCGCGGGTGGAGGAATTGTGAGCCTAACTGTGGCAAGTGAAGGGTTGGCTGATCATATCACCATGATCGAACTTGACCCAGATGTTGCTGCCGTATGGCGCACGATCTTTAGCGATGATGCCGGGTGGTTAGCCGAGAAAATCCTCAACTTTGAACTGACCATAGACAATGTACAGACCACGCTGGCTCTTGCGGTCGAATCTGTGCGGGACCATGCCTTTCAAACTATCTTAAGGAACCGAACAAACCATGGCGGAATTCTGGCTCCTGGGACTGGTGTCCTGAAATATGGTGAAAACGGCAAGGGCATTGCATCCAGATGGTATGCCAACACCTTGGCAAAGCGTATTCACAAACTGTTTACATTGCGTAATCGTATCACCTTCATTGAAGGAGACGGCCTTCTCTATTTGAATGGAAGACAGTTCCGTAGAGATATTGCCTGTTTTGTTGATCCACCCTACACAGCACCTGGGAAACGCGCCGGGCGGCGACTGTATCGTTATTCGGAAATTGATCATGAGAAATTGTTTACCTTATGCCAGCGTATGGAGGGCGATTTTATGATGACCTATGATGATACTGAGTATATGCGCAACCTGGCAAAACAGCATGCCTTTCAAGTCGAATCGGTTCCTATGAAAAATACCCATCATGCGAACATGTTTGAGCTTCTTATTTTTACGAGTCGTTCCCGATCAACATATCCTGTAATGTCGGAGCATCTGTCGACGCAAGTCGGTCATCCAATCTGTCTTGCAGATGGTCGATAAACGCCTCCACTGGTCCGGCTGGGGCAGTCGTTATCCTGAGCAAAGCGGGATCAAACGCAGTATAAATCGTTTTGTGTCGCACCAGATTGATACGGTTTGTTTTTGAATCATATTCCAAACCATAGAGAAACCATGCGATATCGGCTTCAGATGGGTTTACTTCTGGTAGCGTAGGCAAAGTAGCATAGAAAGATTTATGCAGTGCCACGGCTTGTTTCTTCTTCCACTTATTGAAAATCCCACCTTTGTAAAGCAATTGGGGGGCAAGTCTTTTGCGCGATGAAGAAAGATAATCAGATCGAGGGTAATTTATTCCTTCCCTGTGTGCCAATGATATGTGAGACACTGACCTCCTGATCAATTAGAGTAGAAGGCGGAAAGGGGATCATCACATGGGAGTCTTAATGGTGGGTATCGAGAATCGT
>JAMOBH010000202.1:0-10478 GCA_039908085.1 Magnetococcus sp. YQC-5
GTGAACCGCCCCCCAAACCCCCCACCCTTTTTTTTTATTTATTTTTTTTTATTTATTTTTTTCATTCTTTAAAAAAAATTATTAAAAAAAAAGAGGGGGTCTGGGGGATTCATCCCCCAGGGTTTTGACTTTGATTTCTCCTGGAACGTCAGCGAGAATCCTGATAACGTTATCACTTTGATGCGAACGTTCAACCAGAGGAGGATTGAATCATGCATGTCATCGAATTTCCCCCCGACATGGAGACTCAATTAAAAACGATCACTGCCAAAACCGGTAGCACGATTGCCGCCTTGGTGATTGATGCCGTGTGGCGTTATTTGGAGGATATGCAGGATGTGGAAGCGGCACGTCAGGCATTGGAGGAGTATGAACGGGAGGGGGGTGGTATCTCTCTGAACGATTTTGTTTGTGAACTTGGTTTACGGGTTTGAGTTATTCAGTCATCATCACGTCCCATGCGCAACGCCAAATTCGCAAGCTGGCGACACCGATTCAGATGCGCATTCTTCAGGCCATTCGCCAACTCGAAACAATACCACGCCCTGACGGGTGCGTGAAAATGACCAATATGGAACATCTGTGGCGCATTCGTGAGGGGGATTATCGCGTTTTGTACCGCATCCAGGATCAAAATCTCCTGGTACTTGTTCTGGAGATCGGCAACAGACGCGAAATATACCGATAAGGTTACTCTCAACAGGAACATACCCAAAAGTCAAAAAAAAATTTTTTCAACCACGGAAAGCACGGAAAAAAAGAAGAAATGGATTGTCGGTTCCGTTTTTTTGTCCGTGATGACGTTCAGAGGATCCTTGAATGTGTGGAATTGTAGGCGTGTTTGATTGTCTGGAGATGCGGCCAGTGGATTTGGTGGCACTGACACGGATGAACAACAGCCAGAGTCATCGAGGACCAGACGGATCAGGAATTCATACAGCACCTGGTGTGGGATTGGGTCATCGTCGTCTTTCCATTATTGATCTGGAGGGGGGGCGACAACCACTTGAAAATGAAGATGGTACTATTTTTCTAGTATTCAATGGTGAAATATATAACTTTCAAAATCTATACCAGGAGTTGCGTGAACGTGGACATCATTTTCGCACCCGTTCTGACAGTGAGGTCATTCTGCACGCTTGGGAAGAGTGGGGTGTGGAATCTGTTCATCGGTTGCGTGGGATGTTTGCTTTTGGCATATGGGATCAAACCAGGCAATCCTTGTTTCTTGCCCGTGACCGTTTGGGTATGAAGCCTCTGTATTATGCGTGGCATCCTGATGGTTGGTTGAGTTTTGCTTCGGAGCTTTCCGGGATCACGGCTGTTCGGAATGGGTCATGGCAGCTTGATTCAAGGGGAGTGGAGTCTTATTTTGCATTGGGATATGTTCCTGACCCGGATACGATTTATACTGGCATATACAAGCTTTCTCCTGGCTACCGACTGCTGGTCAGGCGTGGTTCTTGGCATGCAACACCGGATTGTTATTGGGATCTGCATTTTTCCAACACTTTGACTATAAACAGACGCGACGCTGCATCTGAATTGTTGGATCGGCTTCAGGAAGCGGTTCAACTGCATCTGATTGCGGATGTTCCGGTGGGGACATTTCTTTCTGGTGGGATTGATTCGTCAGCGGTTTCTCTTCTGATGGCTCGAAATGTCACCGAACCGTTGGAAGCATGTACTGTTTCGTTTGCTGATCCAACACTGGATGAATCGGTATATGCTGCTGCAGTGGCCAAACGATATGGTATGCATCATCACATTGAACAGGCTGACCCTGCCCGTTTTGATTTGTTGGATCTCATGGCCCGTCATTATGGTGAGCCGTTTGCTGATCCATCTGCCTTGCCCACGTGGCTGGTGTGTGGATTGGCCCGCAAATACACCAAGGTAGTTCTTTCCGGGGATGGTGGGGATGAAAGTCTGGCTGGATATGAGCGTTATCGTTTTTTTCTGGCAGAAGAGCAAGTCAGAACACGTTTTTCTCCAGGATTGCGCCAACTTGTATTTGGGACGTTGGGGCGGTATTATCCCAAACTGGATTGGGCACCACGCTGGCTGCGTGCTCGTTCCACGTTGCAATCATTGGCCAGGGATTGGGTGGGAGCCTGTTTTCAGGGGGTATCCATTTTACCGGATGATGTTAGAAAACAGATGTTCAGTCCAGCCATGCATCGGGATTTGCAAGGATTCCGGGCAGAGGAGACATTTCGACGTTATGCGCAAACCGCGCCGGATCATCCCCTGTCACGCTTGCAATATATTGATTTTAAAAGTTTTCTTGCAGGTCGTGTGCTGGTCAAGGCGGATCGTGCCAGCATGGCCCATGGTTTGGAAGTGCGGGCACCTTTGTTGGACTATCAACTGGTCGAGTGGTTAGCCACACTTCCGCCGGAATTCAAATTGGAACATGGGGTGGGCAAGGCTTTGTTCAAACAAGCCATGCGACCATGGTTACCCAATGATCTCCTGGACCGTCCCAAACAGGGTTTTAATCTTCCCTTGGCTGCGTGGCTGCGCGGTCCTTTGGCAGATCAGACATCCAAGGTGGTTCTTGGGGAAACTCTTGCAGACAGTGGATTGTTCAATCAGAAATTTCTCCAACAGATGCTGGAGGATCACAGGACGGGAAAAAGAAATTTTGCTACTGGATTGTGGGCTTTGTTGATGTTCGAGGCTTTTTTGCGGCAAACCAGGGATCCATAAAAGTGCAAAAAAACCATTAAAAAAAAAGGGTGGAGGGGTCTGGGGAGGCGGTTCACCGCCTCCCCAGGAAGTCTTTGGCATGCTTGAATGGCATGTGGGAACCCCTAGGTCTCCTGCTTTAAGTGGAAGGCCCATGACTCGGTCAAAAAATTATTCTTGATTTTTCCAATGATTTATGCATATGCTCTGCACGATTCGCCGGCAGCATGCTATCAGTTCAGGCCCATATGGGAGCCTGAGATTGAGTTTCCTTGAATGGAGTAACCATGACCCTGGAATATGCCAGTTATCTCGTTACCGTGCTGGGTGCCATTGTCTCCATCCTCTCTCTGATCCTGGCCGGATTGGCAGGGTTTGAGTATTGGAAACTGCGCCAGATCAGGCAGGATTTCTGCAAGCAAAAAGAAGCCCTGGAAACAGAGATTTCGACCAGGGAAAGAGCATCGCACAGGGTTATGGCGTCTTATCAGTTGCAAAACCCGGCAGACCGGGTTGGTTTGCTGGAATCTGCTATCGCCATCAATCCAAAGGCGTTCAATGCATATAACACATTAGGTTATGCATATTTGGATCTCAATGACCTGCCAAAAGCCATTGAGGCCTTTCGGAGTGCTGTTGAGTTTCACCCCACCTTGAAAGAGGGATATTGTGACCTTGCCTATGCCTATTTTCGTTCTGATAACAGAGACCTTTGCTTAAAGTATTTGCGATTGGCACTCCAGGCAGATCAGTCAGCCGAGGAGGATATTAGAGCCGACGTTCGATTTGCTTCTGTACTGGAAGACTTGGGGGTGTACAACTGTTTTTCACGTAGTCAACACACTTGACCATGGATGGCAAAGCAATAAAATCCACAACGGGCACAGAAAAAAATATTCAGTGCAATGCTTGCAAATCTTCTTGAGTGCTGTCTGCGTGCTCTATGGATATCTTTTTGATTGGAAAGCTGTCAGTCTCGGTCAAACAGATTGGTATCCAGTTACTCAATCCGGTTCCAACCCTGGCCCGGATCCCAAATCCGGCTCCTCGATATATTCTTTCACTGCACGGGAATTTTCTTCAATGCCATCCAGGGCGTGGGATTCCGTATCAGACGTGGAGACCACTGTTGTCAAAGCATTTTCATCATGCGGTGGGGCTTGATCGTGGTCAAAGGAGTCTGTCTTCTGCTCAGGAACAACCGGCTGGGTTTTGACATCTGATTCCTTATGGGTTTCACGGGGAGGAGCAGACCTTGATTTTCTGTTTGCAAGCTCAGTCATCTTTTTGGAAGATGATTCGTCGGGAATTTTGGCGGATGCCACCATCTCAGGAGCGGATGGGCAAGCACGTCCAGAAATGCGACAATTGGCAAGCTGGATCGTGTGCCGCCAATCCCACAGCGAAACAAAACGAAAATTTTCTTTTTTGGCGGCAGCGATAATTTCAGGCAGAGCCTTTAATGTATTGTCATGCGTACTATGAAAAAGCAGAATCGCACCAGGATGAAACTGCCGAATCACCCTTTGAGCCATGGTTGAAGCACTGACACCCGTCCAGTCCCTGGAATCAATGGTCCACAAGACGGTCTCCATTCCCTGTTGTTTGGCGACACGTACCACATTGGAGTTGAAATCACCATATGGGGGACGAAACCAAGTCAAAGGCACCCCCAGGCTTTGCATGACGGAGTGTCCCTTCCGAAAGTCATCCAGCAAACCGGACGTTCCAGACCAATTCATTTTTTGATGACGATAGGAATGGTAACCAATTTCGTATTGACCTGCCCGTATTTCTTTGACGATTTCCGGTCTGGCCCGTACCTTGTTGCCGATGTAAAAAAAAGCTGCGGGAATGTCATGTTGTTTAAGCAATGCCGCGATCTCCAGATCCCGGTCATCAGGACCATCATCGAAGGTAAGGGCCATGATTCGTTCTTCTGGCAGGGAATCCATGGACATGACCACTTCCCCCCCAGGATATAGGTAATGAGAACTGAATGGAGTGACATTATATTTGGCGACCTGTTTATGTCCGTTCGCCGCACCCTGGGCTGCCAAAGGAACAACATGGATGCAAAACAAGAGAGCCAACAAAACCATCCATCGAATGGTCCGAAATAAAATAAGCATAATGTATCATCACAAATTGAAATTAAAAGGTCATGATCTGGTGTCAATTTTGGATAGCCCGTCATATCTTTGACGGCCACAAGCAGGTATTCAGATCAATAATGCAATTTTGAATCCAGAATCCTGCCATCCTCATGAAGCCGATTGGGATTTCTCGTTATCGCAGTGTCTTCAGGTAGGCGATGAGATCCCTGCGATTGCCCGCGCTGGTGATGCCATCGAAAGAGATGGGATGATCCTTGTTATGTTCTGCCATTTTGGTCTGAGGGATATATGCGGCTGGATTGGCAAGCCAGCGTTCCAGGTGTTCGTCATCCCATACAAACGGGGCATCATGCGTCAATTGTTTGAAGGCAGCACTGAAAGGATAATCAACCACACCAGCAGGTCGTTGATAAATTTCCCATAAATAAGGGCCTTTGCCATGCTTTTGACGCGCAGTCATGTCATGACATACACCGCAATTGTTTTCAGCCAGCAACTTGCCCATATCCGCATTGCCGCGCCAGCGTTGATACCCCATGCCAGCCAACGCAATCAGCAGCAAAATCATAATAAAAGACAAAAATTTGCCAACTTTCATAATCATGAACCCTTTTGATTATATTTTGTCGTGATACAACAAATAAAAATTGCGACCTCCCTTTTTGACCGCATACAAAGCCATATCAGCTTTTTTCAGCAGATCCTCTATAAGATCGCCATCTTCCGGGAAACGACTGATCCCAATACTGGCACCAATATGACACATCTGGCCACGCAGGTAAAACGGAACTTGGAGATTATCAATGATTTTTTGTGCCACGATACCAATGCTCACCGGATCCAATGGATCGTCACTGAGAATAATGGTGAATTCATCTCCGCCCATCCGGGCCACCACGTCATTGGCCCGCAAACCACCGCGAATCCGTTGCGAGGCTTCGATCAAGAGCAGATCGCCCACGTCATGACCATGGCTGTCATTGACCGCCTTGAAATGATCCAAATCCATGAACATCACAGCCAAAGCATGGTTGTGTCGACGACTGCGCGCCAAGGCTTTTTGCAAAAACTCGGTAAAAAGTCGCCGATTGGGCAATCCGGTCAAGGCATCGTGGTGCGCAAGTCGTTCCAGACGTTTTTCTGCCTGCAACCGTTCTGTGACATCAATACCTGTGGCGATGAAATTTTTCAGCCCACCCGCCTCATCGTGCAGAAAGGTGAATGTCCAGGAGATGAAACGGCTCTCTCCACTTTTGGTGAGCAGAGGACTTTCCAGAGTCACTTTGGCTGGATTGTGCGCCGTGGTCAGCACGGTTTCCCGGAGTTTTTCAACATCTTCTTCCGGGGTCCAGGCCAGATCCCAAAACGGTTTGCCGCAGATTTCACCTGCAACATAACCCGTCAAGAGTTCGCAGGCACTATTGCAGCGGACAATCAATCCGGTTGGATCCAGCACCTTCACCAGAGCCGATGTGGAGTCCAGAATGGTCGATATGAAAATCCGTTCTTCCTGCAACGCCTTTTCAGTGCTGCGATGACGAATGATCCCTGCCAGGGTGTTGGCCAATGTGGCCATGAGCGCGTCCTCTTCCGGTGAACGGACGTGACCACTGGCCACATACAGGTTCAGCACACCAAGCAACGTGTCATGATACAGAATAGGGGTACAGTAATGGCCATGGGCATGCATGCCGGCAAAGCCATGGGTGTGGTCATGATCCAGATTATTTCTAAAGATGGTTTCACGTCGCAGGGCAGCCAGTCCGCACAAACACTCGCCTAATTTCAGATGGGCGCAGCTGATCAAGAATTGTTCAGAAAGATTGCGCTGGGCCACCAGATCCAACAGACCCGTGTTGGGATTCATCAGGTGAATGGATCCCTGGTACTCCACAGCCAACCATGGAATCGTGAGGATGATGTCCAGGGCTACAGTCAGTTGTGTAGCCAAAGGCAAGGGTTCCAGCGAGGTTTCCAGCAAGGCACTGATGGCCAGACGCGATTGGACGGCCTTCAGATCACGCACCATCTCTTGTGCCAGACGACGTTGCGTGTAAATCCGATCCATGTGGTTTTTGATGCGCGCTTTGATCAAGGCAGGACGTTGCAGAGGCTTGGCGAAATAGTCCAATGCCCCCAGAGCCATGCCACGGGCCACGTCTTCGGTTTCGGTCCGTCCAGTGACAAATATGACCCCTATATCCCGTGTTGCCGCTTGCCCCTTGAGTTTCTCTATGACATCGTATCCTTCCATCCCCGACATCATGACATCCAGCAGAATCATGTCTGGATGAAAGGATGCAACCTGGACCAAGGCTTCCTCACCACTGATCGCGAAAGCCATGTCGTATTCCTCATCCAACAACATGCGCAAAATCGAGGCTGAATTGACATCATCATCCACAACGAGAATCTTTGCTTTGGCCTGGTCGTCACTCATGTCACAACTCGAAATACATTTAAAGGGTGTGAAAATTTATAATATAATCATAACAAGAATCTTAGATAATATTTTTAAATCAAAAAATAATTTCAATTGTTCTGGAAACAGTTTGTCCCGGTTTTAAGTGAGATGCCAATCAAGGCCATTACTTAAACCGGGACAATTTCAAAACAGAAAAACCTAAAACCAAAACCCTGGGGGATGAATCCCCCAGACCCCCTCTTTTTTTTTAATATTTTTTAAAAAATAAAGAGGGGGATATTGGGGGGCAACTCCTAGCCCCCCAAGGTCTTGTTAAAATTCACCCTTGGCCGCACCGGCCATCAAGTTTTTGATTACATCGCGAATTCTGAGTGCTTCCTTTCTGAGTTCTGGTGGCAATTGTTTGCCTCCGTGAATCATCATATCCAGATTCATGGAATAGAGCCACAATTTTCCCTGTTTATCCCGAACCAACGCAATACGGCAGGGCATGAAGGCCGTATAGGCATCCTGATAATCGGCCATCATCTTGCCCACCTTGGCATCACAAAACGAGAGAAACTCTATGTGACGGTATGGCTGTCCAGTCACGGCTTCCACTTGTTTGTAAAACGCGGCTTCGCCCACAAACAGAAAATTATTGGCCGATGCCAGGCTCTTCAGAGACTCTTTGACATCCTCCGGTGTCAGGCTCGGATTTTCCACCGGCACCTTCCAGGTCATGGCCAAACCTGGATCCAAGGTCTCCAGGAGGTTGCCGGCAAATTCCCAATACATCTCTTTATAACCAGGATCCATTTGGCTCAAAATGGGTGCCATTTTGGCCATGCCGACTCCGCCTCCCACCACAACCAACAATCCCAGTACAGCCAGAATATTTCTGATAACCCCCATCTGTGGCCTCCACTTGTTCGATGTTTAGGTGTGTGTACAAACAACAACTTATTCTGACATATATCGTGTTTGCATCATACTCGTGATCTCAACAGAATTGCCAAGAATGTAATGCGATTAGGGGATCTGTCAACGCTCTAAATGACACGATGTGAAAAATAGGTCGCTGTAGCAAACAAATACATGATTAATGAAACCATGTTTGCTGAATACGTCCCAAAAACAGTGGAGGAGGAATCTTGGCTCGCAACCAAGGACCAAGCGCAAAACCAATGGCCGGATAAAGAGGGGCGGTATCCAGTTTCTCATGGGACAACCAGAGGATCTCGGTGGCTCTGACAGCATTAGAATTGAGCCGGGGTTCCCCATGGCAAGCGACCTGAAAAACCAGATGCAAGGTCGTTTTGTTTTCTGTCTGAGTTTCCGCCACACAAAGCAAGCTCTCCGGGCATACGGTCAGATTCAATTCCTCTTGAAACTCACGCATCAGGCAGGCCGGAATCTCTTCATCGGGTTCCAGATTGCCTCCTGGAAGATTGTAACGGTCATTGGCTCCGTAGCGATAATGCAAAAGCAGCAAACGTTGGTCTCGGATCAACAGACCAGAAGGGCGGATGATGCGGTTGGTCATGAGGTTTCTTTGCTGGCAGCTTTGCGTTGCGCCAGTTCTGTAAGCGCAGTCGGGCGCAAGGAGATCTTTTTGTCTCCGAACAGAACGGTTTTGAGCCAATCACAGGCAAAATCAAGCAGTCGCTCGTCATCCTCACGAATGGAGGCCATGGTCTCCGGGTCCACATCGAAGCGTTGCAAAAAGCTGGACTCAAAGACAAAACGTCGGAAGGCATCTGGATTGGTGCTGGCCATGTAAAAAAATTCCGACATCTGGATCGAGGTTGCGACCCCGTCCCCGGCAGATCGCCGTTTCAGAATCAGTTCCATCCACCCTTGATTGCGTTGGTCATAACCGTCAGAACCTTGATCCGCGCGCCAAGCATCAATGGTCCAGTTGGTCTGCTCCTGGTGGCCATGACAGAACGTCTCACGGATCAGGTAATAAAACTCCTCGGTGCCGCTGGTCTCTTCCTTGTGCATCAAGGCCAGACCAATGGGATAGTACCGACAGGTCACGGGACGGTCGGTATAAACAGAGCATCCAGCCGGGGTATTGAACGGACATTTGCCCGTATTTTCATCCATACGCAACAGGGGAACAGGAAGTTGTCCCTTGGCCAAGGTGTATGGGGTGGCATATTCGTAAAGAAATTCATCAGAGGTCAGATTCAACCGGCGACGCAATCTCAAGATGTCATATGGTGTGAGAATGATTTCAATATTGGAGCAACACTCATTGAAACAATCGATCTCTGGGTGACAGCGAAAACAAAATGTATCACATCCCCCCATTTTGACTGGATGGAGAATGTTGCGTACTTCCCTGGGGATGTCTCGCATGATCGGTTCCAAGCCCAGAGCTTGGTCGCGTTCAAAATGATCGGGATGGTCGGTCACGCTGTTTTTGTTCCTTGATGATGGCAAAAATATTTTTACTGTTAAAAAAAAATTGTGCATGAAAAGCGATTATGACATGATTTTAATTTTTTGTTCCCTAAGTCTTCATTCAAAATCAGCCAATCGAATCCTGACACGCTCTGTATTGATCGTAACCATTCCGCCTTGATGTAATTCATTGCTATAACTATTTAATGCATACAAACAATACTGTCCCTGCTGTCGACTTGGTATATTGACCAGACGGACGATTCCAGCATGGGGTTGTTTACGAACAACAGCAAGCTCACCGAAATCTTTGTCTAAAGTAACAAGAATACGTCCCTGTTTATATGCCAATGCAAGAATCTCCTCATCTCCTGGATCTTTGGGCCACTCTCCTATCCATTCCGCATCAATACCAGTTGCTTTGAGTACCTTCAATACACCGCCCCAGATACAGGTATCCAGCAAAACCCTCATTCAGTTGTTTCCAGGATCACAGGTTCTATCCGCTCATGCTGAATTATTTTATGGGCATAGGCCAGACAGGCCCGGATGTCTTGTGGTTCCAGCCAAGGATAGCCATCAATGATGGTTTCGGGTGAATCTCCATTAACAAGCATGCCAAGCACATGTTCAACAGCTAAACGATGACCACGAATAATGGGTTTCCCACCAAAAATCTTCGGGTTGACAGTGATGCGTTCAAGCAGATCTGATGCACCGTTCATGAACGTTTACCCCCTTGCTCTTTAAGTCAAAATAGGATGACCTTCGGGAAAAAAGTCAAAAGCAAAACCCTGGGGGATGAATCCCCCAGACCCCCTCTTTTTTTTTAATAATAAAAAAAAATAATAAAA
>JAMOBH010000004.1:0-42878 GCA_039908085.1 Magnetococcus sp. YQC-5
GTGTGCGAAGAGTATACCCCATCCGCAATCAGCCACGCCCATGACATCGTCGTGTCCGGCATGGACATTCAAGGCTTGGGAGGTCAAGGCGCGGGCACCAATATTGAGTACCTGGGGCAGACGTTTGCCGGCGATGGTATACAAGACCTCCTTCATGAGAATCAACCCCTGCCCGGAGGTGAAATTGGTCACCCGTCCACCGGCCAAGGCGAATCCTTCGCAGGCCGAGGCCGAGGAGTGTTCCGATTCCAATTCCATCCAGGTCAGCAGGGTGCCCCAGACATTTTTCATACCATTGGCCACGGCCACTTGATACAATTGGCCCATGATCGTGGATGAAGTGATCGGATAGGCAGCGGCTCCATCCGTGGCTCTGGTTTCGATATAGGCCACCGCATCGGAGCCATCCCCGGTTCCAGGAATGCCGGGATAGGGAAAAGACCCATCACTATTGGCTGTTTGAACGTTCATCAAATAGGCCCTTCAATGGTTGATGTTCCATATGCGCCCAATGGAATTCCCGGAATCGGCACGAGTCGGCACGATTTGGGTATGTACAGAGGTATGTGCGAACGTGTTGATCTGCTTTTTGTCTTGGTCTGTTCACACCTCTGACGCATAACTAGAACTGATTATATTGCACTGCAAAAAACTGTCAAGGCGCGACTAGCGGCAATCAAAATTCTTGACGAAAATTTCTGCGACCTGCCATGGCCTGATACAGAGTGGAATCATCCAGATATTCCAGTTCCCCGCCCATGGGCAGGCCATAGGCCAAACGTGTGACCTGAGGAACCAGGGGTTCAGCCAGTTGTGCCACAAAATGGGCTGTAGCCTCGCCTTCCAAGGTGGGATTGGTAGCCACAATGAGTTCCACGACTGTGCCAGTGGTCAGACGTGACTCCAGGGCGGCCAAATGGAGTTCATTGGGGCCAACGCCGTCCAGAGGATTCAGACGCCCTCCCAGAACGTGATACAGCCCTTTGAAAATGCCAGCCTTTTCCATGGCCATGAGATCGGAGGGTTCTTCAACGACACAAATTCGCGCCGCATCCCGCCGGGGATCGTCACAAATCCAACACCGGTGACCCTCGGCCAGATTGAAACAGATGTCGCAATGGCGGATATTATCCCGCAAGAGCGTCAAGGCCGTGATCAACTCACCGGTTGCCCCACTACCTTGTCGCAAAAGATGATACACCATGCGCCGCGCACTTTTGGGACCGATGCCGGGTAAACGAGCCAACAACAACACGGCACGCTCCAAAGACGGCAAAGGTTTCATTTTACTCTCCCGCATGTCGGATGTCAAGGAAAATTCCTCTGCAAAATCCCTTGCGGATCAAAAGGGCAAATTCAATCCAGGTATATTGAGTCCCCCGGTGAGTTTGGCCATGCTTGCCTGGGTGGCCTCTTGGATTTTTCGATGGGCGTCGTTGATGGCAGCAGCCACGAGATCTTCCAACATTTCAATGTCTTCTGGATCCACGACCGAGGGGTCGATTTTGACTTGCAACACCTCCTGCTTGCCGTTGACCACCACTTGCACCATGCCGCCTCCAGACTGACCGGTCAGGACCACCGCAGCCAGTTCTTCTTGCATTTTGGCCATTTTGTTTTGCATGGCCTGAGCCTGCTTCATCAACTCGCCGATATTTTTCACACCCTGTTCTCCTGTTTAACAGCAAAAATAGGTCTCAACACATGTTGCGCAACGGTGATGCCGGGCGAAACAACCAATTGATTTCATTGACTGAAAGAGACATGGATCCCTGCAATTTGACGCATAATTCATGACGTTCCTGCTCCAGCAGTTTGAGCGTGTTGTTCAAGGCATGGATCCGGTCCTCATTGGCTTCAAGCAGTGCTTTGGCGTGCAGACCATGGTCGATCCTTCTTGCGGACAGACCTTCTTGATAGGAAATGGCTGGCATGGTGGTCCTCATTTTTTTGTTTGGCGTCACCAAAAAAACGTCAGTGCGCGGGTATGGTGGATGGATACCGTGCCTTGATGCAATGCTAAAGCCAAACTAAACCTTATCCTTGGCAAACAGTTCATGCAAGCCTGAAGCATTTGAAAATCGGCCTTTCATTATTTTCGCGCCACAGGTTTCCAGTTGCGCGCCTGGGACTGGGCTTGGGCGATTTGCGTGGGATTCATCATTTCACCGAGGTGGTCACGGCGTTCATGGGCTATGGCATTGCCTTGCAAGAGAGCCAGTTCAAACCACATGTAAGCCTGAACATGATTTTCCTGTACACCCTTACCCTGAGCGAGCATTGAACCCAAAGTGAGTTGGGCCATGGCATTCCCCTGTTCAGCGGCCATTCGGCACCAATGGGCTGCTTGTTGATCGTCTTGGGGCACCCCTTTGCCCTCGCTGTACATCACGCAGAGATTGAATTGCGCCACAGCCACACCTTGTTCTGCGGCCAAACGAAACCATTTCACGGCCTTTTGCGGATCTCTGGCCACGCCATGACCCGCATTGTACATCAACCCCAAATCGCACTGGGCTTGAGGCAATCCCTGTTTGGCTGCCAGAGTGAACCACTTGAGGGCTTCCTTGTCGTCACGGGCCACTCCTTTGCCTTTGTGATGCATGGTGCCCAGATGATACTGGGCATTGGCATTCCCCTGCTCGGCTGCCAGACGAAACCATTTCATCGCCTCCTGGTCGTTTTTCGGCACGAGCTTGCCTGCATCCAGGATCACACCCAGATTGTACTGGGCATGAGACGACCCCTGTGCTGCTGCCTGTTGAAACCATTTGACCGCCTGAGAACCATTTTTGGGTGCCCCTTTTCCTTGATAATACATCATGCCAAGATTGTGTTGGGCCATGGCATTCCCTTGATCGGCAGAGAGACGAAACCATTTCAAGGCCTCTTTGTCGTCCTTGGGCAGACCTTCCCCCTTCAGATAAAGAGTTCCAAGTTGTTGTTGAGCCTGCGCATCCCCCAAGTCAGCGGTGCGTCGTAGTGTGGCAAGTTCCTTTGCAGTGATCATCGTTTGTCCTCATTGGTATGGCCGGTCGCGATTTTTTGACTGTGAGTTCCTCCAGAGATCACCACAATTTGCGTGAATACACCAGAATCGTGTCATCACAGTCTCACAGAATGTGAACTCAAAGCTATGAAGGTTCATGGTTGGAGTTGATCGACAATGGTTTGCAAAAGTTCCAGCAAAGTCTTTTTCCTGACGGGCTTGGAAAAATAATAATCACATCCAGCAGCCTGACTGCGTTCCAGTTCTCCCTCCATGGCATGAGCTGTCAGGGCAATAATCTTCATGGGTGTCCGGTTCATGGTTTGTTCCCACTGACGAATCCGACGGGTGGCGGAATAGCCATCCAATTCCGGCATTTGCACATCCATGACAATAACATCAATACTGTTTTCTTGCACGAAAGTCACTGCCTCCAGCCCATTATTGGCAAAGAAGAGCTGGTGAGGGGTTTCCATAAGATAGGCCTGGAATAAATTTTGATTGAACTTGACATCTTCAGCCAGCAGAATACGCAGAGAATGGGTATGTGTGGATGCGTTCGATTCCACAGGCATGACCTGAGGGGCAGGAGGCTCCATGATCCGCAAAGGCAGTGTAAAAGAGAAGCAGCTTCCTTGACCAATCCGACTCTCCACCCAGATGCGTCCCCCCATCCGTTCAATCAGGCGTTTGGAAATGGCCAACCCCAAACCGGTTCCGCCATAATTCCTGGTAATTCCCGCATCAGCCTGGGTGAATTTTTCAAATATCGGTTCCATCTGTTCCGGGAGAATGCCAATGCCGGTATCAAGTACTTTGAACAGCAAGGTTTCCGGCATGTTGGTATCAAGGGTCAGGCTCACATGCACCCCCCCCTGGTGGGTGAATTTGATCGCATTGCCCACCAGGTTGAGGAGTACCTGACGCAACCGACCATCGTCACCCAGAATGCATTCCGGGATTTCTGCGGCGATATCGGCCTTCAGGCTCACGTTTTTATCCCTGGCGGATATCTGCATCACTGCGACGCTCTCCTCAACCAGCAGGCGCGGGGAAAATGGAATTTCATTCAAGACGACACGTCCCGCTTCAATGCGGGAGAAATCCATGATATCGTTAATAATCGCCAGCAATGCCCTGCCCGATTGATCCATGGTTTTGGCAAAGTCACGTTGTACCGGGTTGAGTTCGGTTTCCAACAACAGTTCCGACATGCCCAGCACCACATTCAAGGGGGTACGGATTTCATGGCTCATGATCGCCAGAAACTCTGATTTGGCGCGATTGGAGGACTCGGCTTCCTCTTTGGCTTGACGAAAACGTGCCTCTTCTTCCTTGCGTTCGGTAATGTCCCGCACTACAGCCTGAAGAACGGTCTTGCCTTCCAGGACCACGGCAGTCAGGAGTACTTCGGCGGGAAATTCGCGACCATCGACACGCTTGTGCAACCATTCAAAACGGTGACATCCTTTGGTCAGGGCAGTGGCAATGTGCTGATTGGCCAAGGTCAACGAGTCCACACCTTCTGGCTGCATGACAGGAGAGAGGTTGACGGGGTGCAAGCAACAGAATTCGGCTTGACTGGCACAGCCGAACATGGTCAAAGTGGCTGAATTACAATCAAAAAATTTGTTTTCATCCAGCAACATCACCGCGTCACTGGAAGATTCGAACAGGGTGCGAAAGTGGGCCTCGGAACGAGCCAGAGCCGCATCACTGCGTTTATGCTCGGTGATATCCCGCAAAAAAGCTGTATAATGTATTTCACCATCAAAATTCAAGGTAATCAAAACAACATCCATGTCAATGATTTGACCGTCTGCGCGCAAACCTTGCAATTCCATTTTGCGTGGAGGACGACTGGCGGATTCTGCCAGATTCATGCCCTGACGCCTGAAAGACTCATAATAAGCCGCACGAAATTCCAATGGTATGATGTATTCAGCGATATCCTGGCCGAGCAGACGTTTGGCTGGATAACCGAACATGTTTTCTGCTGCTGGGTTGAGTGCCACCACACGGCCTTGGTTATTGATGGTGATTATGGCATCCAGCGCGCCATTTTTGATCAAACGTTCACGTTGCTCGGCTTTTTGCAAATGGCTTTCCACCCGCTCCAGGAGTCCCCAAAACAACCAAACCAACCCGGATCCCCCCAGAAAGGCCACCACCAACCCTCCGACAATGATCCAATATGATTTTTGCACTTCAGCTGTGGTATTCTGCAAGACAATGATAAAGGCCATTTCCTGGCCAAGGGTGTCGTAGATAGGCAAGCGATCCACATTGAAATGCTCTTCACCCAGTGGCAGGGTGTGGTGGGAGGGTTTGCCTTCCACAAAATACGCTTCGAGAGCATGCAGAAATGACAAGGGAACCTTGACTGTTTGATTGATCAGGACGTGATTGGCAAACGTATCCCAGTCCACATTGCGTTCAAGCATCTTCTGTCCGGTGCGCCATCCTGCTTGCTCAAGATTTTTCTTCAATACAAACATATAGATATGGACATGGAAAAGATGCTGCATGGATAGAATCATCTCTTCGATTTCTTTGCCCAGTTCAATGAAACCGATCAAATTGTTTTGATCATCGTACCAGGGACTGACAGTCCGCAAGACCAATGTCCCCAAAGGCCCCAGCTCCAATCCAGATGAAACGCGACCAGACTCCTGGGCCATCATGAGGGATTGGCGTTGGATCAAATCACCAAATCGGTCAGGCTGATGGATGCGTAGCCAATTGACCCGGTCAGGCTGGTGAAAATAGAAATGTGTTAGATTAAAGTTTTGTCTCAACTCAGAAAAAAGATCTTTGGCGCGTGCATATAATAGACTTCTATCTTTTTGGGCAAAAGCGGCCTGGATGGATTCATTGCGTTTGATGGCTGTTATGGCAACCTGCATAATTGCAGATTCCTCTTTTTGAATCTCTTGAAATGTTTGTTGAATATTATTGATCATTTCAAGATTTTTATGATTATTTTCAGATGTTTGGTGCCAGGAAATGCCAATGACGCCACAAACCAACATCACAACATTCAAAAAAATAAATTTCATGAGCAGGTTTTGCTTGATTTTGTCCGTTTTCATGTCCTGATTTGGCTCCGTCAGACTCTTCTTGAGTTTCGATAATTAATAATCTTGATTTCATTAATTTACATTCTGATATTCAATAATTCTATTATTGAAATATAGAATCCTTGCATTCTCTTTTTAAATCCCCTATTTCGCCAGCATATGTAAAAATGCTTGCCTTACCCATTGGCTCCCTATATCTTGAATTGCAAGACTCCTTGGCACCAAACTCCCATAGGGAACACACCTGATGGAAGATTTCTCCAACGAAGACAAAACAGAGCGTTCCGAACCGCCCGCCAAAAATCGCAGTGACGTTCAGGCTTCAGGACACAATCAAGGTAAAATTATTTCAATCGTTGTTGGAATTCTTGTTTTGTTGATCGTGTTGTTTCAAATATCCAGCATGTCACAACAAAAAATGGTTGCAATCGAATTGGAAAAAAAACAGGTTCGCTATAAACAACAAATGGAGTTTCGTGATAAAGCGTTGCAACGACGATTTGATACGATTGAAAACAACAAACAAGCCGACATGCTTGAATCCCGTTTCAAATCCGCTGGCCAAACTTTCTCTTCTCATGAACAAAATACCAGCCCAACCGAATAGGCCGTATCTTTTTAATCAACGAGAACAAAATTTAATTTTTTTTATCACTACACGGCAACCGTCATCGTTCAGACCCCTACTCAAAAAAAAACTTCCTGGGGAGGCGGTGAACCGCCTCCCCAGACCCCTCCACCCTTTTTTTTGATTTTTTTTGTCGGAGCGGGACGCATGGAGTATCATCCATTACTCTTCCAACAAAATTTCGACATGACGCCCCAACTCTTCAGGCGTCCACTCCTCATACCCATCCACCCGCATTTCCGGGGAGAGTGTCCGCAGGGCATCCATGGCAGATTCACGCATTTTCCTGGCTCGCGCTCTGTCTCCGTCGCGTTTATACAAGGCTGCCAATTCCAAATAGGCTGGTATGTGTCCCCGATCCAGATAAATCACTTTTTTCAATAACTCAATGGCCTGATCCTTGTCTCCCAACTCCTGTAATATCTGCGCCAGTAAAAAATGAGGGATCACCGCAACCGGATTGATCCGCAAGGCCGCATGACAACAGTGTTGCGCTGCTTGATTTTCCCCCAGGTTGGCATGAATCCTGGCCAATAATATTTGTGCATCACAACTCTCTTTTTCTGCTGCTGTCAACTGATGAATCACCCGCTTGGCCTGCTCATATCCCCTCTGCTCAAACAAAAGTTGAGCCTGTTTCAGCGTGTCCGCCATGGAAGGAGCCTGCACCGGAGGCTTTGCCTTGGGCAAAGGTGTTGGTATCGGTGATTTGCGCGCTGTTCCAACTCCTGTCACATCCAGTGTAGACTTTTTGAACTCTGTCAAGACTTTGGGCTGTACTGACTTTTGTACCTGCGTCTCTTCCAAAGGACGATGAAAAATCAAAGAGTCTGGAAATGTTCTGGCAACCAGCCGGTCTGGTCCAAGACCGATAATGTCTGTCATGGGATGGGGAATCTCCCCATGCCCGGTCAACAGATATCCTCCGGAACAAAGGGTCCGAGCCATTTTTTTCACTACCCTGGCAATGGTGTTCCGGTCAAAATATATAAAAACATTTCGACATAAAATTAAATCCATATTATACAAATCAAACTGCGGGAATTCATCTCCATGCAGATTGAGTTGACGAAAAACCACCATGTCGCGAATGGATGGATCCAGTTCCCATTCATCCCCCTTTTTGGTAAAATGGAGACTCAACAGCTCTGGATCCACGCCCCGAAAAGCCCATTGTCCATAACTCCCCCGTTGCGCCCGCCTCAGAGGTACGTCGTTGATGTCAGTGCCCAAAATAAAAATTCGCCAATTCATCTTGGAAGGGAGTAATTGCCGCACCAGAATGGCCAGGGAATACGGCTCTTCCCCAGAGGCGCACCCGGCACTCCAGATGCGCAAGGTATGATCGGTTTGATGGCGTGAAATCAGTTCCGGCAGAATGATCTCTTGCAACAGTTTGATCTGTCCTGAATCACGAAAAAAATAGCTCTCAACCGTGGTCAGATCCCGGATCAACTCTTGCCATTCAGAACGACTGGCCTCGGCTCCACTTTCCATAAAGTTTAGATAGGTTTCCATGGTTGGAAAACGCAAGGTATTGGTACGTAAACCCAGTTTGGTCCGCAAGATCGGATCATCACGTTCCGGGATGACCAGTCCAGTATAATTGGCAATGAGATGCCGAAACCGTTCCAGAAGTGGCAGATCCATGGATTATCCTGGCAGCTCGCTCAATGTCCAATACAGGTTGATGGTTTGGATGACATCCACAAACTGTACATAATCCACAGGTTTGACCATATATCCTGCCGCTCCATTATGAAAACTCTTGACTCGATCCATTTCGTCTTTGGAAGTGGTAAGAACTACAACAGGAATTTTTTTCAAAATGGCATCTGCCTTGATTGACTCCAGAAACTCAATCCCATTCATGCGCGGCATGTTCAAATCCAAAAGAATGATACAGGGCCGCTCGTTCTCTGGATTACGCAACCATGCCAACCCCTCCTCCCCATTGCCAACCGTGATCAGGTTGTTGCTGACGTGAATCTTGCGCAAAGCCCTTTGCACAGTCATGGCATCCACCCGGTCATCTTCCACCAACAAAATGGGCTTGGTTCCTTTCATTTGATCTCTCCCCCTTCAGACAATCGTTATTATTTCTATACGGGTACAGCAGGATGATTGGTGTTTGAGTTAAAGTTTTTTATAGAGTTCAATACATTATGCTTATTTTTTTGTGTGTCATGGACTCACCCATTCGCCGACCTTTCTTGATCGGATTGGAACCTGATCTCCTTCGGCAAAAAATTAAAAGCAAAACCCTGGGGGATGAATCCCCCAGACCCCCCCTCTTTTTTTTTAATATTTTTTTAAATAAAAAATAAAAAATAAAAAATATAAAAAAAAAGGGTGGGGGGTATTGGGGGGCGGTTCACCGCCCCCCAAGGTCTTGATTTTTCATTAATAACCGAAAATCATCCCCCTACTCCCACTCAATCGTCCCTGGTGGTTTGGAGGTGATGTCATAGACCACACGGTTGATCCCCTTGACCTCATTGATAATCCGGTTGGCAATCCTGGAAAGAATTTCATGAGGCATGGGATACCAGGAGGCAGTCATATAATCTTTAGTCTCCACAGCCCGCAAGGCCACGACATAATCATAACTGCGACCATCCCCCATCACCCCCACACTCTTGACCGGGAGAAACACCGCAAACGCCTGGGCGATTTTGTCGTAATGACCGGTTGCATAGAGTTCTTCCAGATAAATCGCATCTGCCCGACGCAAGAGGTCTGCGTATTCCTTCTTGACCTCACCCAAAATCCGCACGCCCAAACCAGGACCAGGAAAGGGATGACGGAAAATCATGCGTCCAGGCAAGCCCAATTCCAAACCGACCTGCCGCACCTCGTCCTTGAACAACTCCCTGAGCGGCTCCAGGAGTCGCAAACCCATCCGTTCCGGCAAACCACCTACATTGTGATGTGATTTGATATTGGCCGCTGTTTTTGATTTGTTGCCTGCGGATTCGATGACATCAGGATAAATCGTCCCCTGTGCCAACCATTTGGCTCCCACGATCCGCTTGGCCTCCTCCTCGAAGACTTCGATGAACGTATGCCCAATGATTTTTCTCTTTTGTTCTGGATCCGTCACCCCCGTCAACCTGGAAAGAAACCGCGTCTGGGCATCGACACGAATCACTTTCACCCCCAAGTGTTGGGCAAAGGTCGCCATGACCTCTTCCCCTTCATTCAAACGCAACAGGCCATGATCCACAAACACGCACGTCAGTTGCTCCCCCAACGCCCGATGCAACAAAACCGCCGTCACTGCCGAATCCACACCCCCCGAAAGGCCCAAAATCACCTGATCCCCGCCCACCTGCTGCCGGGCGGTATTGATTTGATGCTCAATGAAATTCCCAGGCGTCCAAAGTCCCGAACACCCGCACACTTCGCGGACAAATCCTTGAATGAATCGCTCTCCATCGACCGTGTGGTTCACTTCCGGGTGAAACTGCACTCCAAGAATGGCCCGCTCCTGATGCACCATGGCAGCCAGAATGTCATTGTCACTCCTGGCCGTACCGACAAATCCTTCTGGAATGCGGGTGACGTGATCCCCATGACTCATCCAAACCATACCTGCCCCATCGGCCTGGAATCCTCCTGGAAATCCGCTTCCTTGCTCCAATTGATGGATACGGGCCTGACCATACTCACGTAGCACTGACGAGGCCACCTCACCACCAAAATGCCGGGCCAGCACATGCATGCCATAACAAATACCCAGAATGGGAACACCACAATCCAATACGGCTTTGTTCATGCTTGGCGCGTCCGGGTCATAAACCGAATGGTGTCCCCCAGACAAAACAATCCCTTTTGGAGCAAAAGCGCGCATGTCCTCCCCAGCCATAGACCAGGGATGAATCTCACAATAGGTTCCAGCCTCCCGCACCCGGCGTGCGATCAATTGGGTATACTGGGAACCGTAATCCAGAATCAAAATCTTTTGAGCATGCAGGGCATCGATCATGACAGTAATCCAGACTGGTAGTTGGGAGCTTCCTTGGTGATGGTGACATCATGGACATGGGATTCCTTCAAACCGGCACTGGTGATCTGCACAAACACCGGTTTGGTACGCAAAGAAGCCATGTCCGGGCATCCGACATATCCCATGGCAGCCCGCAATCCACCCACCATCTGATGAATCAACAATGACATCGGTCCTTTATAGGGGACTCGTCCCTCGATCCCCTCAGGCACCAGTTTGCGGGTCTCCACACCTGTCTGAAAATACCGATCCTTGGACCCTTTGGCCATGGCCTCCAGGGAACCCATGCCCCGATAAGTCTTGTAAGAACGACCCTGATACAAAAACACCTCTCCAGGAGACTCATCGGCCCCGGCAAACATGGAACCCATCATGACACAGGAAGCACCAGCAGCGATGGCCTTGGCAATCTCACCCGAAAACTTGATCCCACCATCCGCGATGATCGGCGTATCTGTTTTGTCCGCCTCACTCGCACAATCCGAGATGGCCGTGATCTGGGGCATGCCCACTCCAGCCACAATCCGAGTGGTACAGATGGAACCCGGTCCAATACCCACCTTGATCGCATCAGCTCCAGCCTCGACAAGCGCGCGCGTCGCCTCTGCCGTGGCCACATTGCCCGCAATCACCTGACTGTTGGGATACTGCTCCTTGATCCAAGCCACCATCTCCATAACCCCCTTGGAATGACCATGAGCCGTATCCACCACAATCACATCGACATCCGCCTCGATCAAGGCCTCCACCCGTTTGCGTCCATCCCGGCCCGGACTCACCGCAGCCCCGACCCGCAAACGACCCGTTTCATCCTTGCAGGCATTTGGATTGGTCTGTGACTTTTCGATATCCTTGACTGTAATAAGTCCCACGCAGCGAAAATCCTGATCCACCACCAGCAATTTTTCAATGCGATGATGATGCAATAACCGTTTGGCCTCGCTCATATCCACGCCCTGCCTGACTGTCACCAGTTTTTCCCTGGGGGTCATCAATTCTGCGACCGGCTGGGAGAGATCTTTGGCAAATCGCACGTCACGATTGGTCAGAATACCGTGCAAAGTTCCGTTTTCCTCGGTGACGGGAATGCCGGATATGTGACATTTCTGCATGAGATCAATGGCCATCTGCAAAGTGGCGTTGGGGGTCACGGTCCAAGGATCCAACACCAGACCAGATACAAATCGCTTGACAGTCCGAACTTCCGCAGCCTGTTCTTTGATCGACATGTTTTTGTGGATGATCCCCATGCCTCCTTCCTGAGCCATGACAATGGCGGCTCTGGCTTCTGTGACAGTATCCATGGCAGCGGAAATCAAGGGGATGTTAAGCCGTATCTTTCGGGTCAAACGGGTGGAGGTATCCACAGCATTGGGCAAAACCTCGGAATAGGCCGGAACCAACAGCACATCGTCAAAAGTCACTGCCTGTTTGATGATTCGCATGATTTTCCTCTTAATGCATCATTCTTGAGATGCCGTTGCAGCGGCACGAAATCCGATTCCGACCAGATAGTGTTCTGCGCTGCGTCCACGACTGGCTGGGGGTTTTTCCACCTTCACCCCGTCGAACATCACCCGCGCCCGTCTAACCAACGCATGAAAATCCGGCCCCTGAAACAGTTTGACCACCAAACGCCCGCCAGGACGCAGCATGGTTTCCACAAACTCGAATGCCGACTCGGCCAGGACTTCCCCTTGCCCCTGATCCGCGACTTTCACGCCGGTCATGTTGGGGGCCATATCTGACAACACGACATCGGCCATGCCTTGGGCACCCAGAAACTCCCGCACCTGCTCCACCACGGCAGGCTGTAAAAAATCCCCGCAGAGGATCCTGGCACCTGGAATCGGATCCATGGGCAAAAGATCCACCCCCACCACCCGGCCTTGCCTGCCCACCAGTTGCAACGCCACCTGGGTCCAACCACCAGGAGCAGCCCCCAGATCCACCACCCAATCATGGGCGCGAATCAGCCCCTTGCCCATGTTGCGCGCCTTGACCGAGTCGTTGAGTTCCAACAATTTATACGCCGCCCGTGACCGATACCCATCCCGCCGGGCTGCCAACACGTAAGGATCCGTGTGGTGTTCCATCAACCACCGGCCACTGGAAGGACGACGTTTTGTCATGTCCGATTCCCTTGATTCCCATGCGGAAAGCGATTCACGGCATGGCAGGCCAGAATGAATCTGTCAAACAAAGAAAAAACATCCTTGAGGAGTGTTCAATACTGTATGGACAAGATTTCAAATCGGTGAACGCCTCCTGGTGCGCGGACTTCAATGGTATCCCCCACCTCTTTGCCGATCAGGCTCCTGGCCATGGGACTGCTGATGGAAATCATGCCATGTTCCAAATCCGCCTCGTCCTCGCCCACAATCCGGTAGATGCTTTCCACATCGTTTTTTTCGTCCACCACCTTGACCTGGGCACCGAACACCACCTTGCTGGAACGAATGCGACTGGTATCGATGATCTCGGCACTGGCCAACATGGTTTCGATTTCCTGAATCCGTCCTTCATTGAAGGATTGTTGTTCCTTTGCAGCGTGATATTCGGCATTTTCCGACAAATCGCCATGATCTCTGGCAATGGAAATGGCCTCCACGATCCGATGGCGATCCTCACTCTTGCGACGCTTGAGTTCTGTTCGCAATTTTTCTGCCCCTTGCAGGGTCATCGGGACTTTTCCTAACATGATACCCCCATTCGTCTACGATTGATTTTTATTGCTTGTGATAATCCTGCAATGCCTTGCATTGAAGATCGGTATCTTTGATCGCTGCCATGGCCTCCACCGCCGCTCGCATGCCAGCCACCGTGGTGAAATACGGAATGCCGGTCATCAAAGCCGTTCGACGCAATGAAAACGAGTCTGCCAAGGCCTGTTTGCCCTGAGTGGTATTGAAAACCAGGGCCACCTCGTCATTTTTCATGGTATCCACAATGTCAGGGCGTCCTTCCAAGACCTTGTTGACGGTTTTGACCACCAACCCCTCCTGCATCAGGTGATGCGCGGTGCCACGGGTTGCGCACAAACGAAAGCCCATTTCCAACAGGGTCCGGGCAGTCGCTGTGATGGCGTGTTTGTCAGCGTCCTTGACAGAAATGAATACCATACCTTCCGCCCCCTCCCCCTTGGCACGTGGCAGAAACGTACCGGCACTCTCTTGAGCTTTGGCAAACGCCAAACCGAACTCATCGGCCAGCCCCATCACTTCCCCGGTTGATTTCATTTCCGGTCCCAACACGGTATCCACTCCAGGGAATTTCTGGAAAGGAAACACCACTTCCTTGACTGCCACATGCGTAAGGTTCGGCATGCTGGTCAATTCAAGCTCTTGCAGGGTCGCACCCGCCATGATCCGTGCCGCAGCCTTGGCCAAGGCCACTCCAGTGGCCTTGGATACAAATGGCACAGTACGCGATGCGCGTGGATTGACTTCCAGCAGATAAATTTCGCCGCTCTTGATGGCAAATTGAATGTTCATCAAACCCACGACATGAAGTGCTTGCGCCAACAACAGGGTTTGCCGTTCAATTTCTTTGAGCAGGCTGGCATCCACGGAATAGGGCGGCAAGGAACAGGCTGAATCACCGGAATGGACTCCAGCCTCTTCGATATGTTCCATGATTCCACCCACGATGGCCTGTTGACCATCAGCCAAGCAATCCACATCGATTTCAATGGCGTCATTCAGGAAATGGTCGATCAACACCGGGTGATCTGGCGATGCGCGTACCGCAGAAAGCATGTAACGATCCAGATCCACGGCGTCGTGGACAATCTCCATGGCGCGCCCACCCAAGACATACGAGGGACGCACGACCACCGGATACCCGACCCGTTGGGCGACTGTGCGGGCCTCATCCTGTGAGCGGGCCAGACCATTTTCAGGCTGTTTCAAGTTTAATTGTTGCACCAGAACCTGAAATCTTTCCCGATCCTCGGCGATATCAATGGCATCCGGGGAAGTGCCGATGATCCTGGCCCCGGCGGCTTCGAGTGCCTTGGCGAGTTTCAAGGGGGTCTGGCCACCGAACTGGACGATGATGCCATCCGGTTTTTCACACTCCACAATGGCCATGACATCCTCGAAGGTCAAAGGTTCGAAGTAGAGTCGATCCGAGGTGTCGTAATCGGTGGAGACGGTTTCGGGATTGCAATTGACCATGATGGTCTCAAACCCGGCCTCTTTCAGGGCGAACGCGGCATGCACACAACAATAATCAAACTCAATCCCCTGCCCGATCCTGTTGGGACCACCCCCCAGGATCATGATTTTTTTGCGTGGGGAAGGACGGGCTTCGCATTGGGATTCGTAGGTGGAATAGAGATAAGCGGTCTGGGAGGCAAACTCAGCGGCACAGGTATCCACCCGCTTGAACACCGGGATCACCCCGGAACGGTGACGCGCGGCGCGTATTCCGTCGGCCTGACAGGACAAAAGCTGGGCCAACCGCTGGTCGGAAAATCCCATGGCTTTGAGGGTACGCAATCGTTCCGGGGTGAGGTGATCCAAAGAGACCCCTGCCAGACTCTGTTCTGCTTCCACGATCTGGAGGATCTGATCCAGAAACCAAGGATCAATGGCAGTGACCTCGTGGAGCCAAGATACGGTTTTGCCCTGTCGCAAGGCGTCGGCAACCAGCAGAATGCGATCCGGTCCTGGACGGCTTAACATCCTTTTGAGTGCGGAAGGATCTGTATCTGAGGATGTAAGGATGGGAGAAAACCCGACATAACCGGTCTCCATGGAGCGCAAGGCCTTTTGGATGGACTCCTTGAAGGTACGCCCGATGGCCATGGCTTCGCCCACCGACTTCATCTGGGTGGACAACACGGCCTCGGCCTGGGGAAATTTTTCAAAGGTGAAGCGTGGGATTTTGGTGACCACATAGTCAATGGAGGGTTCAAACGAGGCTGGAGTGACCCCGGTGATGTCATTCATGATTTCTGGCAGCAAATAGCCCACAGCCAACTTGGCTGCCACCTTGGCGATGGGAAAACCTGTAGCCTTGGAAGCCAGAGCGGACGAACGGGACACCCGTGGATTCATTTCGATGATGATCATCCGTCCGGTCTGGGGTTGAATGGCGAACTGGACATTGGATCCGCCTGTATCCACGCCGATTTCCCGCAAGACTGCGATGGAGGCATCCCGTAATTCCTGCAATTCCTTGTCGGTCAGGGTCTGAGCTGGAGCGACCGTAATGGAGTCGCCGGTATGGATGCCCATTGGATCGAGATTTTCGATCGAGCAGATGATAATCGCGTTGTCAGCGCGATCCCGCACCACTTCCATTTCGAATTCCTTCCATCCCAGCAGGGACTCTTCCACCAGGACTTCGTGGGTTGGGGAAGCGGCCAATCCCAACAGGATGAGTTCGACATATTCTTCCCGATTATAGGCAATGCCGCTGCCGCTGCCGCCCAGGGTGAAACTGGGACGCAGAATGGCCGGGAAACCGACATCTTCGAGGACCGCGAGGGCCTCTTCCAGGGAGTGGGCAAAACCGGATTTGGGCAATCCCAGACCAATGCGGTTCATGGCGGCCTTGAATTGCATCCGGTCTTCTGCTTTGGTGATGGCTTGACGGGAGGCACCGATCAATTCCACCTGGTACTCATCCAGAATGCCGATATTGGCCAAGGCCATGGCCAGATTCAAGGCGGTTTGTCCCCCCATGGTGGGCAACAGGGCATCCGGGCGTTCCTGACGGATGATGCAGGCCAATGTTTCTTTGGTCAAAGGTTCCACATAGGTACGATCCGCCATTTCCGGGTCGGTCATGATGGTGGCCGGATTGGAATTGACCAGGATGACCTCGTATCCCTCTTCCTTGAGTGCCTTGCAGGCCTGCACCCCTGAGTAGTCAAACTCGCAGGCCTGACCGATCACAATGGGACCGGCACCGATGATGAGAATTTTATGAATGTCGGTACGTTTTGGCATTTTTTTTTCCAAAGTTCATGCAGTATTGAGTCTGACAATTAAATAAATTTATTATTATTCATCAATAAAACCAACTTCCACCATTTATGGTGCCTGAATGGCAAAACATTTTACAACGACATGTTATCTGTCAAACAAAAACATCTTCTATTGAATTGGCATGAATGATACGTTTCAACCATGCTCGCAAAAGTTCCGTGTCAGCCGTTTGCACCTTGCTGACCACCCATTCAGGAACTTGTTGAAATCGCTGCTCAAGTAGATCCAGAAGTATGATCATGGTCCCTTTTTGTACGCCTTTTTGTTCAGCTTGCTGCCAAATTTCCATTACTTTTGGAAATTTCAACAATTCTTCAATAGAGAGGTGATTCATGGCCGATTCAAACAACTCTTTTTCGAAATCCATCCGATTCTTTGGTGTCAACTCAATCTCCTATATCCTCGACGGCTTTATTCATGCGTATTCTCCCAGGTACAATAATTAAAATCAATGGATACCTGGATATATAAACACATTATTTAACTTTGCCAGTCAAACAAAAATATCTTCTATTGAATTGGCATGAATGATACGTTTCGACCATGCTCGCAAAAGTGCCGTGTCAGCCGTTTGCACCTTGCTGACCACCCAGTCAGGAACTTGATGAAATCGTTGCTCAAGTAGATCCAGCAGAATGACCATGATCCCTTTTTGTTCGCCTTTTTGCATACCTTTTTGCATACCTTTTTGCATACCTTTTTGCATGCCTTTTTGCACGCCTTTTTGCTCGCCTTGCTGCCAAATTTCCACTGCTATTGGAAATTTCAACAATTCTTCACTAGAAATGTGATTCATGACCGATTCAAACAACTCTTTTCCGAAATCCATCAGGTTCTCCGGTGTCCACCCAATATCCATATCCTCGACGGCTTTATTCATGCGTATTCTCCCAAGGCCGATGGTTATCCAATCAAACTCTTTTGATTTGCCAGGCCAGGGATGATGATTCAGAGTGGCAAACCCCTTCCGCCATTCTTGTTCCTTACTGGCAAAACATTTGACAACAGCGTTGTGAGGTTCATCAGTCAGTTGATTCAACAAAACAATCTGGACCGAATGAATCAATGGATACCTGGATACATAAACACCTGATAATGCTGTTTTCTCATAACCAAACCGTTCCAGAATATCGGTATTGGGTGTTTTTGCAATGAGCAAAAAACTCTGCAATTCGTCATGGTTCAGGTTGTGCTTGGTTCGATAGAAATAACTATAACTGATTGTTTGTTCAATTGCATATTCAGACAAGCTTTCGGTAAATTTGAATTCAATCAATAATTCTCTGGCTGAGGTATCACGCAAACCATCGGCCAACCAGGCTTTCTGCTCATCTGTCCATGCTTTTCCTTCACGACGCAACAGGATGATATCCGCCTCTGGTGGTTGGCTGACCACGGCCACATCGGTCTGAACAGAAATATTGAGCCGTGTCAACGACTCTTCCAACATCCTGGCAAGAAGATGATGCCATTGCGTTTTGCCTTTTTGCTCAACCTGCACGCTGTTGGCCATTATCTGTTCAGACGACCGTCATCCATTCCACGAACTGGCGGAACAAATAATGGGCATCATGGGGGCCAGGACTCGCTTCGGGATGGTGTTGCACGGAAAAGACCGGAGCGTTCCGCATGCGCACTCCTTCCACAGTCCCGTCGAACAGCGATATATGAGTCACTTCCAGGTCGGATGGCAAGCCCACCTGCTCCACGACAAAGCCGTGGTTCTGTGAGGTCACTTCCACCTGCCCGGTCAAAAGATTTTTCACCGGATGATTGCCACCGCGATGACCGAATTTCAATTTTCTGGTTTTGGCCCCCAGGGCCAAACAGAGCATCTGATGGCCCAGACAGATGCCAAATATCGGCATGTTGATTTTCAATAATTGACCAATCGTATGAATGGCCTGTTGTACTGCTTCCGGGTCACCGGGTCCATTGGAGAGAAAAACCCCATCGGGTCGCAGGCTCATGATTTCTTCCAGGGTGGCATGAGCAGGCAGGACGGACAATTGGCATCCAGCGGTCACCAGACTGCGCAGGATGTTGCGTTTGATGCCAAAATCCAATACTGCCACCCTTTTTCCTGGATGCCCGTTGTTGGTGTCGGGTGGATGGGGCATTCCCCAGACATGCTGTTTCCAGGGAATCAGACCTTGCGTCCAGGTATAAGAGACCTGACAGGTCACTTCCGGGGTTAGATTCATGCCGGTCAAACCCGGCCAAGCCCGCGCCTTGGCCACCAGAGAGTCGGTATTGAAATCCAGGGTGGAAATCGTGCCACGCAACGCCCCTTGTTCTCGCAAATGATTCACCAACTGACGGGTATCGATCCCCTCGATGGCCGGCACACCATGTCGGAGCAAAAATCCCCCCAAGGTATCCATGGCGCGCCAATTGGAGACGATTCTGGAATTCTCTTTGACCACGAATCCGCGAATACGGGGTTGGTCCGATTCCATGTCTTGGGGATTGACACCGACATTGCCGATTTGTGGACAGGTCATGGTCACAATCTGACCAGCGTAGGATGGATCGGTGATGATCTCCTGATAGCCGGTCATGGAACTGTTGAAACAGACCTCTCCCACCTGTTCAGCAGAAGCCCCGAACGAATTCCCGTCAAAACGGGTGCCGTCCTCCAGCACCAGCACAGCCCGCCTGTTTACATTCGTCATCGATCCACCTTTGAATTGCTCCGGTACTCTCTTGCCACATGCTTTCCCGATTGGTTACAATTTATACTCCTGACTTGCCCATGAAGTCAACGCAGGAGGGATGAGATGAAAAAATCCACTTTCTTTCGTTCTTCTGCACAGGGCCAACAGGATTCAATGGACTGTTACGGGGGAGATTTGACCATGAAAAGTTTCAATAAACCGATTTTTTCAATTTTGACGGCCCTATTGGCCTCCAACGCCGTTCCGGTTGAGGCCGGGGGATGGCTGGGCATTACCGTACAACCCCCTGAGGGGGTGCAAATCGGCGAGATCCTGAAAGATGGACCGGCTGACAAAGCCGGGCTGCAAAAAAAGGACATTCTGCTGAAAATCGATGGGAAGGTGATCACTTCCATGGACCATTTTTTGAATAGTGTGGCCACTGCCACTCCAGGCAAGGAGATCGTCCTGAACCTGATCCGAAAAGGTGAGGAGCGTGAGTTCAAGATCACACCTGATGACAGCCAAAACCATCCCTCCGTGTTCCCGGATGGCAGACCCATGGGCACTGCCGAAATGCCCAAGGGAAAGGTCTGGCACCGATCCGAGCAGCCGTGGCAGGGCAATGCCATGTCTGCCCCCATGGAAGCGGGTCAGCCAGACAGCTTGCCCTCCCGCATGCCCAACCATTCCATGCAGGGCATGCCGCAAAATGACGGTTACGCCACCCCACCTGAACCGCCTGAACCCGCTCCCAAGGCTTGGCTGGGCATAGCTCCTGAATTGACCCCCACGGGAGGCGTGGCTGTGACCCGGATTGCCCCGAATGGTCCTGGAGAACGGGCCGGGATGCAAATTGGAGACATGATTGTTTCGCTCAATGGACAATCCGTCTCTTCGCCCAGGGCGATGTCGCGGATTCTGCGCGGTTTTCTTCCTGGTGATCTGGTTGAGGTGACGATTAATCGCAATGGACAGATGATTGATGTTCAGGCCAAATTGGCGGCACCTCCAGCCGAAATGCCACAATAATAAAACCATTGAGTTGTCTGGAGTTTACGTGACTGTATAACGACTCCTGAATGTTCCTCTTTTTCAACAGAGCCTTCAAGCATGCCCGTCATCAAGATCAAAACGTCCGAAGAGATAGTCATGATGCGAGCTGCCTGTCGTCTGGCCGCCCTCACGTTGCAGATGATTGAATCTTATGTCCAACCTGGAGTGACCACACAAAGACTGAACGATTTGTGTCATGATTATCTCCTTGATCATCACGCCTATCCTTCGCCTTTGAATTATCGTGGATTTCCCAAATCCATTTGCACCTCGATCAACCAACAGGTGTGTCACGGCATTCCAGGTCCAAGGGTGTTGCGTGGTGGGGACATTCTCAATATTGACGTCACAGCCCATTTGAATGGTTTTCACGGAGACACCAACAAGACGTTCCACGTCGGTCAGCCTTCTCCAAAAGGCATGAAGATCACGCAAGTGGCTAAAAAATGCCTGGATGTTGGTATTCGGGCAGTACGTCCCAATGGTCATTTTGGCGACATTGGAGCCGCCATTGAAGCCATGGCTCACCAAAATAATTGTTCTGTGGTACGGGAATATTGCGGTCACGGCATTGGACGGGAATTTCATGAGGAACCCGCTGTGCTGCATTATGGCGTGGCAGGCAGCGGAGCGGCTTTCAAACCCGGCATGATTTTCACCATTGAGCCGATGATCAATCTGGGCAAGGCTGACATCCGCCTGCTGCCGGACAAATGGACTGTCGTCACCAAGGATCACTCACTCTCTGCCCAGTTCGAACACACCATTCTGGTCACTCCAAGCGGATACGAGGTACTGACGGACTTGCATGGGGAGTATCAGGCAGGGTGACGACGGCATCATGGATCTTTATTGAATCCAATGGGATTGGCTTATCTGGCAAGAGGCATCTTTGACAAAACGGTTCATGCCATTGACGCCTCCTGCCATAAGTGTTCATTCATTTTTTTGTCTTGGGATTTTTGTTCTGACATTGCGGGCAGTGTTCATGACGGTGACGGAGGTGCCTCGCGATGCAGATTTCCGGTATCAGAGGAGTTCGACCGGTTTGAGTTTTGGGGAAGTGTGGATCATTTCTTGTGCAATGGTCCACCCTTCCAATACAGTGGCCAGTTCATGCGCGACAGCACCTGGAGCCTCCACAAGAAAGATCTTTTCAGAGACTTCATCAATAATTTCCAGATGTTTGGTTTGACGTATCAAAGCTTGTTCGTCTGATGACGCCTTGCCTTGACGCGCATGAAGAATAAAACGGGCCATGATCTATTCAGGTCACGTCAGACGGTTTGAGGGTTTGGCAATCCATATCCTTCAAAGTTTAACCCAAAGCCTCTCGAAACGCAATTTGTCTGCAACAATTTTTCGATAGCATTCGAACGCTTCCGATCTCGCGGCATCTTGAAAATCTTTGCATTCTGGGACAACAGAGATGCCACCGCCCCAGCCACTTGCGGGGCAGCCATGGAGGTACCGCTCATGGGACCGTAATGATTGTGCGGCAATGTTGACAAAACGCCGACACCAAGGCCGGTTACGGCAATTTCCGGCCCTATGTTCGAAAAGTCCGCAATAAATTCAGATGGATTCTGGACAGATACAGGTGGTCTCAAAACATTGGAATCAGAAATTGAGCCAACTGGATACGTTCCTTCTTTGCCCATGGCTGAAACAGCGGTTGCACCAGAATATGCAGCCGGATAGGTCACATCATTACGTTTTTGATTCCCAGCCGCCACCACAACCAGCATACCATTGTTGCGTGCGTCCTCAATGGCTTCGGCAACGATTTCATCAAATGGACCACCGCCCAGGCTCAGGTTGATGATGTCGCATCCATCTTCCGCAGCCAGCATCATGGCCTTCAGGATTGCGTAGTTGGAAGCACCTTCTGCATTCTTGCCGAATACCCTGTAGGCGATGATTTTGACGTTTGGAGCCATTCCTTGTAATCCAGTGGGCGGATGACCTTTGGCCCCGATCAGTCCAGCGACATGCGTACCATGGTCATCGGCATCAAAAAAATCAGTTGCCGGTTCTCCCGTCACCGTATTACGTCCACTCACGATGTTCAGGTCTTGATGCGGTCCCGAACCGGTGTCGATCACGCCTACCGTGACACCCATGCCTGGATCAAAACGGGTAGTGGGATAGTAGGTACGCAGAGCATCGTGAAAATTCAGATCAATCGGAGTCAAATCAACCTGAATTATATTGGTAACATGAAGATTGGTACGATAGGCGGACCAATACCCCAATGGTGAATAAACGTAAAGTCTCTGAATGATAACACCGGAAAGGCTCAAATGAACGGTTCCTGTGCTGTCCGTGACTCCTTTGCTCCCTTTGCCTTTTGAATAGTCTTCAACTGCAACAACCATGGCATCTGCAATGCCTTTCTTGGTTTTGGCATCAACACATATAACCTTAAATTGGGTCATCAACGAGACAGAGGTGTTCTGCACATCGACCCATTTTGGGTTGGGATGCTCATAGATCACGATTGGAACCGCTCGCAAAGGTGAAGAAGCGGCATTTGTTTTGTTGGCAGCCCATTCATCCATTTCAACCAATCTGGGCCCATCCTCTTTGAAGGCATCCAAAATTTTCACCTGCGCATTGTCTGCTGCTTCCAGCATCCCAAACTTGGCTTTATGGGTGCTGCGAGTGAACGGCAACCCAGCCATTGCTGTTTTGGTGGTTGGATTCTCCGCCCGAAGTGAACCTTTTGGAAGCAGTATATACTGATTTGAATTCGACATGATTTCCCCTTTCAAGCAAAATGGTGGATAGGAATAAACTCAGCAGATCGTGTTTTGCTGTTTGTAATTGCTACCATAAAAAGAGCTAAGCTGTCAAGCATGAACTCTATCAAATATAATTTTTTTTTATTTTAAATTATTAACATTAACATTTTATTAATATTTAAGAGGTATCTGAAATAATTGTATAATTTCGCTTGCATCCAATCCACATTCTCAATCACAGCATCAAAGTTGACATGGGTAACCCACTTCGCCCCACAGGGTCAAAACAATAAACTTAATTTCAGTTCTACGAAAATGGCCCACCCCAATCACCAATTTGGAATGCCAAGAGACATCCCATCTTGGCACTCCATTTTGAATGCTCCTACTCCTCACCATTTTTTCCTTTGACGAACGCTTCCATTTTTCTTAATCTTCTTTTATTAAAGGTTGCTTTTCTCTGTAGGCTTTGACATACTTCATGGGGTGTTGCAGTGATGATAAAAGACGTTTTATATGGCTGGAATGGTGGTAATAACCACCTTTTTCATTTGATCAACGACCTGCACACACCTCTTTCAGATCGTTTCATGTTGTTGGGCACCCAACTGGGCAACTATGTCCTGTTTCCGGCTTATCTGACCTTGTTTGCGGTGATAGGCTTTCTGGTCACGACCCGTTCCAAAGGAATGGATTCACAACAAAAACAACAGATGGCACTGAATTGGTTGAATGTACTTGGCATACTCTGTATGACAGCCGTTCTGGATGGCATACTGGTCACCGTGATCAAACATTGGTTCGCTTTCCCTCGACCTTTGATGGCCTTGCCGCCTGCAACAGTGCATCTGGTGGGAAAAATCGATGCCAACAATTTAAGTTTTCCAAGTGGCCATTCCTCTTTTGCCATGGTACTCGCGTTGAGCCTTTGGCCCATTTTCAAACATTGGCAACGAGGGGTGGCACTGTTGTTTGTCTTATGGGTAGGGGTCTCCCGCGTCAACGTAGGTGCCCACTTTCCTGCTGATGTCCTGGCTGGTTGGTTGCTCGTCGTACCGTGTCTCTTGCTGGCACGGATGATGGTTGCTCAATGGCTCTCCAGGCGATTGGCGCACTGGCTTTCTGTTCAAACCTGGCTGGTTTGAAAATTATAAGGTTCTGTGGGAACTACCTGACAAACCCCATTTATTTTGTCAACACCTGCTCTTCAATGATCTTCCACTCCGACTCTTCCTTGATGATTGACAGACTTTTTGGTGTTGTAATGTGGAATTTGTCATAATAATAATGTTGTGTGAATTCAATCCGTATTGGATCCTGCATTTTTTTCGCTTGCTGAACTTTGATGGCATCAACCTTGATTTTCATGGTCCGTCGCCATTTGAAATTGGCCGTGCGTCGTTTTTTCCACTCTTCACGGGAGACCCCCTGACTTGGTTTGAAACGACGTGAATAAAAAGTGAGATAAGCATCCAACTCCTGGCTTGACCAGGCCTCGGCCCAAGCGTGAACCATATCCCAAATCTCGGATTGATCGGTTGGGGGCAAGGATGTGGTGGCGGGGGTCATCGACTCGGTCGCAGGAGTGGTATGGCTCGCTTTATCTTGTTTGTCACCGGCACCATGCTCCTGAACCTTATCCTTGGCATTGGCCGAAAATGCGGTGCCAGAGATTTCTTCGACAATACGCCATTTTTTGGCTTCATGGCGCAAAACCAAGGTCTTGCGTTTTTCAGTCTGATTGCCTTTGGTATCAAATTTCAACAAAACAAATGCCCTGGCCCGGTCAGCCGATTCCACTTCCACAGCCAGATCAGCCAATACCGTTTTGACAGACTTGGTCGTGTCGAACAATAAAGTATAGGCCTCTTTCCATTGTTGCAGGCTCCAGTTGCCAGCTGGCAGAAAGGAATCAGCATAAAATCGCATGAATTCTTGTATTTCATGTCTTGACCAGGCATCAGCCCAATCCTGAATCATACTTCGAATCGACTCTTCCGACCCTGCCTGGATGGCTGGATCTGACACAACAGGCAGATCCTGAGAACGTTTCGTATCGATATTCAGGTCTGTTTTGGTTTGTTTGGCTTCTTTTTTCGCAAATTTTTTCTCCTGTTTTCCCTGGATGGGTGCCATTACCGCCTTTTTGGTGAGTTCATCAACCTGTTTTTGCAATTCATCAAGTTCTGCTTCCCCGGACTTTTTGAGGTTTTTCTCTTCGGTGTTGTTCAAATCCTTCGCACCTGGTTTGGTTTCAAACTGTTTTTCATCGTGCGCCTCCATCTCCTCGGCCTGTTTGGCTTCGGCCAGAATCTCCGCGCCACTGCGCATGCATGGGGGCGGCAAGGAGATTCCATCGTTCCAGGCCTCCACCGCCTCATGAATGGCCTTGGCCGTGGCTTGCAGGTCATCATTGCGTTTAATGACAGGTAACAGATCCACTCCCATGGAGACAAAAATCATCCCTACGGCGTTTTGGGCTTCGGCATAAGCCTTGTTGCGTTGCAATCTGGACATGAGTGCCTGGGTGGCGGCCCGAATCTGCTCCAGACGATTCTGCGCCTCATTGCTGGCTTCCAGGACGACATTGTTCAGGATTCGCTGGTCAATTTCATTAATCTGTTGTGCATTTACAAATTTTTGTCTGGTATCCACATAGTGCCGGTAAGCAATATGAACCTGTGAGAGGATCGCCATGTTCATGGCCAAACGACGCATGTAACTCAAGATATCCTGGTTTTGGGCTGCTCGCAGTTCATCTGGAATCGAAACCAGACGCATCAGATTGCCCGCAACCTGAATGCCGGCGGTTTCCCAAACCGAATTCATGGCAAAAGAGTTGCTGTCATAATGAGTGGTGGTTTTGAATTCCAAACCCGGCAGGATTTTCAACAAGGCTTTCCGGGTTTCGGCCAGACCGATACGTTGTTGATAGAGTTCCAGACGCAGTTCTGGACGATTGAGCAAGGCCAATTGTTCCATCTCCTCTGGCTTCACCCGGATGGGCAGAATCGCAAGCTGGGCCTCATCGGGTTCCTTGAGTTCAAATGCACTCCCCAGAGGGATATTGAGCAGTTTGGCCAGATTGATTTTTGCTTGAGTCAGTTCCTCTTGCAAAGCCTCCATTTGTCGAACGATATCCAGCAAAGCGCGTTGATACCGGATGATCTCCAACTGGGGTCTGAGGCGTTCATGTTCCACTTGCCGGGCATCTGCGAGGGCCTGTTTGGCATTTTGCAAGATGGGTTGGATTTCAGCTTGCAAACTTTGGGCACTGACCGCACGCCAAAAGGCAAATTGGACTTCCTGGATTTGCGTATGAACCAACTTGCGTCGATTCTCCTCGGCAATCAAGTAACGGTCAGTAGCCTGTTTGGCCTGAAAATAACTCACACCGAAATCAAGAATATTCCAGGTCACGCCCAAATCCGCCGTGATTTTGTCCCTGTCCTGGGAAGTGGAAAAACTGTCAGAAGGCGACTGATTGGTGATGGAATACCCGCTGGATCCCTCGACCGAGTTGCGGCTGGTAAAACCGGCATTGGCCGCCAGTTTGGGCAGCATCTCAGCATTGGCCAGATCGATTTCGGAGAGTGCCACGACTTTTTCCAGCATTTGCACCCGATAATCCAGGTTGTATTTCAAGGCCCTGGCCATGGCCTCATAGAGATCAATGGGATGCTTGACCGGTTCCTGACCGGCAAACAGAACCTTCTGGTCCTGTTTTACCGTTGCCGCGATTTTTTTCATGCTCAAGGGTTCTGGTCGCAGGGCGCAGGAGACCAAACCGATCAGCAGTGCCAGCCCAAAAAAACAGGATGACAATCGGCGCAGTCTTGGGAGCATGATGCTGCCAAAAGCATGCAGGATTGGCCCGATGCTCCCACTTGCACCTTTGACAAAAGTGCGCATCAGCATGGAACACCCAAATGGATGGATGATAATAATGGTGACAATTCAAACCATTGAACAACAAGCCATGGATAATGAACCGAGGATCACGGAGTGACAGAACATCACAGACAAGCAAAATCAATACCATGTTGGTTACTGTTTTTACTCAGTTTTGTCAAAAGCATGGCCAAAAAAGTCCGATTTCCCTTTCTTTTCGATGTGGCTTGGTGTATACTGTCGGTTCCTTCAAAATTAATACACATAACGGTGAAAACAATGAAAGACAACAAAACCACCACATTGGCCATTTTGCTTTCAGTCGGCTTGCTGCCATGGCTGCTTACTGCCTGTGTGACACCATCGACATCCTCTGCCGCTAAAGAAGGGTGGCAAGGAAAAAATGGTTATTCCCAATGGCACCCGCAAACAGGTTCTAACACGATTTCCGCCATTGGTACGCAATGCTTTTTTTGTCCTGAAGATGCCGCGCCCAAACCCGTTGCCGTGGCACCCGTGGCAAAAGAAGCTCCCAAAGAACCCGTCACCAGAGCCATTGTCGCTGCTGCACCGGTTGATTCAGACGGAGACGGTGTTTTTGATGATCAGGATCAATGCCCTGGTACACCCAGAGGTGTCCAGGTGGATGCCGTGGGCTGCATTCCGGATTCAGACAAAGATGGCGTAACCGATGACAAAGACAAATGCCCAGACACCCCGACTGGAGCCACTGTGAATGAGGTGGGTTGCTGGATTATCCAGAATCTCCATTTCGACACCAATAAATCCGAAATCAAGTCAGCAGCATTCCCCATGCTCGACAACGTGGCGTCGGTTTTGAAAAACAATCCCAACATGCACGTGGAAATTCAGGGCCATACTGACAATGTTGGCTCCAAGGCATTGAATGACAAATTGTCCAAAAATCGCGCCAATGCCGTGATGAAATACATCACTCATTCCGGCATTGCTGCCAACAGGCTTACAGCAGCCGGATATGGTGCTTCAAAACCCGTCGCTTCCAACAAAACCCCTGCTGATCGTGCAAAAAATCGCAGAGTGGAACTGAAACCCGTGCGCTGATTGCCATTATAAAAAGGGGATGCCTGGTGGCATCCCCAATTTCAGTGCAACTGAAACCAGCGCGTTGATTGCGGATAATAAAAAAGGGGATGCCCATGACATCCCCTTTTTTATTATAATGGAAGAGCTTGATGAATCGCCCTTCCCTTGACCAGAACAATCATGGGTGGGGCCTTTGGGCCTCCCACCTGAACCCGGACCGTTTGCTGTAATGCTGTATTTTGGGCGTTGCACCCTTACCAAGTGAGTTGGTGTTGAATCTCACCAGGGGGGAGCTTGCTGGATCCCATCAATGGGTGTCGGCTTTGGTTGAAGGCCGCTGCCAGACATGGATGATCTGACCCACCGACTCCTCAAAAGCCAGTTGCGTTTGATCGGCCAATTGCACCACCAAGGCGGGATAACGCTGTAGCAAATTCAATTGGACGCCTGGAACCAACCCCATGGCCATCAACCGATTCATCTGTTTGATGTCCAGGGTGTTCAGAAAGGCAATGGAGGTCTGTTCATGCTGTCGGAGTTCTGACAAGGGGATGACCATCGAATGAACGGTGGTTCTGGCCTCCTTGCAACAGGCACCAGGAGGAATGACAATGCCATGGGGACAGGTTTTGGGATGACCCAACAAAGTGCAAATCGCCTCTACCAGATCTGGTGCCAGCAGATGTTCGAATTCACAAGCGGACTCTTCGGTTTCTGCCGGGTTTTTGCCCAACACATCGACCAATAAACGCTCTGCCAATCGATGACGCCGCACCAAGCCTTCTGCCCGCGACATCCCTTTCGGGGTCAATTCGATCTGCTCACCCTTTATACGGATCATGCCGTTTTGCGCGAATTCCCGCAGATATTGCTCATACCGATTGTCTGTATCGTGCTGTCGCAAGGCAGGCAGATCCAAGGTATAAAATTCGTTGAGTCGCCACAATAATTCCAACAATTCATCACGACGCCGTTCAGCTTCCAGATTCATGCGGATTTTCTCCATCACTCCGATAAAATTCAAACCAACCGCAACACGTGATTCAACACCCCACCCACCAGAATGGCAATTGTTATAATGGCCAGATTCATGGATACCGCCCAACGGGCACCCAACTCCCGGATCATCATGACGGTATTTTCGATGCATGGAATGAAAAGCGTCATGACCACCAACCCGACGACAATTTGTATGTAATCCAATCCCCCCTGGTCCACCAGATTTTTGAAGACAATCGCCCCCATCTCCCGTCGTGAAAGTACCAGAATGAAAACCTCGGTCACCTTGTCGGGCATGGAAAGCAATCCGGTGATGACGGGAGCCAACCCGGTCTTGATCGCAGTCAACAGCCCGGATTTATCCAACAGGAACATCATCACCGCTGCCACCACAAACATGGGCAAGGCTTCGACCAGAAACCACTTGACCCGAAAATAAGTCTTGAGCAATACGTTGCGCAGGTCTGGCAAGCGAAAGGGCGGGAGTTCCATGATAAAATCATGGCCAAGCTCACGGGGAATGAAACGATTCAACAACACACCAGTCACCACCTGGGTTATCACCACTGTGCCCAAGACAAGCAGCAACGCAGAAAATGGCAAAGAGGCCAGAATCGCCAACATGACTCCCAGCTGCACGGCACAAGGAATCCCCAGAGCGATCATAAACGTGGCGAGCAAACGTTCTTTGCGGGATTCCAGCATCCGACTGGTCAAGGTGGCCATGGTGTTGCATCCCGTGCCCAGGATCAATGGCAATACCGCCTTTCCGCTCAAACCAACTGGAGCAAAAAGCCGTGTGGTCAATACGCTCAGATTGGGCAGATACCCCACATCCTCCAAAAGATTGATGATCAGAAAAAAAGTGATCAGAATGGGTAATACCGTGCCAAAAGCATTGAAAACCCCCATGGTCAACAGGCCATAATTACCCACCAGCAATTCATTGAGAAAGGACCAATGCACCTGCTGGCTGATCCAATCGGCCATGGGGGAGAAAAGCCAATGATCCAACTGGCCAGAGATCCCGGCTGCCAAGGTCCCAACCGCCTTGAAAGTCACCCACAACACCCCCAGCAGTATCGGCCAGCCCAGAATCGGATGACGCGATGCCCACCCCAACCAGTAACTCATGCCGGGTACATGAATGGATGCCTGTTGGCGGGCGGCATGACTCACCTGATTGGCCCAATTTTCCCGCGCATTGAAGATGGAGTGCTGTAATTGCCCCCAGGAAATGCGTTGCCCGTAAGCCTGCACCAACGCCTGAAGTTTATCAAACACCCTGGGTTGAATCACCTCGGAAAACATCCGGGTCATCATGGAATCCCCAAGCAAAAACAACAAAATCTGTCCACGTGAAGGACGTTTTTTTACCGGAAAGAATTGATTCACCCTGTTGAGCATTTCTTCCAAGTCGGGGCGGTATTGAATCGGCACGATTTGTGGGACTGTAGCCCCAGGCAAAGCCTCCACGATGTTTTGCAGACCAATGCCGTGCAGGGCGGAGGATTCGACAATGGGCACAGGAATGGCAAAACGCAGGTGATTGATATCAATGATGATGCCATGTTGAGCAGCCAGATCCATTTTATTCAGGCAAAACAAAGTTGGCATGCGCAGTTCCAGCAGTTGGGCCAGCAGCAGCAGGGATGGCTTCAGGCGCATGGCATCACCCACAACCAACAGGATGTCTGGTTTTTCTTTGAAAAGAATCGAAAGCACGGCTTGGACTGAATCGTCTTGAGTGGTCAAGGAGTGCAGGCCGGGAGTATCGATCACCTCCAGGCACTGATTATGCATGGATATACGTTTGCGGGTGGGGGTGATGGTGGTGTGCGGATAGTTGGCAACAATGGCATAGGTGTTGGCAATGGTATTAAACAGAAGCGTTTTGCCGGAGTTGGTCAGCCCGACGATGACCATTTTATGTTCTGCAACCCCTTCAATTGCTTGGCAATCCACTTGTTCCAGGGCATACGTCACGTCATGGGAGGCATTCATGGTTGCTTAACGTCGCTCCTTGTTGACAAAGATCATAATCGAAAACAACATCCACATCATTCAAGAATCATTAATCTAAACAAGAATTAATTGCTTTGTCAAGGAATTCCGGTACATGATACGGATGTCTGCAACTTGAATGACGATGAATCCCAAAGCAAGCCTCTGCCCAAAAGATCCGCCACCTTACAAGAGATGCTTAACGTATGATTGACTGTGCCCTGAAGACCCATTGGCCCTTTTTGTTTGTGAGCAGTCTGTACGGTATCGATTTCAAGGAAAAAAATGGTTGCAAAAAAATAGTGAAAATTGAGAAAGGGTGATTTATACTCGATACCGTGTGATCTGTACATATTTCGAAAAAATAAAAAAAAAGACCTTGGGGGGGCCAGAGAACCGCCCCCCCCAATCCTCCCAACCTTTTTTTAAAAAATTATTAAAAAAAAGAGGGGGTCTGGGGGATTCATCCCCAGGGTTTTATCTTTTTGCCTAAAGGGCATCCTGTTCGGTGAGACCATTCCTGAAAATGAGAAGCTCATTCTTATGAACAGGAACAGTCATCTGATCGGAAAGCTGTACTCCGGGGATGCATAACAAAAAATCAATAAAATCATGATGTTGTGTGTCTTGCTTCGTATGGCATAATTATTGCTTTTATTGATTTAAAACCAAAGACTCTTGAGGGGCGATTCAGCTCTCTATAACATACCATACTTTAAGAAAATATTTTAAAAGAAATAAAAAGAATTACAAATAGATCTAGAAGGCGTATTTTTGGTTGTTTGCTTATGCTTGAACGGATTTTGAATGCTCGGAATATATTTAAAAATATAGGCATGAATGAATTTTTTGCATTCTTCCCATACTATCAAAGGCTGTGCTATAATAATATACAGGAACATTCCACACTTCCGGGCTGCGGCCTGGAGTCCCTTACTTTCACCAAGGAGTATGTACATGAGCAGTATCCAACTGAACCGTCAGACCCATTTCCGTCCAACGCAAGCAGGCTTCACCCTGATCGAATTGATCATGGTGATCGTCATCCTTGGCATCCTGGCTGCTGTGGCTGTACCCAAGTTCACAGACCTGAGTGCAGAAGCTGAAAAAGCAGCGGCTGACGGCGTCTACACTGCGGCCCAGTCTGCGGCTGCCATGAACTTTGCGGCCATGCGGGCAGGCAAGGCGGGAACCGTCATGATTACCAACGTGACCCAGCTGCTGGCTGCCATGGATGGCGTTCCAGATGGGTGGGCAGGTCTGACCCATACCGGCAAAGATGGTGTAACCTATGCCATTACTGTGACTTCGCCTGAAACGGCGACGGCCAAAGCCGTCCTGGCCAAAAGCTGGTAACCAGGCCATGATCGTTCATGAACGGCAATACAGGTGGCGAGGCGTGACTTCCCAACACGGTTTTTCGTTGATGGAACTCATCATGGTGATGACCATCATCGGGATTGTGGCTGTGTACGCCGGAGCCAAATGGCAGGGGGATCTGACGCTCACCCCCAAGGCCAACCAGCTCATGAACGACATTCGTCGCGCCCAGGCTTTGGCCATGCGCCAGGAAGGCACTTATACCATCCTGACCGTTGGAACCAGTTCATACAAGATTCAAGATGGCCTGGGCGCGGCAGTGGATCCCCAACCCACGGAATTATCGGGAGTGAGTCTCACGCCTTTTTCCATCTCTTTCGATAGCCGTGGCGATCCAGGGGCTGCCAACAAAGACATCAAAGCCTCTTTGGAAGGTCAAACCATCACCATTAGAGTGGTGGGCAACACGGGACTGGCCATGCAAATGTAACCTGACAAGCAAGGAATCGCATTTTTTTGGAAAAAAGAGGCCATCATTGAATACAATGGAGACGGAAAGCACAATGAAATGGAAAAGCCCTTCGCACGGTTTCACCCTGATTGAAGTGATCTTCTTTATCGTGGTTGTGGGTGTCTCCATGGCCGGGATCACGCCACTCTACATGACCGTGCTTTCCAATCTCCATACCCTCAATGATGGCATGCAGGCTGAATATCTGGGCTGGGAGAGCGTGGAAAAACTGAAAGCAGCGTATGCCAATGGATCTGGATTCGCCAAGCTCACGGAAGTCAATTTTCCATCGGAGAGCGGGATCAATCTCGGCGGGACTGTCTTGTTTGATCGGACCATTGAGATTGAAGGGATGATTCCCGGCAAAACCCCGGATCCCTGTACCGGACAGGCGTACAACGGAGAACTTTTTAAATGTCTGACCGTGACGGTCAAGGTAAACGGTTCGGGAGAGGTTCTTTTCATCGAACGTATGGTCAATTCTGACTTGCAGAACTGATGGAGTCACCGGCATGACGGCTCGCAGGAGTGGAATAGAGACTGGGCAAGGTAAATCGACAGGATTTACCTTGATTGAGATGGTTATGACTCTGGTGATCATAAGCATTGTCGGAGTGGTTGGCACCACCAGCATGAGCAACAGTTTCAACGCCTATCTCATGGCCCAGTCTATCGAACCCTTGGCCAATGGAGCGCATCTTGTCCTGGAACGGCTCCGCAAAGAACTCCGCAACGCCAATACTTGTACCGGCATCTCTCAACCCGGTGGCACGGGGACGCTCCAATTCACCAATGACCAGGGCCGAGTCGTGCTGGTCAAGCAAGGAACCAATCCGACCAATTCCATCATCATGACCTTCAACGGCGATGGCACTGAATGGCTCCTGGCACAAAATGTGGAAACAAAAAGTTTGAATTTTCAACTATCTCCTTGTACAGGAGGCTTGACCCCAGGCTTGGTGAGCTTTTCGTTCACCATGGCCACGCCCGCCACGGATGGCTCCATTCTCAGGTTACCATTTCGAACAGCAGTCTACGTGAGGAGTACACCGTCATGAACACAGATCATCAACCGAATCCACAACAAGGTGCCTTGGTTGTCATCGCCATGTTTGTACTGGCAGGCGTGGCTGCTGTGGGAGGCTCGTTGGCCAAAATGCATGTCAGCGGCGTGGATGTGGCTTCCGAGTTTACCGGGGGCAACAAGTCCTTCAACCTGGCCGAAACCGGGTTGCAGGTTGGCATCAAACAGTTCAAGGATGCGGTATGCGACCCTGGCAGCATCACCGGGGCCGCACCGGAAGGCACGGATGGTTCCACAGTCGTCACCCAATCCCTGGGGAATATGGGAAGTGTCAAACTCACTTTTTGTCCCGTGGATGGCACATGTTACCCTGAGGCGTTGTTTCCCACCGGCAACGATATAACGCAGGCCGAAATGGATGATGATGACGGAAAGGATGGCGACAAAGGAAAGGATGACGATAAAGGAAAGGATGACGATAAAGGAAAGGATGGCGATAAAGGAAAGGATGGCGATAATTCCAAAAAAGATCAAAATACTTATTGGAAAACTGCCCACGGTAAGGATGGAAAATGGGTGGAATGGATTGCAGGGCAAAAGCATTTCCGTTCTCATTACAAACTTGAGAAAGACAAAGACAAACGCGCCCATTGGCGGCAGGTCAGAAATCATAACAAGGCTTGCCATGGTAACACACATCCAAATCATAACAACAATGATAAAAAGTGTAACTTTGGCGGTGCAACAAGTGTGAGTGATTCTGTAAGCTATTGGATGATAACAGCTACAGATAATTCAATAGATAATCAAAGGACATTGATGCAAATGGTTAGTTGTGATCCAGGCGAAACGACTGGGGGTAATCTCTTTACCGGAAGCAACTATGCGGCCTGGAATCAAAAAAGTTTGATCAACCAGGCTACAGGCCAAGTCACGTTTGATACCAAGAAACAAGTGATGTCTGTAAATGACGACATGATCCTGCCAGACGATCATGATCAAGATGTCTGGTTGCGCGCGACGTTTCAAGTTCCTGCCAATGCCAAAGCCAACCTTGGTTTCAGCTTTAGCGTCAAAAATGATGGCTACCAAAAAAATGGCAATGGGGTACGCACCATCCAATGCGGCGACAGTACGAATGTATCGAAAGGCATCGACCTGACCAAGGCCAATACGACGATCACCTGCGAGAACTCCGCTGGAAATCAAAGCATCCAATGTGACGGAACCAAAGATTCCGACTGTAAAATCAGTACGGGAAAACTCCATTTCAATCTGGGCAAGCTGAATACCGACAAATTGTTCAAAATCGTGGTTGACGGGGAAAAAACAGAATTGTACAACGCCTTTCTCGGTGGAAAGGATGACGGCATTCCCGGCATAAGCAAGCCACAATTGGTACTCGGCAAATGGGGAGAAAAACTGTAGAAACATCGGTGAATGGTCTCAATCGACATGTCGGCCATGCATTCAACTGCATTGTGTCCTCATGTTCGTTGATGGGGAGTTTGGCCCCTTGGTCGGGCAGCACCTTAACCACAGTGAACATTTGGTCAGATTGACATTGGCTTTGTGATCAAGCAGTAGCTGGACAGAAGCGAGATGGCCGTTTTGAGCAGCCCAACAGAGTGCTGTCAGGCCATCTCCTGTCCTGTAGACATCTGTTGCGGCATTATTTTACAGCAGGGCTTGTTCAACCAACAATATGACACGATAAATTTGTTAAATGTCAACACACCCTAAGTGAGAGATCAAACATTCGGGAGAAATGAAGGGGATCACATTCTCCGATGCATGAGACAGGGAATGCGCTGACGGCTGCGGGCAATGCGCTCCTGTTCCAGGGGGGCCACAGCAAAACCCACACCGTCTGGACACTGGGCGATGACTGTGCCCCAAGGTTCCACCACCATGGAACGACCCCAGGTTTGACGGCCTCCACCATGCTGGCCCCACTGTCCGGCAGCCAGCATATATGAAAAATTCTCAATGGCACGCGCTTTCAGCAAAGTCTCCCAGTGATCCCGTCCAGTGACCACCGTGAAGGCTGACGGCAAGGTAAACAATTCAGCTTTGCGTGCCGACAAGGCGCGAAACAGTTCTGGAAAACGTAAATCATAACAAATACCCAACCCAATCCGCCCAAACGGGGTATCCACCACCACCGGATCATGGCCGGGCTGCACGAAATCCGATTCCCTGTAGCGCGTGCCATCTCCTACATCCACGTCGAACAAATGGATTTTGTCATAACGCCCACGCACGCTACCGGTATCATCCACCACAAAACAGACATTGGTCGCCTTGTTGGAGCCTGCCACTGCCACGGCAATGGACCCCCCCACAATCCAGACCCGATGACGGGCCGCAAACTTCATCAGACAGGAGAGGCTTGGACTGGTTTTGGTATCTTCACGAGCTGCGCGTTTTTCTTCTTCAGAACCGCCGAAGAATGCGAAATTTTCCGGCAAGACCAGCAATCCGGCCCCCTGTCCGACTGCGGCCTCCATCAACCGCTCGGCCATGACCAGGTTGCTCGCCCGGTCAAGACCTGAATTCATCTGAATGACTGCTGCGCGAGGCACCATCAGACCAGCAACTCATCCAGCTTGCCTTCCTGCTCCAAGGCATAGAGGTCATCACATCCGCCGATATGCCGACCATTGATAAAAATTTGAGGCACAGTACGTCGTCCACCGGCTTTTTGCACCATCTCGTCGCGACGTTCGGGCTCCTTGTCGAGATTGATGTCTTCAAATGCCAAATTTTTTTTATTTAACAGCATTTTGGCACGTACACAATAGGGACATACCGTGGTACTGTAGACAACGATTTCAGGCATAAGGCACTCCTTTATCCATGGAAATTGAATCGGTTCTTTCCTGATCCACACGCGCCAGACAGACCACCACCACCCGAGCGGCACCGGCTTTTTTCAAGGCGGCCACAGCCACCCCCATGGTGGCCCCGGTGGTCATGACATCATCCACCAGCATGATCGAACGACCCCGAACCCGTTTTTCAACCGCACGAAAGGCTCCCCGGACATTTTTCATCCGTGCCTGTGCATTCAGGCGGGTTTGTGGGGTGGTTATTTTGCATCGAACCAACGCATTTGTCACCATTGGTCGTTGCAGACGCCAAGCCAACTCCCCGGCCAGCAAGGCGGATTGATTATAACGACGACGCAGCAAACGCCAAAAATGCAAAGGCATGGGAATGATCATATCGGGTGCTTCCCATGTCAATTCACTTCCCAATCGTTCCCAACACAAAGCACCCAACAATACAGATCTTTCGGAACGATCTGCAAACTTGAACCCAACAATCAATGAGATCGCGCTATCCTGGTATCGAAAGGCAAAATAAGCGGCATCCGATGTCATGGGATTGGTCAAACAATGAGCGCACCCTGGTTCCATTTTGGCGGTATAGGATCCACATCGCAAGCAGTAATGATCAGGTGGTGGCGGAAGCGCGTTCTGACAGGTCGGACATAATTGATGTTCCTGGGCAGTCAGAATGTGACACAGCGGACACACAGGTGGAAACAAGACATCCAGTAATCTGCTGAAATAACGCCACCCCCAATCCAGAACAATAACAATTTTTTTTATGCGACCAGAAAAGGGTAATCCAAAAATAAAATCTTTTAAAATTACCCATATAGGTAAAAAAATCCGTATCACACGCTTCATTCTCCAGTCGGTTCTTTTTGGCCCATCGACTGAACCGAATCAGAGCTTGCCAAACCAAGTCATGGTCGAATATACTCACATCAACGGTAGCAGCACCAGAAACAATCCATTCAACCTAATAAAATGGAAAACGCATGACTCTTGCCGACACTAACGCCAGCCTGTATCAAACCGATTTTCATGCCTGGACCACGGAAAGTGCGCGTTTGTTGCGTGAAGGTCGTTACAGTGAAATAGATCTCATCAGCTTGGCCGAGGAAGTGGAAAGTATGGGGGCAAATACCCGTCAACAGTTGGTCAATCGTTTACGGATTCTGCTGGCCCACTTGTTGAAATGGGAGTATCAACCCCATTTGCGGTCACGCAGCTGGCAGGCGACCATCAAAGAACAACGCTTTTCGATAGCAGACCTCCTTGAAGAAAATCCCAGTCTGACATCTGTTTTGCCGGAACGTATAACAAAAGCTTATCGACTGGCTGTGTTGCTGGCTTGTGAGGGAAACCAACCTGCCAGAAACAACGTTTCCTTCTTCATGCCCATATTCTATAAGTTAAATCATAAGCCCTGATGATATGGCGATATCGGATTGGACATGCAATGGGCATGGAGACGGAGTACATCATGGAATTTTAAATAATGTTTGAAAATTAGCCAGATGCATCAGTTTTCGAATATCTGGTTGCAAATGGATGAGCGTGATATCAGAGGATGCGCCACCCGAAATTTCTCGCAACAAAAGCAGCATGCCCAATGCGGAACTGTCCATTTTTTTGACCAGGCGAAAATCCAGCAGATATTTCGTGCGCATCGGATGGCCACTGGTGGCTTGCTTGAACTCACCTCGCGATGAAAATCCAAATAATTCAGGAAGCTGAATCGATACGCTCTCCCCCACTTTGGAGACTAAGATGGTCATCTGTGTCCTCTCATTACTGGCTGATTGCAACCAATATCAACGAATTTTCAATCAAAACAGGATGTCTTGCGGGTAGAAATCAATTAATAAAACCTTGCCGAAACATTCAATCATGCATCAATCTTCTGTTCTTGTAAATATTGGCATAAATACCGGTCAACCTTGGCGATATGGTGTTCCAACCATTGATAAAGAAAGGTGGCGATTTCTTGTGCGACTTGTTTTTCTTCAGGTTTGCCTTGAACATCAAGAAACCGTTGATACAACAAGCCAACATTTTTTTTCAACTGGATGTGTTCATTACAATGATTGGAACTGTCAGGATAACCGGAAACCTGCATGGCATCTTCTTCAAATTGAAAATGATTAACAACATACATATTCAATCCTAAAAAAATATCGCCAAGATTATAACTATCTGTTCCTTCCTGGAGTGAGAGCGTCACTTCATGGTACAAAGCAAACAGCACTTCATGCTGCATGTCAACAGCCGGATTGCCAAGGAGAAATTTTTCTGGCATTTCAAATGGTAGTTCGATCATTGTTCTTTGTACTCTAACCTGGATTCACATCAATATTCCAACCCGGTATGCGCACCTTGCGCAAAAGGCCCATCCATGCCGTCACCACAGATTTGATCTGGATAGTTAAACACAATTCTGATCCAGTAAGCAAGGTTGAATTTTTTTTTCATGAATTGAAGGGGAGTTCAATTCCGTTGCATTCATGGTTTGTCGGCTTCTTTGTGGCGTGCCAGTTCTTGAGCCTTGGCAATTTGCGCAGGAGTCATTTTCCTGGCCAGTGCCTCACAAAGTCTACATTGATCCACCCCATCCCGCGCACCTCCCTGCCTGCCACGGGCCTTTTCTGCCAAATAGTGCCACATGTACGATAGTACATAATCTTTTTCAAATCCTTGCCCTTTTTCATACATCCAACCAAGATTGCGTCGTGCCAGCACATGTCCCTGCTCGGCAGCCAAACGGAACCACTTTGACGCCTCTTGATAATCTTTGGGCACGCCTTTGCCATTGTCATAGAGCGTGCCAACGCTGTTTCTCGCCTCGGCATTCCCCTGATCGGCAGCCAGACGAAACCAGTGCATTGCTTTTTTGTAATCCTGCTGGACGTTTTTGCCTTCATAGTACATCTGACCCAGTTTGAGCTGTGCTTTGACACTGCCCTGTTCAGCCAGACGCATCATTTCATCCAATCCCGCAGCCATTCCGATTGGCATCAGCCACAGCATCCCCAACAGGTTGACGAGAATGCACCTTGTCACCATCCAAAAGTTTGTTGTTTTCATTGCCATTTCAGTAGTGTTTCCGGCGTGGCGCAAGTGGTTTCAATCATGCTCGTGACATCTATTAACAGCTTTTGCCAGTTTCAGCAAGGGTGCCAGAATGGATATATTCCTTCCAAAAAGTGGATCTGATCTGCTATAATTATTTTTATTCTTGGTTCGGTTTCGGAATGCCGTTTTTGTTTTAACAATATTCGATCAAACAAATACGGTTTATTTCATTTGCTCAACAAAATCAGATATAAAGGATGTCTACCATGCTCGGATTTCGTTTTATCAAGACTCAGCCAACCCAGTATGTAATCGAGTTTCGTCATGGCAAACCCCGTCGTGAAGGGGCTGGCCTCTCAATGTTCTATTTTGCCCCCATGGTATCGGTGGTCGTGGTTCCCACTGGCAGCGTCACTGTTCCGTTCATGTTCGAGCAGACTACCGCCGATTATCAGGATATTACCCTTCAGGGCCAACTCACCTACCGTATCAACGATCCCAAAAAAATGGCCAACTTGCTGGATTTTTCCATCAATGTTCTTGGCAATTATCTTTCCGATGATCCACAAAAAATTTCCCAACGCTTGATTGATCAGACCAGGGTGGCCTTGATCTCTGAGGTGGGATCCATGACTGTCAAGGAAGCATTGGCTGCCAATGATCGCTTGGTTACTCAAAGTCTGGATAAATTACGGAATGAAACATCCGTTGTCGCTCTGGGAGTCGAAATCCTCGGTTTATCCATCCTGGCTGTCAAACCAACTCCAGAAACAGCCCGTGCTTTGGAAGCAGAAGTACGTGAGGAATTGCTGCGTCGTGCCGATGAAGCCATTTACACCCGACGCAATGCCGCAGTGGAACAAGAACGCATTATTCGCGAAAATGAATTGGATACCGAAATCGCTGTAGAAAATAAAAAACGTCAAGTCAGAGAGGTGCAAATTGAGGCGGATCGCATCATACGCGAAAAACAGAGAGTCATCGCCCAGGAAGAAATGGCAGGTGCCATTCAACTGGAGGAACAGAGTCGTCAATTGGTCGAACTCGCATCCGCCAACGCCAGGCAAAAAGCTGATGATCAGGCTTATGCCATTGAAGTGGTGTTGAAATCTTTCACGGACATTGATCCCAAGGTATTGCAGGCCTTGGCCAGCGTGGGCATGAATCCCAGCCAGTTGATGGCAGTGGCTTTCCGGGAAATGGGTGAAAATGCCGCCAAAATCGGACATCTCAATATTTCTCCAGAACTGCTCAGCGAGATCATGGGGGCGCGGAAGAGTCGGCAAGATGATTGATCCCTATAATAAAAAAATTATTCTGGTCGTGCGACCGACCCGTCTGGATGAGTTGGTCGCACGTTTCAACACCATGAATCAGGCGCGCTTTTATGTCGAACATCTGGGTGCTGACTTTGGTGACTATCTGACCGAACATCAGTTCTACCGGGAGGCGGTGAGCAAAATCGGGGAGGTCTTGCGTCAATTCGGCATTATGCAATGCCTTGATCGCCGCTTTCTGCCCAATTTCATCTTCGGTCCTGATGATGGCGTGGTTGTTCTTGGTCAGGATGGATTGGTGGCCAATACCTTGAAATATTTGTCAGGACAGCGCGTGGTGGGCGTCAATCCAGATCCAGACCGTTGGGATGGTGTTCTGTTGCCCTTCAAAGTGGATGATATGGCGCGTATCATGCCAGAGGAGGTGGCCAAAAAACGTCCGGTCAAGGAGGTATGCATGGCCAAGGCGAGACTCAATACCGGACAAAATTTATTGGCAGTCAATGACTTTTTTATTGGCAAGAAATCCCATACCTCAGCCCGCTATCTGCTGGATACCGGAAATCAACAGGAGTCCCACTCCTCCAGTGGCGTGATTGTTTCCACTGGCCTCGGATCAACTGGATGGCTGAAGAGCATTTATGCTGGATGGATGGCCACCACCCAGCTACTGCTGGGCGAGAATGTCGCTGGGCTTATCAAAAAACATGCCAGCACAGGGGGCTTTGCTTGGGATTCCGAGCAACTGCATTGGTTTGTCCGTGAACCGTTTCCAAGTCAAACGACTGGGGCCGAGTTGGTGATGGGACGGATCGAAAAAGGTGCAACCCTGCGTCTGATTTCACAGATGCCAGAAGATGGAGTGATCTTCAGTGACGGTATTGAAGCTGACCACATTGCATTCAACAGTGGTACGGAGGCGATTGTCTCTTTGGCTGAAAATCGGGGTTTTTTGGTGGTATGAATCAAGGCACTTGGTTTTGACTGTTCCGCGTATCTTGCGCACCTTTTTTGCCACTGTTTTGTTCAAGGCCAGGACTGAACGCTGGGGCTTTGAAAGCGTTCTGCTCATGGGTTGGCATCGAATGGTTGGAGATCACGATAGGTTGTGTGGGTGGAAAGTAGCGCAGTGCGGTAAAGAGCATCCCGAAACCGGCTATGAACATCAAGCCGAATTTGATTGTCATCCGGTATTCGAGATCTGTGATATCTCGTTTCAGTTCGGTTTTGGTCATTTCAAGGTCTTGTTTGGTTGCAAGACCGTCAAGCCGTTCTTCAGTCTGCTTGTCACGTTTATCAAACAGTTCGTCAATGCGACCTGCCGTCTGTTTCAGAGCAGTTGCCAATGCCTTGGCATGGCCCTTGGCCTGCTCATCAGGGACGCCAGAATTTTTTAGCTGCTCGGTAAACTCCAACGTGTCAAAAGTAATGGCGTGCATAGGTTGGTTCCTTGACTGGAATATTTTGTGCGGCTAATGGACACAAAAACCTAATGGCCCCTCCCCGGTCCCTTGCCACTGTTTTGTTCAAGGCCTGAAGTGGGAACTGGTGCTTTGAAGGTGTTCTGCTCGTTGGTTGGCATCGAATGGTTGGAGATCACGATGGGTTGTGTGGGTGGAAAGTAACGCAGAGTGGTAAAGAGCATCCCGAAACCGGCCATAAACATCAGGCCGAATTTGATTGTCATCCGGTATTCGAGATCTTTGATATCCCGTT
>JAMOBH010000203.1:0-10426 GCA_039908085.1 Magnetococcus sp. YQC-5
ATAATAAATAATAAAAAAAAAGGGTGGGGGGTGTTGGGGGGCGGTTCACCGCCCCCCAAGGTCTTGGCGACATCAAGATCGTTTACGTGCAACCACAAACATGAGATCAAAAAGATTGATTGGGACATTCCAATCCAGAAACTTCAAACGATTCAGAAAATCGATCATGACCGGGGAGTTGTCCTGACGTAGATTGCAACTCAAATAGAGTATCATACGCAAAGTACGGTAGGTGGCTGGATAAGAGACATGGATGACATCAAAACCATGACGCTGCAATAAAACGGAAAGCGTCTGGCGGGAAAAATAATGCATGTGATAGGGGGGATGAATCAATCGCCAGTTCCTGCCCCGCAGACGGGCGTTCAAGCTGTCAATATCGCCGGTATTGATCACAAACAAACCCTTTTTCGTCACCATTTCAGCCACCTTGGCCACAAACAGATCTGGTCGCAACAGATGTTCGATGGTGTCCCACATGCAAACGATGTCGTATGACCTCGTTTCATGCATGGCCAAAAAATCGCCACAGGAGACATCAAGATTGAATCGGGCTTGAGCCATCTGAATGGCATGCGCAGAGACATCAATACCAGCCACCCGGCCAAAAAGTGCCTGTGCCTCATCCAAAAAATAACCATACGCACAACCCACTTCAAAAAGGGAGTGGCTGCCTGGAGATGGCACCCATTTTCGCAGATCTTGCAAACGGTTACGAAAATTTTTTCGCAGGCTGGATTCCTCGTCAAGATAACTGCTATAAATCATGCCTTCGAAATAATCCCGACCATAAATCGCTGCCAATTCCTCTGAGGAGATTCTCAAGTCAGCGGTAACAAATCCGCAGTGCTGACATTGTAACAATCCAGCCATTTTGGAATCAGCAGTCGTGCCGTCACAAACAAGACATCTATTTTTATAATCATTTATAGACATTTTATCATTATTTAACCTGACTGAACGGATAGGCAAAGAAAAACGGATATTCCCGCATCAGTTCCTGCCGATCCATGCGCAGCAACTTGTCATCGAACACCGTGACAATGTAACAATAAGGGTGATCAACAGCCCCTAAACGTTTTTTAAAGCGGTACAGACTCTCCTGAGTCACTCCAGTTCCTCCCCAGTTCCACCATCGATAACCAGCGACCACGGCATCTTGCATGGCATGCATGATCAAAAAACTCAAGGGTTGAATGGAACGATAGGCCTCATCGATCACTGGCATACAATAATCAACGGTACGGTTGAAATAAAACAACAACAATCCAGCCACCGGGATATCACCCAGATAAGCCGTATAAAGACGTTTCTGGGTAACAGGCGATGCCTCATCTCGCAAGCCATGAAAAAACTCTGGAGGGTGAATGGCTGCATGCAATTTAGCCATGTTCGCTTGATGAGTACGCTGCAAAAACGCCCAATTCTCATCACACAGAGTGGTATCCAGGCGAAATCCACTCTGCTGGCTTTTGCGAACCATGTTGCGGGACTTGGAGTGAAAAAGAGCCATCAGGGAATCTGCCACATGATCCGACATCAACGGCAAAGGGGTGATCAAACCAATGCGTGGATCCAGGAAATCGGCTTGCAATACATGACGATGGCGGGTGGGATCAGGATCAAGCGGTGATGCAATGAAAGTGGATGCAATACATCTTCGTTCCTGCACCAATTCCCGAAAACGGCCCAAAAGGGCATCTTGCACATCCTTGGCATGATCCGGCACGCACAAACCCGTTGGCGTGCCAAAAAAAGGCAATGAATTGGCAATCGGACCTGCTTTGCCATCCCTGATAAAAAAAGGCAATCCTCCACGCAGACGCCCTTGTTCATCTCTGGCGATCAATCGGACCCCTTCGGCATCGGGCAAAAGATTTTGCAAAAAGGCAAAATAGGAAAAAGATGAATAAATCATCGATTTTTCATCGGTCAATAGAAAATTTTCGTATTCCATGACGCTTTCCGCAGTCATGAATTCCACATGAACAGACATGTCCGTTACTCTTTGGAATAGAGTGATCAGGAGGGACGAACCCAATACAGGTAACCATCCTGTGCCGATTTTTGAAAACCAAGGGTTGACACTATGGCCTCTATTTCTGATATCCATGGATTGGCATGATGGACCACAATGATACCAATTTTATAAAAATCAATGGCTTCGCTTAATTGCCCTGTTGCGTCATCCAGGCGTTTGACACCTGAGATATAATCAAGCAAAGCCAATCTGCGCTCAATCGAACGGGGTTCCAGCCAGGATTGAACCTGTTCAAGATAACCGATGGAGGTGGCGACCAACAGGGGGTTGTGACGCAGGGTTGGAATCCAGGTGGCAATGTCCATGGGCACCAAAGCGGATTTCCCGGCAGGTGCCCATTGCACGGTGTGCCGGGCCACAGTGAAAGCCGGTTGATCGGCCTTGATGGAGGGCCAATGAAGCTGGGTGCGCGGGGAAGCAATGGTAGTACGTTTGGTCATCTGTTGAGTAGAAAAATGGCTTAAACAAGCCAACAGTGCAATCAAAGTCAACAGGGTGATGGCAGATCGAAAACGAGAGGTCAACAGAGTAAAAAACAGTATCAACAAAGCCGAAACCGCAAGAGAAAACGGCTGACTCCAGAACATACGCCACTGGGAAAACGTGGACAGGATCAAAAGCAAGACGACACTAATAAAAATAAAAAACGGAGCCACTGGGCGACGATCCCTGTTCCAGGCAGCGACCAAGGAGAGCAGCAACAAGGAGGCCATGGCAGGCATGGGAATGGTAAAATACAAACGCCAAGTGGTCAAGGTACCAGTCAGGTACTGACTGAACAGGGGGTACAAAAAAGGATTGAAAAAAATACCAACAAAAACAAAAGAGAGTCCCAGCAAAGTACGACGCAATGCAGGATCTGTCATCAAGGTCCAGGCACCGATCATGGCCAACATATACAACCAAAGATGCGTTCCAGAACCAAACACTTTGGAAAAATTATTGTCAATGGTGAACGGAACCCATGAGATGGAGTCCATGGCCTGAGTCATGGCCATCATCATCGACAGCCCCATGAACAGCAGGTAAAAGGAACTGGTCACCCCCACAAGCAACCGTTTGGTCGTGGTCCAGTCCATGCGCCAGTTGGCAGCCAAACCAAGACCCGCAGCCACCGGGGCCAAAAACAGTGCCGAGGAGGAACATCCCAGCCCGGCTATTTGCGTGACAACCAGCAGCAGCCAATCCCGACGGCTGCCGGTATGCATGAAACGCAACCCAAACAAAACCAGCAGCGGCAGAATGGCGGAAAAAAGAAACGATTTGCCAAAATGGAGCTGAACAAATGCAAAAATGCCATATCCCGCCCTGGTTTCTCCTCCCAAAGCCAACAGCAAAAAGATTTCCACCAGGAGTACCGCCAACCAATGACCTGGCATCCAATAGCGCAACAACAGGCTCTGGGCCAACACGGTCAACGCGGCAAAAACAGGTGAAAAAAACAAATGGGAAATGGCAATGGGTTCAACATGGAACCAGGAGGCCACCAGTGCGACCAATAATTCATACGAAGGCAAACGGTCCACAGGCATCCAGGTGATTGTTTTCTGGCTCCAGATCATGTTGTTCCAAGAAAGCAACGGCCTGTCTGGATGGTCCAGAGTCATGACCGCCAGATTTGAATAATATTGATCATCAGGGTCTGGCCGATGCGCAAACAGGGTGACGCATACCACACCCGCGACGGTCAAACCAAACAGAATGGCATCGGAACGGGTCATGATCAAAGGCAATGGAGGAATCGATTCCCTTTTACGGGTCAAGAACCACGCCCTGCCAAGAAAGAGCATGGCCATTCCCCAAAACAGATAGAGTCGACTGGCAGGGAAATAGACATCACTGAATTCATACATGGCCACCAAAGCCACTGCGATGCCAAACTGCTGCCAGTCACAGGATTGCAATGAAGAATCGGAACAAGAAACCGGATCAGGAGGAGAAACAGGACGAGCAATCAAACGATAGACATAATAACCCACTACAGGAATCAACCAGGATGCAAATGATAAGTGAACAAAAGGACCATGCCATAAAAATCCAACGGCATGCGCCAACAGAGTCCACAAAGCCATTCCGATCAAAACAATGGCAAGAATGGATTCGGTCATGGTCAGAGTCGTGGTCAAGGAATTGAAAGGCCGCAAGAGCAGGTGTTCCCCGGTTGGTTGATGTATGCATGGATCCAGGAACGACTTGGTTTCCCGAATATTTTTTATATCTGTTGGCCAGGAGGGATGTCCAGGGAAAAAATCTCTTGCCAAACGTGCCGAATTGTATCATCATCAATCAAGCAGGAATAATTTGCTTGATTTTACAGACATGGGTACACATAGTACACAGGAGTCATCCCCTGTCGAAACAAAACAATAAAATTATAAACAAAACTTTCCAATCAAGCGAAACAATTTTTAAAGACAATAAAATAATAATGATTAAATCATTGATATCGGGTTGGGTTGGATTTCATCAAGAAGGAAGAGTGGCCTTGGAATCCATGCTGGAACAAGGCCATCCGGTTGCATTTGTCATGACGCTTGCGTCGGATGTAGCCGCCAAATTCTATGCTGTGTTTGATTATGCCCCCTTGTGTGACAAGTACAAAATCCCACTTTATTATATTCGCGACATCAACGATGACAGATCAATCGAAACATTGAAACAATTCGATCTGGATCTCCTGTTTGTCATCGGATGGAGCCAAATATTGCAGCCAAAAGCCCTGGCCTCTGCCAGAATCGGGGTTGTGGGTGCCCATGCCTCGCTTTTGCCAGCCAACCGGGGCAGCGGCCCCATCAGCTGGACCTTGATCAAGGGCGAAACGCAAACCGGCAATACCCTCATGTGGTTGAGCGCAGGAGTGGATCAAGGGGATGTCATCGACCAGACGGCATTTCCCATCACGCCCCATGATACCTGTGCCACCTTGTATGATCGTGTGGCCGAATCCAACCGTACCATGATCCTGCGTTTGCTGACGGCCTTGTCGAATGGCCAGCGTCCAGGCCGACCCCAACCCCGAACCCTGGAACCCCTGTTGCCCCGCAGACGTCCAGAACACGGAATCGTGAATTGGGAACTTGGCAGCCGACAGATTTATGATTTCATTCGCGCCTTGACCCATCCCTATCCTGGAGCTTTCAGTTGGCTGAATGGCGACCGTTATTTTATCTGGCAGTGTGCCGTACTCCCCCTGGAGACCGTTCTGCCCCAATACCCCCCAGGAACGGTCATCGGTCCCGTTTATTCTCCTCTGGCTGGAGGGTGTGGACAAATGGTGAGTTGCGGAACCGGGGCCATTCTGCTGCTGGCAGTCGAAGATGCCCAAGGTCAGGAAATAACAGGGTATGCCCTCAGTGAACAGCAGTGGCAAGGAAAACGATGGCTCAATCCTGTGACAGAAAAAGGCCAGACATGAACCTGAACAAAGAAGGCATCATGATTCTTGCGGCCCATCCTGACGATGAAATTCTTGGCTGTGGGGGAACCATCGCACGACTGGCCCAACAAGGTCACCCGGTGACTGCGGTCATTGTGTGTGAAGGAGAATCCTTGCGATACGGCAGCCAGGGCATCGGACAAACCAATCACATCCATCAGGCAGCCCAAATATTGGGCATCGAAGAGGTTCGTTTACTCTCATTTCCTGATCAAAAACTGGAAACATTCACCCATAACGAGATCATTCTCGCTTTGGAAGCCATCATACAGGAAAAAAAACCCAGTCATCTGTTTGTCCAATATGGCGGGGATGTCAATACCGACCACCAGATGCTCTTCAGGGCCGCAATGGTTGTGACACGTCCCACGACAGAATTCATCCGCACGGTGTTGGCCTTTGAAACCGCAAGCAGTACGGAATGGGCCTATCCCCGTTCTTTCGTGCCAGACACCTGGGTGGATATTTCCTCCACTCTGGAAAAAAAACTTGAAGCCATGGCCTGTTATATCAGCGAGGTCCGGGAATATCCCCATCCAAGATCCATTGCAGGCTTGAGAAACAAAGCCATGGCATGGGGCAATCAATGCTGCATGACGGCTGCTGAAGTCTTCATGACCATCAGAAAAACAGTCCGGGACAATCAAAATTTCTTATGATACGCACCCATACGAGATAACCATCCCAATGAATCCAGATTCAGCCCCCCCCCAGAGCTTTGAGTTCCAATTATCCATCGTCATTCCGGTGTATCAAAGCGAGTTGTGCCTGCCAGCCTTGTTGGAACGTATCCAGCAGGCCCTTTCACCTGAAAAGATCACCTTCGAGCTGATCCTGGTCAATGATGGCTCCAGGGATGGTTCCTGGCGGGTGATTACGGAACTGTGCGCCCATCACCCCAATGTGATCGGCGTCAACCATCGACGGAATTTTGGACAGGACAACGCCATCATGACCGGCCTGAAACTGGCCCGTGGCGCATTTGTGGCCACCATGGATGATGACTTGCAACACGATCCTGACGATTTACCCCGTTTGCTTGCAGCACTACGTGACAGTGGGGCCGAAGTGATCTATGGTGCCATGGAAATGTCGAATGATCCCTTGTGGAAACGCTTTGGTCGCGCAGTCAATGAAAAAACATTGGTATGGTTACTTGACAAGCCAAAAGATTTCCAGTTTACCTCATACCGGGTGATGCGGGCAGAAGTGGTCCGGGACATCACGTTTTACGAAGGGGCGTTTCCTTTCATCGATGCGTTGTTGGTCCAGGTTTCAACCCACTTCATACAAATTCCCGTCCGTTTTCAAAAACGTTATGCGGGATCCAGCAGCTATACGTTGTTCAAGTCCATCCAGATCTGGCTGAAACTGGCGATATCCTTTTCCATCAAACCCTTGAGAATCGTCACCTTTGTCGGCATGCTGGCCTCTATGGTCGGCATGATCTCCGCTGTGGTCGTAGTCATGATAAAAGTGATGTGGCCGGAAACCTTCGATGCCAATGACTCAGGTTGGGCCTCTCTGATGGTGGTCTTGCTGATCATGAATGGTTTGCAGATGTGTTTTATCGGGATTTTGGGCGAATATGTGGGCCGGTCCTATGTCCTGACCACGCGCCGCCCCCAGGCGGTCATTGCAAAGATGCTGAACAGGGCTATGCCGACTCAATAATCGAAGTCACAGCCCCAATAACATCCGCGACATCCTGGTCACTCAGACCAGCCGAAAGAGGCAAGGTCACGGTTTGCCCGCTGACTTGGGTGGAATTGGGATAATCCTGCGCCCGCCAGCCGAACATGTCGATATAGCAGGGATGTTGCGGAATACTCAGATAATGGACACTGATTCCGATATTATTGGCCTTCATGGCATCCAAAAACCGTATCCTCGGCATGCCAATTTTTTGTTCATCCCATTGAATCGTATACAGATGAAACGCATGACGAATGCCTGGGGGCGGATCCACCGGGAGTTGTAACGGGAAACGACGAAACGCCTCCTGATAGGTATTCCAGATCTGTTGGCGACGCAGCCAGGAACGTTCGATCCGTTTCAACTGGTGGATGCCAATGGCTGCCTGCAAGTCCATCATGTTGTATTTATAACCGATCTCCACCACCTGATACTGTTTGAATCCCTCGGTGCCAAACCGCTTCCAGGCGTCATGGGTCATGCCGTGCAGAGCCAAGGTCTTGATGCGGGCCGCATCCTCCGGGTTTTTGGCCAGAATCATGCCTCCCTCCCCGGTTACCATATTTTTGGTGACATAAAAACTGAAACAGCCGAATTCACCAATCGTCCCTGCCTTTTGGCCATGATATTCCGTTTCAATGGCGTGGGCGCAATCTTCGATGATTTTCAAATGATACTTTTCGGCAAGGGCCTGGATGCGGTGCATGTCACAGGGATAACCACCATAATGAACAGGCACGATGGCTTTGGTACGCGGCGTGATTTTCGCTTCGATCAAGTCAGGGTCCATGTTGAAGGTCCAAGGATCGATGTCCACGAGGACCGGAGTGGCACCGACATAAATAATAGTATTGATCGTTGCGCAAAAGGTCATCGCGGTAGTGATGACCTCATCCCCTGGTCCCAGACCAGCGACCAACAGACTCAGGTGAAGGGCTGCTGTGCAGGAGTTGACTGCAATGGCGTGGGGTGCCTCCTTGTAAGCCTTGAAATCGTTTTCAAAACGGGTGGTTTTGGGACCGGTTCCAAGCCATCCGCTACGCAGACTCTCCACCACTTCCTGGATTTCGTCTTCTTCCAGGTAAGGTTTTCCGAAAACCAGAAATTGTTCGCGTATAGGCTTGCCAGTGAGGGAGTAGCTCATGCAAAAAATCCTTGCAAATACCAACCGACTGTTTTTTCCATGCCTGTTTGAAAATCCATGACAGGCTTCCAACCAAATTCGAGACGGGCCTTGCGATCATCGACTGCATAACGCCAATCATGTCCTGGACGATCTTTAACAAACGTCATCAAGCTGGCATAGGATGTGGCTTGAGGTCGCCAGCGATCCAAGAGATCGCAAATCAGTTGGACCACCTCCAGATTGATGCGATCCGACCCACCACCAAAATTATATTTTCCCCCTGGACGCCCCTTCAGAATCACCTGTGTAATTCCATGACAATGATCCTCGACAAACAGCCAATCCCGGCGATTGCTGCCGTCTCCATAGATGGGAATCGGTCGCTGATGCAGACAGGATCGAATGACTGTCGGAATGAAAGCCTCAGGCTGTTGTGCGGGACCATAATTATTGGAACAATTGGAAAAAGAGACCGGCAAGCCATAAGTATGAAAATAGGACCATGCCAAATGATCTCCAGATGCCTTGGAAGCGGCATAGGGTGAATTGGGGTGATAAGAGGAGGATTCGGTAAAGGGGGGATCCTCATGTCGCAAGGAGCCATAGACTTCATCTGTGGAGACTTGATGGAAACGACACTGGTTGGCATTCCATTTTTTTTCGTTGAGCCAGTATTGGCGGGCCGCTTCCAGCAAAGTGAAAGTACCAACGATATTGGTCTGGACAAAGAGTGCTGGACCGGAAATGGAGCGATCCACATGGATTTCAGCGGCAAAATGGACGATGCAGTTCACCTCATGTTCGCGCAGAATGCTCTCCACGAGCCTCTGATTACAGATATCACCATGGATAAAAGTATGCCGATGGGGATTGGGTAGTTGACGCAACCGATCCAATGAACCGGAATAGGTAAGACGATCCAAAGTGACGATACGGATATTAGGTTGGGTGGCCAGCCAGATGCGGACGAAATAGCTGCCGATGAAGCCAGCCCCACCGGTCACCAATACAGTGCGAGGTTGACACCCATTCATGGAGATCCACCCTTTCTGAAAGCACGCAGACGGTGCAGATAATTGCCATAATTGTTCTTGAGGTAGGCTGAGGTCAGGCGTTGGAGATGCTCCTCATTGATATAGCCCAGACCAAAGGCGATCTCTTCGGGACAGGCGATCATCAAACCCTGACGTTTTTCCACGGCAGCGACATAATTGGCAGCTTCCAGAAGGGATTCATGAGTGCCGGTATCGAACCAGGCATTGCCGCGTCCCAGCAATCTGAGACGCAACATGCCGTGTTGCATGTAATATTTATTGACATCCGTAATTTCCAATTCACCGCGTGGGGAGGGACGGACCTGTTTGGCGATCTCGACGACATCGCTGGCATAAAAGAACAATCCGGTCATGGCCCAGTTGGACTGGGGATGTTCTGGTTTTTCCTCGATGTCGATGACGTGTTCCTCGGCATCGAAAGTCACGACTCCGTAACGTTCCGGGTGTTGGACGTAATAGGCCAGGATCAATCCCCCGGTTGTCAAACGGGAGGAGTGACGCAAAATGCCCGGCATGCCTTCGCCATAAAAGATGTTGTCCCCAAGAATCAAGCTGACCGTGCTGTCACCGATAAACGACTCGCCAATCAGGATGGCCTGCACGGTTCCGCCTGGAGAGGGTTGCACGGCGTAAGAGAGGGAGATGCCCCACTGGGAACCATCTTTGAGGAGTCTCTGAAAGGCAGGTTGATCTTCTTGAGTGGTGATGATCAGGATGTCACGAATGCCGGCCAGCATCAAGGTGGTGAGCGGATAATAAATCAAAGGTTTGTTGTAAACCGGGAGCAATTGTTTACTGACTGCCATGGTCAAGGGATAGAGACGTGTTCCTGACCCTCCAGCGAGTATAATGCCTTTCATTGGATCTCCCCTCTTCCAAATAGAGTGCCAAAAGCCCTGAATCGAACATGTTACTGGATTGAGAGGTGCTTTGTCACGTCTCCATGGTGGTCACCCACCCCAATAAAAAAATTAAAAAAAACAGCATGGCAAATTTTTGCCACCCTGGAGGATGAAAATGTGTCAGAATGGGGGCGAGGATAGAATCGGATATGGTCGATACCCTTTTCAGAG
>JAMOBH010000538.1:0-2027 GCA_039908085.1 Magnetococcus sp. YQC-5
ATCCCCCAGGGTTTTGCTTTTTGACTTTTTTTTGAAGGGCATCCTGTTTACAAAACAGAGCTAATGGAAAATTGGCAACGATGCGTGAACAAACAATCCACTTTCAAAATTCCGCCTCTCCAGTAACCCTCACTGCGTCTTGGCGTGTGGTGGAACTGCACATATTGCCTGATTACCGTTTAAAGGTGCGTTTTGTGGACGGCCTGGAAGGTATTGTCGAGATGTCTCGTTTGGTGATGGATGAGAATGCAGGCGTGTTTACAGTACTGCGCGAACCAGAGTTATTTAAACAAGCTTATTTGGAATATGGAGCTGTGACATGGCCTGGAGAAATTGATCTGGCCCCAGATGCCATGCACGACGAGATTGAACAAAACGGCAAATGGGTGTTGTTTTGAATAATCATTGATTTTTTATGGTCAATGAACATTAATAGAGCAAGTGAGGTTGGACGTGAAACCAAATCTTTTCAAGTTGTTCTCCCGCCCCACCCTGGGACAAAACTTCAACGGTATCCGCATCTCCCTCGCCTCACCGGAGAAGATCCGGTCCTGGTCATTTGGTGAAGTCAAAAAGCCAGAAACCATCAATTATCGTACCTTCAAGCCAGAACGGGATGGTCTTTTCTGCGCCAAGATCTTTGGACCGGTCAAGGACTATGAGTGTTTGTGCGGCAAGTACAAACGACTCAAACATCGAGGCGTGGTGTGCGAAAAATGCGGCGTGGAAGTGATTCAATCCAAAGTCCGTCGCGAACGCATGGGACACATCGAGCTTGCCGCCCCAGTAGCCCACATCTGGTTTTTGAAATCCCTGCCCAGTCGGATCGGTCTTTTGTTGGATATGACCCTCAAAGACCTGGAACGGGTGCTCTATTTTGAAAATTTTGTCGTCCTGGACGGAGGCATGACCCCCTTGGCCAAAGGGGAACTCCTCACCGAAGAACGCTATCACCAGTTGCTCGACGAGTTCGGCGAGGATTTCACCGCCGGTATCGGGGCCGAAGCCATTCGTGACATGCTCGCTGGTTTGGACATCCCCAAAGAGATCGATACCCTCCGGGAAGAGATGGCAGCCACCAATTCCGATGCCCGTCGCAAACGGATCATCAAACGGCTCCATACCCTGGAATCCTTTCAGGAGTCTGGCAATCGTCCTGAATGGATGATCCTGGAAGTTTTGCCAGTCATCCCGCCTGAATTGCGTCCCCTCGTGCCGTTGGATGGAGGCCGGTTCGCCACATCCGATCTGAATGACCTCTATCGTCGCGTCATCAATCGCAACAACCGTCTCAAACGGCTCTTCGAACTGCGGGCACCGGATATCATCATTCGCAATGAAAAACGGATGCTGCAAGAATCGGTCGATGCCCTGTTCGACAATGGCCGTCGTGGACGGGTCATCACGGGAACCAACAAGCGTCCCTTGAAATCCTTGTCCGAAATGCTCAAAGGCAAACAAGGTCGTTTCCGGCTCAACCTGCTTGGCAAACGGGTGGACTATTCAGGGCGTTCCGTGATCGTGGTGGGTCCAGACTTGAAGCTGCATGAGTGTGGCTTGCCCAAAAAAATGGCGTTGGAATTGTTCAAACCGTTCATTTACAACCGTCTGGAGGAAAAAGGACTCTCCACCACCATCAAGGCAGCCAAACGCATGGTGGACAAGGAAAAGAGTGAAGTCTGGGACATCCTGGAAGAGGTGATCCGCGAACATCCGGTCATGCTCAACCGCGCCCCGACTCTGCACCGACTGGGCATCCAGGCCTTTGAACCGAAACTCATCGAAGGCAAGGCCATCCAGCTCCATCCTCTGGTCTGCACCGCCTTCAACGCCGACTTCGACGGGGACCAGATGGCCGTACATGTGCCCTTGTCTGTGGAAGCCCAGATCGAGGCGCGGGTGTTGATGATGTCTACCAACAACATCCTCTCCCCGGCCAATGGCAAGCCGATCATCGTGCCAACACAGGATATCATTCTGGGCCTGTATTACATGACTTCGGAACGCCTGGGGGTTGCTGGTGAAGA
>JAMOBH010000005.1:0-42625 GCA_039908085.1 Magnetococcus sp. YQC-5
GTCACGACGCTTCGGCCTTGGATAGCATTCTGGGTGTAGTGGAACGGGCCTGGATCGAGGGGGGCATGGGTCGCGCCACAGTACGGTTTTCCAGCCGAGAGGATGTGGCCCCCATCTTCAAAGACGTGCAAGACGGGATTCTGCGCAATGTCTCTGTGGGATACACCGTTCAAAAATACGAACTCACCGAGGAAGCCGGGAAAGTTCCGCTTTGGCGGGCGGTGGAGTGGACGCCTTTGGAACTGTCTGCTGTCCCGCTTGGTGCCGATCCAGGAGCAGGCTTTCGCTCACAAGAAAATTCTACAAACCCATGCCAAATGATTTACATCAGAGGAGCAGCAACCATGGCCGACATCGCGCCACCCAAAGACGAAGTGGCTTTCGCCGAACCGATCACCCAAGCACGTGCCGTCGAGCCAGCACCCCAAGCATCCCAGGCACGTGCCGTCGAACCAGCACCCCAAGCACCCCAAGCACTTCAAGCACCCCAAGCACCCCAAGCACCCCAAGCATTCCAAGCACGTGCCATCGAGCCAGCACCCCAAGGCGTCACACATGCAGAGGCTGAAATTGTGGCCAGGGATGCAGTCGCTGCTGAACGTAAACGGTCTTCGGAGATTTACGATACACAGGGAAAATTGAAACTGGAACGGTCATTCGCTGATAAACTGGTCCAGGATGGCGTCAGTATCGATGATGCACGACGCAGTCTCATCGATGAAGCCTCCAAACGTTCCCTGGTCATTCACAACCATGTGGCAACTGCTGGTGGCATGGATGAGCGGGCTACTCGTAATGAAGCTGTGCAGAATGCGTTGCTGCATCGTTTCGACCCATCCGCCAACAAACTCACCGATCCAGCCCGTCAATGGCGTGGGCTGACCTTGCTGGAAATGGCCCGCACCTTTCTGGAATCAAATGGTGGAAGCAGCACCAGAGGGATGTCACGCCAGGATGTGGCCATTCGCGCCTTGGAAACCAGTTCCGATTTTCCGAATCTTCTGGCCGCTGTGGCTGGCAAAACTTTACGTCAGGCTTATGAGGCCGCACCCCGCACGTTTCAGCCATTCTGTCGTCAAGTGACTGCCATCGACTTCAAGCAAATGCATCGTGTGCAATTGGGTGAAGCCCCCATGCTGGAGAAGGTCAACGAAGGTGGTGAATTCAAGCGGGGAGCGATGGGAGAGGGGAAAGAATCCTATCGGGTGGAGACGTATGGCAAGATCATCAATATTTCTCGTCAGACCTTGGTGAATGATGATCTCAATGCATTTACCCGCATTCCCCAATTGTTCGGTGTGGCAGCAGCCAATCTGGAAAGCGACGTGGTGTGGAGTATCATCACGGGCAATCCGGTCATGGGTGACGGCACGGCACTCTTCCACGCCAATCATGGCAACTTGGCAGCGACAGGGACTGCTCTGTCAGTTGCATCCTTGGGGGCTGGCCGCAAGTTCATGTCTGTCCAGACGGGATTGGACGGAAAAACAATTCTTAACGTCCGGCCAGCTTTCATCATTGTCCCGGCTGCCATGGAGGTCAACGCCGAGCAGTTGCTTTCCGGCGTATTGCTGCCCGCAAAAACCATAGATGTGGTGCCACAATCGTTGCGCACGTTACAACCCATTGCGGAACCTCGACTGGACGCCGTCAGCACCACCGCATGGTATCTGATGGCAGCATCAGGTTTGATCGATACCATTGAGTATGCGTACCTGGACGGCAATAGTGGGGTTTACATCGAAAATCGCGTCGGATTTGACGTGGATGGTGTGGAAATCAAAGCCCGCCTGGACTTCGGGGCCAAAGCCATCGACTGGCGTGGCATGTTCAAAAACCCTGGGGTGTAATTTTCTTCGGTGCCAAGGCCATCGACTGGCGTGGTTCCCTGGGGCGTAATTTTCTGCCTGCCTGGATTTCGGGGCCAAGGCCATCGACTGGCGTGGCATGTTCAAAAACCCTGGCGTGTAATTTTTCGCCTGACCATTCAATAATAAAGGAAAAATCATGAAAAACTGGATCCAGCCGGGCGATATCGTCACGGTAGTCGCACCCGCAGTCGTGAATAGCGGTGATGGCCTGATGATCGGTGCCTTGTTTGGCGTGGCCGTCTCCACTGCTGCATTGGGTGACAATATGGAAATGGTCACTGAAGGCGTTGTGGATCTGCCCAAAGCTGTTGTGGTTATCAGCCAGGGGGCCAAGACCTATTGGGATAATACAGCCAAGAACGTCACCACAACCGTTGGCACCAATACCTTGATCGGATGCGCCATCATGGCCGCCGCCATCGGAGATGCCACCATCCGGGTGCGGTTGAATGGGACTGTCTGATGAGCCGCTTTGACAAATTGCTCTCTCTGCTGAACCGGCCATGCTTTGCCACTTTCGGAACCCTGGTGGTTTACACACCATCCCTGGAAAACCGGATGGAGCTTGGCGGAATGCCCATCACACTGGTGGGAATTTTTGATGAGAAACGGGAAGTTGTTTCAATGGATGCCAGTGCAGGCATGGATGCCGTCATCCCCCGTCCAGTGGTGGAGATCAAGCTGTCCGACTTGATCTTGACCGGAGAGGTCATTGCTCCCATGGCTGGGGATGATGTGACCATTGCCGGGTTGCTCTATCGGATTTTGGATGTGCAACTTGATGGCAAGGGACTGGCGGTGCTGATACTCAATCGGATGCAGGATCCGTTTGCGTTTTGATTGGATGCAACCCAAACCGCTTCATTCTCAACGCGCCTCGGCGTGTTTTTTTGTGTCGCAAAACCAACAACAATTATTGGAGTATCAAATGAGCAATCAAACAGTCACTCTTCAAACGATACAAAACATGATCATCACCCTTCCTGGCCGGGAACCCTTCATGCTTGGCCAGGATCTGGCGACCATTTACGAAACGGAGCCGAAACGTATCGCTGAAGCAGTCAAACGGAACCAGGCGAGGTTCCCGGATGATTTTGTTTTTCAGTTGACTGACACAGAGGTCGAAATTTTGCGGACGCAAATTGCGACCGCAAATTTTGCCAAGATCAGAACCAACCCACTCGGTTTTTACCAAGCCGGGGCAAATATGTTGTCGGTGGTTTTGCATTCTGCCATAGCGGTGGATCGGTCTATTCAGATTATGCGTGCTTTCACTGCTATGGAAATACAAGCTGCCAATAATGTACTCCTTTCTGCCAGAGAAACGCTTCGCAAAGCCCGCCAAGCCGAACAACATGCAAAGCTTGAATGGCAGCAAAACCGTGCCATTGGCAAGGTAGTCCGACTCAAGGAAACTGAAGTCATCAAGGAGTTCATTGGTTACGCAAAAGGCCAAGGCAGCAAAAGCGCGGAAATGTATTACCTTTCTCTGTCCGTGATGCTCAACCGAGAATTGTTCAGCATCGAGCCAAAAAGCACACCAGAAAATTTCCGTGACACCTTGAGTACATCACAAATCAGGCATGTGGAAATGGCCGAAACGGCAATCACTCTCGCATTGCTCGAAGGAATGGAAAAAATGCTTCCATACAAAGCCATTTTCGTTTTCGCCAAGGAGCGGGTCAGACTGTTGCTGAAGACGATTGGGAAACCATCCCCCCTCATGTTGGGCGAACCAGCCAATCAACTGACGTTCATTGTGGATGTGGTGGCATAAAACCAGTTCAATTCTAATCCCAACCGCTTCATTCTCAACGCGCCTCGGCGTGTTTTTTTATGCCTGGAGCGACCTATGACGCGGCCATCAAACAATTTTCAGTTCTACCGGGGGGATACCAAGGTCTTCACCCTGTCGTTTGCCACTGTGGCCGGGAGTCCCGTCGATATTTCCGGCCATGAGTTGTGGTTCACGATGAAGCATTCAGCAGACGACCCGGACAGTGCCGCAGTGCTTCAGAAGCGGATCACATTCCCCGCAACGGAGAAATCCATGGCCGGGGCTGGTTCGCTTCTGCTGAATTCCATCGAGACCGGCACGATTGCACCGGGGGTCTACCTCTACGACATGCAGAAAGTTATCCCTGGTATCCTTGATGACCAGGACAACCCACCAGTGGTTGCCACATTTGTCAGTGGACGCATCCTGGTGCTGCCAGATATTACGCGCAGAGACAGATAGCCATGGCCGACCAGAAGATCAATGTCACGGTCGGAGAGCAGCCAATCATTGTCACGATTGGCGAGCAGCAACTCAATGTCATCGTTAAGGACGAATGGCACAATTTTTCTTCCCCAGTTGTTTTGCAATCAACCGGCGGGTGGCCGTTTGGGGAGAACCCCAAGCGTGTGGGCAATATTGCCCGGAATATCCCAACGGTTGTGGATAGTGTGATCATGCCGGGGCATTACCGGCTGGTCAAGTGGCTGCTGGCCATTTCAGATGACGCCAATGATCTGGGAGTCGGCAGTGAGATCCATGTTTTCACAAAGAAAGGAGTCATCGAGTTTACAGAATACGCGATCACAGGGGATGCGGACACCGTCGAATACGAGATTAATTTCGTTGCCGATGGCGATGCTGTTCAGATGGTGTTTACGTCGTTTTATGACGGGTTGCTGGACGTGAATACCATGAAGATTGGGATTTTTTCTTGAAACCCACGTCGTTTTATGACGGGTTGCTGGACGTGAACACCATGAAGATTTCTTGAAGAAACACCGTGCTTTGCAGTGTGGCATTCTGCCACGAAATTTAACAATCAGTTTGGAGATTTAAAGCTATGGGTATTCCAGTTCCGTTTCGCATCAAAGGTGGATTGAACCTCGACGGTAAAGTCCAGTTCCAAGTTTTCCCTTCTGCCCCATCTGGCGCAATGGCGGACTCGTTGTCGGTGGGTTCGATGTGCATCACCCAGGACACTGGACAGTGGTATCGCAAGACCACCATTGGTGCCGGTCCTGACAAGTGGGCCGCACTGCTCACCTCGATGGATACCATTGGGATTGCCCCCAATTGGTTGATGCCGGTCAATGATGCGCTCATTGCCACTATGACCAAAGCGGCTGCCAAGACCGCTGCCCTGGCCATGCCCAACTTGCCGATCCGTGTTCTGTGTTCGAACCTGTCGGACGCCAGCAAGTCCATCTATGACGCCGGTTTCTATCCCCAAGCCAGCGTTCTCCTGGACCCCACGGTTTCCAATCCTCCTGGCAGTCATGTCTTATGAGTTGCGGTCGTCTCTTCCGGTGACGGCGGACACCTCTGCTGGCAATGCGATGTCTTTGGTGCTTTCGACCAACAATCCGACGGATGCCACAGAAACCACCTGCGCAATCATTGGCAGTGTCGTTGCCGTGAATTTGAAAAATGCCTCTGGAGTTCCTGACGCAACAGTGTATGACGTGATCAAGGCCATCGAGGCCGTTGACACGAACAATACGGTCCACATGCACTGCGATGATTTCACTGCTGAACAAATTGCCGCTGGGTACGACACCATCACCCCAATTCCTCTGCCTTTGGCGCAGACTTCTTTCACTGGCGGTTCCGCGACTCGGACAGGGTTTGAAAAAGTTCCCGTCCGTACCATCCAGGATGTGACCAACCAAGATTTTCCTGGCGATACGGTCTACGTCCAGGCCGGTGCCGAGAAAGGTGCTGTCTACTGCTACAACATGGACCACGTTTGGGTCAAGCAGGGTGCATCCAATGCGTTGGAGACCGGGTTCCTCCAGACCTTCACCGGCAAATCCGGCGATGGCGCGGAACTGCCCACCTACTCCAGTCACGAGATTGTCACCCAATCCGCCAATCTGGAAACCGCCATTGGCCAGTTGGATGCGGCGGAGCAGGACACCCGTGATTTCATTGGTATGGGCGTCGGCGAGGAATTGCCGTTGTATGCCACCACCAACGTCGTCACTCAAAACGCCAATCTCAATGATGCCATCAGCCAGATTGACTTGGAAGCGGGGTATTTGTTCGCGTTCATGGGCAAGGCCAAGGGGAATGAGCTGCCTGTCTACGCATCCACCAAGGTCATCAGCCAAAATGGCAACCTGGAAACTGCCATCAGCCAGTTGGATGACTCCTAGGGTGCTGTCAGCCATGAGAGCAACGTGACGAATGTGACCACCATTGTCACGGCGGATTCTATCGTCATGGAACAAGAAATGGCTGCGGAATGGTTTATTCATGCCCGTGAAGTTGCCAATCCCGGCAACGTCTATTTCACCCGTGTGCTGGCGGCCCATAACGCTTCCATCGGTGTGGCCGCTACCGCTGCCAACTTCAACGAGTCCGGCATCATCGAACTCAAAAACCCGATCAATGGGTTTGAGATCACCATGGATGTGGAAACGTCTGGACCACTGAATGCCCGCACCATGCGGTTGCGTATGACGTCTGCCGTTCCTGTGGATGTGACCATGACTCGTTCCATCGTGCGTCGGGCGGCATAACCTTGCGCCAGATGGCGTATTGTAACTGTCAAAGCGGGGGGCCATCCAGCCTCCCGCTTTTGCATTTCTTGAGGTGTCCATGAGCAGACCTGACTTCAATTCAGCACATCGTGTCAGTGTTCTATCTCTCGATGGCAAAGTAGGTGTTTTTTCCTGTGAGGAAGACCCCAGGACGTTTGACACGACGTCTTTTCCGGTTGGATCGGTCTATTTCCGAACAGACGGAACGACATGGAAACGCATCGGTATGGCTGCATCTGATTGGGTGCAGGAGTGTCAGCAGCATCCCCAAATACAGCATCCCCAAATACGACCCTCCGACAGGCATCCGTGTCCCTGGTTGCAGGTGGTCCGAGCCATACAAGCTGTTTCCACAGATGTAACGGTACTCAGGTTGATACAAACGATGTCAATAGAAATCAACCACGAACACCATCATTAATAATACAAAAGGAAATACCAACCATGTCGAAGCACATTTATTTCAACCCCGATACCAGAGCATTTGCGAATGTTGATGATGTCGGTGGACCGGGAACTCCAGGAGCGAGCCTGACAACTGATGCGTCACCTCCGTCTGCGCCCAAAGTTGGAGACCACTGGCTCAATTCTCTGAATTTCAATGTCTCAGAGTTTATTGGTGGCCAATGGGTTTTGCGTGGCACCCTCAGACGTGGCCAAGCCGTGCCTGGAGAACGTGGCCCAGCCGGGGCCGATGGCGCACCAGGGCCAATGGGGCTGCAAGGAAATAGCGGAGTCGTTGGCCAGCAAGGCATTCAGGGTTTGACTGGCCCCGCTGGTAGTGCAGGTCCAGCCGGGGAGGATGGTGTTGGCATGTCCGCACTTGTGGCTGGAGAACTTGTCTTCGGCGCGAGCAATGGCATACCCGTACAGTCCCCCAACTTGGTTTGGGATGAAAACCATGGCCGGATGGGTATCGGCACCAATGCCCCAGACAGTTTGCTGACGATCAAGGCCACCATACCAAATGAGCAAGGTATTGACGCCACTGCATTGGCTTCTGAATTCACCTTGAACGGTGTTGTTCAGGCTGAGAGTACAATGGCGGCCATTAAAAGTGGGAATACAGATGCCTATGGCTGGTCAATTGGTGTTGCAGGCATAGAGTTTGGGTACAATCTGCCATCAGCAACTGTTTTCAAGCAAGTCACGTGTGACCTGAGAGCGCATTGGGGGAATGTTCCAACGGTCAAGGTTCAAGTGTTTTCTGGAAGTACATGGGAAGATCAAATTATTACTGGAATGTCTGGTGGCGTAACGGCAACAGCCAATCCATACGTCGTAAATGTGTTGTCCAACGTTGAAAATGGTTTCACTCTCAGCTTTACAGGGGTGTCAGGAACAAAGATTAAAGTAGTGTTTGTATCGTCGCAATGGGCAGAGAATGGCTCAACTATTCGGCGGTTTCAGATTGCTATGGCTGGAAGCACGGTTGCCAATGTCCTGGATGTCACAGATTTCGGTTCTATTGGTGTGGGAACCATGGCACCACAGGCAAAATTGCATGTTGATCAGCCACTGGCTGCTTCAGCGTTGCGTGTGGCGCGTTCCGCTTCATCTTTGGCCGCAGACACCCTGGCCAACTTCTGGGCCAACGTTGGCGGAACAACAGCCATCAAACAGGAATTTCTCTGCAATGGCGACATTTACCTGCCAGCCGGAGCAGTCTTCGGGAATCGTTCTGACGCCAAACTCAAGACCAACATCATCGATGCCACCCCGAAACTGGCGGATTTGCTGAAACTCCAAGTGCGGAATTTTGAAGATCGTTCGGTGCCTGGAGTGAAAGTTTTGGGCTTGATTGCCCAAGAGGTTGAGCAGGTGTTCCCAGGCTTGGTAGTCGATGTCCCCGATATGTCGGAAGTGCCTGATGATAACTGGGTGGCAGAGGGAGGCCAGACCGAGGCCGACCGTCCATTCATTCAGCATGATTTGGGAACGGTCACCAAATCAGTCAAGCAATCGGTTCTCATTCTGATGCTCGTCAAAGGGTTGCAGGAGGAACATGCAGAACTGGTGGAATTGCGTGGACAACATGCAACTCTGGCAGTCGAGCTTGCGACATTGCGTGAGCAGTTTAAGGCCGTGATGGCCAAACTGTCGGCTTTGGATCCATCGTAATCTGTTTTTTCTGTCATGCAGATCAACCGGCGCAATGCCGGTTTTTTTGTGTTTGGTTTATCACAACCTGTTAACAATCCGTTAACATAATTCTCCATCCCTTTCAGGAAAATAAAAAATGTCGAAGCATACTGAATTTAATACGGCTACAAACTCTTTCGTATTGGTGGAAGACGTTCCAGGTGACCATGTTCCAACGTTGACGGTTGGAACTGTAGCACCGAGCAATCCCACCCAAGGTGTTGGTGATTTGTTTTTGCACTCGGAGACCTGGGGTGTGTCCAGGTGGAACGGTTCTGCATGGGTTGTCGCTGGCATACTCAAGCGTGGTGTGGGCATGGTTGGACCGATTGGCGATCCTGGTCCAATGGGGTCGATTGGACCCCAGGGTGTTCAGGGTGGAGTTGGACCAGAGGGAGATGTTGGCCCGGTTGGACCCCAGGGTATCGAAGGTCCAGAAGGAGATGTTGGCCCGGTTGGCCCCCAGGGTGTTCAGGGTGGAGTTGGACCAGAAGGTCCACAAGGTATCCAGGGCTTAACTGGCGCGACTGGTGCTGCTGGCCCACAAGGTATTCAAGGTTTGACAGGATCAACGGGTGCGACTGGCCCACAAGGTATCCAGGGCTTAACCGGTGATCCTGGTGTTGCTGGTGCCACAGGCGCGACTGGTGCTGCTGGCCTACAAGGTATCCAGGGCTTAACCGGTGATCCTGGTGCCACAGGCGCGACTGGTGCTGTTGGCCCACAAGGTATCCAGGGTTTAACCGGTGATCCTGGTGCCACTGGCGCAACTGGCCCACAAGGTATTCAAGGCTTGACAGGAGCAACGGGTGCCACTGGCCAGCAAGGCGTTCAAGGACTGTCAGGTGCAAGTGCTGATGGTGCGCCTTTGACACACATCAAAGGGTATTACGGTCTGTTGGACTGGATGAATGTGGTGAAAAATATTGACACAATCAATGTGCCAGGTGCGCCGCATGGCCTTGCTTATTGTCCAAGCAATGATTCCATGTACGTGACCAAAAATGGATCGGCATCGGTATCAGTTATCAACCAATTGACCGGAGCGATCACAGCTACAATTGATGTTGGAGCTTCTCCTCGCGGATTGGCATATTGTCCGACAAACAACAGCCTTTATGTGGCCAACTACGGCACCACAACAGTATCGGTTATCAACGCAGCGACCAACACGGTAACCGCCACCATCACTGTGGGCAGTCACCCTGCGGCAATCGCGTATTGTCCAGACAATGACAAAATGTACGTTACAAATTTTTCCAGCGCATCCGTATCAGTTATTGATCCAGTAACCCATGGAGTGATCGCTGTCATCGCGGTTGGCAGTGATCCGGGGGATTCTTGTGGTATTGCGTACTGTCCCATTAACAATAATATGTATGTTGTGAATCAAGGAGGAGATGTGGCAAGAGCCATCGACTCCTCGACCAACACGGTTGTGGCCACCATCATCGAAACACCTGGCCCACCTGGCGATGGTCCGACTGTTTGGGATGGTAGTCCCGTTGTCGATGGTGGGGCTGGTATCACGTACTGCCCAACAAATGGGATGTTTTATATCGCAAACAGAAACACTGCCGTCGTGTTGGTGATGGACCCATCACTCAATACGATGGTTGCGACCATCATGGGCGTTGTATCCCCATTTGGAATTGCATTCAATCCTTCGAATGGAAAAATTTACATAACAAATGTGAATTATTCCTTGGTGTCGGTTATTAATCCAGCAACCAATAACGTCATCGGTGCTGTGGATGCGTATGGCCTCGCTGGCGTCGGCGTTGGTCTTTCGCCACGGGAAATCGCGTATTGTCCGACCACTCAGAAAATGTACGTTGCAAGTGCGAGTAGCAATTCTGTGGCAGTTCTGACCTGACGCATCTCGTTAATAACTCGTTAATATCTCGTTCATTTCTACAGAGCATGCCCCATGGACGATTACCTTGCCGCAGAGCCATTGATTGTGGCCCGGCTGAACGATCAGATCGACAACGTCAGCATCAAATCCACATGGGGCATGCCGAAAATCCAAGAGACCTTCGACCTTCCGCCAGCAGTGTTGATCATCCTGGAAGCAGACATTCCAGGTCAAATCAACCTGCTGGAGGATGGACCATCGCAGCTTGTGGAGCAAACGTGGCTTTGCCTGGTGGTGGTCGGCGATGCCCAAAACGAGGCTGGACCTTTGATCAGCCAAGTCATCAAGGCATTGAACGGATGGCAGCCAAGCGATACGTCCTTTTCTCCGTTCAAGCGTGTGAAATCAACCTTTGTGCCGGACTACTCGCCAAACGGTGTTTATTATTTCCCGGTGGCGTTTTCCACAAATTTCGTTTTTTAAAAAAGGACCAAACCCATGGCAGCACCCAGTCAACAGAGTCTCATTGGTGTTGGTGGCATTTACATTGGACTGAGATCCGGTGGAAAACTGCGTTTTGTTGGTCAAAGCAAAGAGTTCAAACTGACCATCTCGGAAAAAACCGAGGAGTTGAAAGATTACGTGAAAGGTGGCGGCTTGGCGGACAGTGTCAGCTTTATCGAAAAGGTGGAGGCATCCATCAATCTCATGAGCATGTCCACCAAGAATCTCGCGTTGGCTCTGCGGGGTGTGGATGAAAGCACCACTTCCGTGATGAAAACCAATGAAGAGTACACCGCATACCAGGGAGGTCTCATTCCCTTGAGTGGAGTCGGTCCAACGGCGGTGACTGTGACTCTTGTAGTGGCGGACACCTGGGCAACGACCACGCCTTACACTGTTGGGCAGATCGTCAAACCCCTCGCGGGCACCCATTTTTACAAATGCAAAACCGCAGGCACCAGTGCGGCATCGGCCCCCATCTGGAAGAGTGACGGTAGCGACACTACCGACGGCACTGCCACCTGGACGGACATGGGCACCATGGTTCTGACATCCAGCGAGTACGAGATCACTGCCGCAGGCATTTTCATCCCGGAAAATTCCAGCAAAATAGCCGCCGAAGGGACGCTGGTCAAGATCACCTACACCACGACTTCCGGTTCCATCATCCAGGCTCTGGTCAACTCCGGCGAGGAGTACCGGATTGTATTCTCCGGTAAAAACCGTGCGCGTGCCGGCAAACCATTGTCAGTCGATATCTACCGGGCAAAATTCTCTCCGGCCAAGGATTTTTCTTTTATCGGTGATACGTTCGCAGACTTGAGTCTGACGGCCAGCGTTCTGTCTGATGACACGAAAATTGGTGACGATATCAGTTCATTCTGCAAAATCGAAATGGTGGAGGCATAAATCATGCGCATCACAAAAACCATCACTGTGGGGGAACCGTCCCGTGAGGTGATCATCCGGGAACCAACGGTTGCCGAGATGCGTCAGTGGTTGATTGCTTTGGAGGCAGATCGAGCAGGAACCGCAGACATCATCACATATGGCCTGATCCCGGATACATCCCTGACAGATATCGTTTTGATGACAGACCTGACGATGAAAGATTTGGATACCATGGTGGCATCGGAAATCAAGGCAATTCTGGAGGCCTGCAAGGAAATGAACCCTGATTTTTTTACTCTGCGTGCCAAGAAGATGCTGATGATCCAGATGGACGCTCACGCGATATTTTCGGCTTTGAGCGCGAGCGAGCAGTGGACCCTGGCGAACGTAACCACATCGGAATGATTAAAAATGTAGTCATGTCAGCCTGCACACTGGTGCGGGCTGGCCATTCTGCTGTGTGGGATTATCCTTGGCCTGTTTATCTGGCAGCGATTGAAGAACTGTCTGCATCGTTTGAGAGAAACAGGTAAAACGACTTCTTGATTTTACTTAAACTGCCAAACAGATCGTTCTGGATAATTTGTTGGAAATCCCATCGCTTGTGAGTCAATGTCGTGATGCTGGATTAAATCCAACAACTTGATTTTCCAATGGTTCCCTGGGCTGATCTGGTCCATCATCCAAACCAGCATGACCAACGTATTATAGATTTTACGATTTTCAACGTGATGAAAGTCGGCAATCAGGGCGGATGGCTTGGTGCGTGGCAATTCCATGGTCACAGTGAAACGGCGATTCCACAGACGGCCATGATGAGCGCAAAGATTGCGGATATAGGTGAGATGGCGTAGGAATGATTGCAAAACTCGACAGTCAAGTTCATATGTTTTTGCAATATTGCGACGAACAGACATGGGTTTCAGATTGGTGAACCATCTGGAAAGCAAACCCAGTGACATCACCTCACATACGACCCAAATTGGCGGGAATTCTGGATCGTTATAGGTACGTTTGTAGTGCTGAATGAAGAGATCGTCAGAACGTTCCAATTCTTTTCGCAAGCTGTCCATGTCTCGTTGCCACCTATCTGCATTTTCGCTCAGAGATGGATCCATGAAGGCATGTGAACCATAACTGTGGGCCATATGGTAAGCCCACTGGGTGCGTAGTGAGACTTCCACTCGTTCAATAGCGTCCAATAGAAGTAACCGCAATTCGCGGTCAAAAGCGTAAAGGTTCAAAACCGCATCAAGTCGAGTGGCAGTTTGAAAAACATGGTTTGTGTGATCTGCTTCAAAAGGCAACCAGTAGGCGGTTAGGCGATAGTAATTCAGATGAGACAGGCAATGTAGACCTTTAGTGTCGTCATCAATGATCATGCCTCGAAAGCGTAATAAGGCGAGTTGTTCTTCGAAAGTCTTGGGAGGCTTGGCAAAACGCATTGTGAACCTTGGCAAACCTCCTGGGGGCCAAAAAAAGCAACCCGCCGGTTTGAGGGTACTTACGAGTAAGCATAGCCTTGGCGGGTCTTGTTGGGATTAATTGTAGCATCCAGAGCAACTTTTGCAACAAAAATTTTGTTGCATGCAACGGTTGAGAACCGTGGCTGATTGAAAAATCCGCCAACCGATTAAAATTGATCGGATATTTTTTTTGGAGTTGTTGAAATGGCCAATCCCTCACTTGAGTTCATGCTGTACATGAACACTGCGGATTTTGCGCAGGGTATGGCGCGTGTTCAAAGGGAAGTGGCGACCAATTTGCGAGGAATGAGCCAAGCAGCCAGAGACGAGTCGCAACGAATTCAATCCGCATTGAACGGCATCCGCATGTCAGAGGATTCCGCACGAAGAATAGACTCAATCAGAGTCGCGTTGGCCGCCAGCACCACCGAAGCCACCCGGCTGGGCAACGCTTATCGACAATCGAGTGCAGAATTGTCCCGCATGACCGGGCAAATAGACAAGGCGTCTGCGGATCTGGCCACCTTGCGGAGGATCCCTGCGGCAAGAAGAACGGACAGCCAAAACGCAGAGATCACCGCCATACAGCAGAATATCCAAAACCTTAGAACGCAAGCCGGTGAACTGCGCAATTTCACGTCCACGCTACACCAGGATTACAACCGAGCCAGTACCGCCGTTTCCAGGCTGAATTCCAGTCTGGCAGCCGAGTCCAATGCCTTGGCCCAATTGCGCACGGGGCTTCAAGGGGCTGGCGTTGATACCAATAGGCTGGCAGCCGAACAGCAGGCACTGCAAGCCAGGATGGCGCAAGTGGCGGCCCAGGCTCGGACATCACAACGCCTGCAAGATGCGAGAAATATCCTTGGATTCAGAGCAGACACTTCTGTGCGCGAAATCCAACGGCTTGAAGCGGCATACAGAAGACTGGCCGCATCAGGAAGCTTATCCAGCGCGGATTTGGCTCGCGCCCACACCACCCTGCAGGCGAGAATTGCAAGTGTTCGTGGTGCAGTCGAACAGACCACAGGAACGTGGGCATCCCATTTCCAGATGACCACGATGGGATTGGCCACCCTGGCCGCATCCCTGACTGGTGTAACTGGTGCGCTCAAAGGATCGTTTTCCGCCTTTTCTGATTTCACTTTTCACATGGCCGAAGTTTACACGCTGTCAGATGTGGCACCAGCGGTGTTCCAAAAAGTGTCAGATGAAATGAGAAAAATGTCTGTCGAAATGGGCCGATCCGCATCCGACTCAGCCAAAGCACTTTACAACGTGGTGTCTGCCGGTATTCCCATCGAGCAAGGCACCGATGTAGTCAAGTTATCCATAAAAGCGGCGGTTGCTGGCATCACTGACGTCAAAACTGCTGCAACTTTAGGCGTCCAGATTATCAACTCATACGGGAAAAATATCAATGAACTGGAGCGTGTGTTTGACACCCTTTTCAAAGTCATAAAAATCGGTGTGACGACGTTCCCTGAGCTTGCCAATGAGCTTGGTGTTGTGCTGCCGATTGCCAAAAGTGCTGGTGTGGCGTTTGATGAAGTTGGATCCGCCATGGCGGTGATCACCAAAGCCGGTGTCCGTACACCTGAAGCAGCAACCGCATTGAAGGCGATGATCAAAGATCTGGCGGCTCCGGCCCCTGAAGCGGCGCAAAGGATGCGAGAACTTGGTATTTCCTGGAATGGATTTCTTCCAACCCTGAAGCAGATTGCCAAGCTGAACCTTGGCACCGCTGACATACGCAAAATCATCCCGGAAGTGCGTGCCGACACGGGTGTTTTGATACTCACCGATCTTTTAAAAACGTTGATATCCACGCTGGATGAAGTGCATGACGGTGCCAAATCTCTTGAGGTTGCATACCAAAAGGTTGCGGCCACTCCTGAAGAAAAGATCAGGCACATGAAAGCGGCACTTGAAGAATTGACCATCCAGATGGGGTCAACTCTTTCCGAAGGTGTCACTCCAGCCGTTGAAGGGTTGACCCAGTTTGCCCGTTCCCTCAGTCGCGCACCGGTGGCTGTCGGCATCCTGGGTGGTGCCTTGGGAACTTTTGTGGCCGGATCCCTGGTCTGGAATTTGGGCCTGAAGCAAATGGCGGCGGGACTGGCACTCGGTGCCGGAAACGCCATGAATTTTTCCCGTGCGATTATTGCGATGTCTGCCGGATCGACATTCGCCACACTGCTGACTGGTATCGATGCTGCCACGGTTGCGGTTCGCCGATTTGGCGTTGCGGCACTTGCGTTTGCTGCATCCCCTGTCGGCATTGCGCTCATCACCGCCGCTGGCGCATACCATCTGATCACGAAACGTGCCGCAGATCACCTGTTGATCGAGAATAAAAAGACTGCCATTTTAACCAAGCAGGCCAGTCAGTATGAGGAACTGGTTGGCTATATGGACGATGTCAATAAAGAAAGTGCTATTCTTGGCAACACTCATGTTGACAAGCCAATTGCCGAAATGATGTTGGCCGTCCAGGCCGGGACAATGACATTTGCCGAAGCGCAAAAGCAAGCGGCTTCATACCGCGACCAAATGAAAACAACGGCTGCGGTGACAAAGAATGCCATCATTGCTTTGAAAGCTGCTCAAAACGATCTGGTTTCGTCTGGTGCATGGGACAAGATGGCCGAAGGAACCAAGCGTTTCGCGGTTGCCATGGTGTCACCCGTGGAAGGCGCGAAAGACGCTTTCATCAAAGCCATTGCCGTCACAGAGAACCAACTGACAAAATACAACGAAATCCTGACCCAGCACAAAGATAAACTCAAACAGGCCGTTGACGACGTAAGTAAGTCATACAAGTCCCTGGCCGATGCAGCATCCTCAAAGTTGACCACCAACACGCAGGAGTTGGATGCGCAGTTTGAAAAACGCAAAGAGACCCTGCGGATCCTGGCTGATGAGTTTTTTGCCACCGAGAACAAGAAATCGCAATTCCTGGAGTCGAGTGAGGAACGGGAGGCCCAAGCACAAAATTTCTCCCAACGCAGCATGCTCCAGGCCGCCAAAGCCGTGGCCATCGAGGAGGCCGATGCCAAGCTGAAAGAGGCAGATCGCTATTTTGTGAAGGCCATGGACCTGTCAAAACGGGAGTTCCAGACCCGGATTGACAATGCCAAACGGCTTGGACTTGACGGCAACAGAGTGGATGAGGAACGACTCCAGTCCCAGAGGAGTGTTTTGGAAAAAACCGAAGCGGCATACCGCCAGAATATTGATAAACTGATTTCCGAAGAGAAACGCCACCGGGACGCCGCCAAGCAATTGGCCGAACAGAGAAAAGATTTCAACACGTCCATCCAGGATCGTCTGGCCACTCTGGCAGAAAAAGGTATGGACCCTGTCCAGGTCTATGCTGCCAAGCAAACCCGCATCGCCAAGGAGAAAAGTCAAGCCGAGGCGGCATTGCGGTCAGGAAATTATGAGAGCGCACGAAAACACGCTGATAAAATGATCTCGTTGGCCGAGTCAACATCTGATGCGGTCAGCCAGGGTGACAAGGTCGTTGTTGGTGCCAATGATGCGGCGGCCCGTTCGTACAAGCAGATCCGAGACGCAGCTCAAATTGTAAATAAGGCGTTCGAAGACGAAGAGGAGAGCCATACCAAGGCAGCCACCGACCTGCAACAAGCGGCGGAGTCATCAACCGAAAAGATGAACAAGCTGCGTGAAATCTTGAAAGAAATCGATCTCCTGCTCGCCAAAGACCACAAGCTTATTCTGGATGCGGATACGAAAAAAATCGAGGAGATCGGGCCGAAAATGGACGACCTGATGAGTAAAATCAAACAAATCAATGAAACCAAAATCGAACTTCAGGCTGGCGCGACGGATCTGGGAACCGTTCTCAGTGATGCGCTCAAAGGCGATGTGGATAAAATTGCTGCAACAAGCGCAAAAGCATCAGGCATCTTTGAGAAGTTCAAAATCGAATTTGCTGGGTGGCAACCGGAAATCAAGGCGACTTTTGACGCACAAGCCGCAACTGGTGCGGTCAATGCTCTGACTGAAAAGGTCAATGCGTTCAAAGCAACGGCCAAGGAAGTCGAGTCTCATAAGACTCTCATCGATGTCCAAACCGACCAAGCCATGAGTGCAATTGACAATCTGCTTGTCAAGATGGCCGAAATACAGGATAAGCGCGTAACCATTTACACCAATTACGTCGAGCAAAGGCAGGAAGCCCATGCCGCAGGTGGGGTTGTGGGTTTCACCCGTGGCGGTTTTCTTCCTGGTTGGGGCAACAAGGACGATGTGGCAGCACTGCTGACGCGGGGTGAGTTTGTTTTCAACCAGCATGCGACGAAGTATTACGGTGTGGACAAATTGAACGATATGAACCAGATGCGAGTGCCACGGTTTGCGTTGGGTGGACAGGTGCAGGGGTTCGCTCAGGGTGGACTGGTGCGGTTCAAGATGCCGTCCGTTCCACGGCTTGAAGTCAGCAGGATCGCACAGAACCTACGGATACCAGTCATCCCGCGTATGGCCTTTGCGGGTGGTGGCGAGGTTTCGTCGCCAAAAGTCACGGAAGTGGTGCAACTCGACCTGATGTCAAACGGTCGCCCTGAAGCATCTGTTCATGGTGACCGGGAGAGCATCCGTAAATTTGTCAATTCAGTGACTGAACTCGCACGCGCATCTGGGAGAAGATGATGATCCAACTCGACAAGCGAGCCGACATCAGCAAAGCCGGGGTTCATGCTGGCAAAGCCGCCACTCTTTCGGCATCAAAGATCATAATGGAAGAGACAGTTCTCCCAGGATTGGCTGGACGGCCACTGCGAATCAGTTCACCGTGTTCGTATACATCAGCCGCCGTGATCATATCTTCTGTCCATTCTGGCAACTCTTCATATTCCTCTGGCTGAATTATATGAGCATCAACTTTAGCCCAGTTTATTCCCGAATCGGAAGATTTCTCGATCATTGGCTTTCCTCATTGAAAAAATATGCCGTGCTTCTCCTCGTTGCACGTATCCGATAACCATCATACGCCCATTCAATTTTCCAAAACACATAATCCGGCGTTCTCCATAATTTTTACGCGTATCCTCAATTTCGTAAATTCTCCCTGTGAACACACTGGAAGCATTTTCGAAATCCAGTCCACGTTCTGCAAGGGTCTTGTCTCGCTTGGCGGGGTCATAGGTGATTTTCATGCCATCCATTTTAGTGACGTTCATGCCAGGAATGCAACCATGATCCAGTTCGGTGATCTGATTCTACCCAACGGCTTGCAATGGAAGAACGAATACGAATGGTCTGGCATTGCTCAGGAATCAAGCCGAACTTTGGGTGGTGGCACTGTGGTGTGGACAACCGCATTGGTTGGTGGCAGGCCAATTGACTTGGAAGCGGAAGGCGACGGGTGTTGGCTCTCACTTGTTCAGGTAAAAGCAATTCACGCCATGGCCACGCAACCTGGAGCCATTTTCACTTTGGTTTTGGGTGACGCGACATTCCAAGTCATGTTCCGGCACCAAGACGCACCAGCCACGGCTTTCACACCGATCCGCCAGCACGCGAAACTTTTCAATGGGGTGATCAAGCTCATTCAGGTGGTGTGAATGATCAAGCTCATTCAGGTGGTGTGAAATATCCAGAGTGGCGACACGGTGGCGACTGGTGGCGTTCCTGGTTCAATGCTTGGGCGTTTTCCAGATTGGCCACTGAAGGCGACACGGTGCTGGCTGGTGGCGTTTCTGGTGTGACAACTTGGCCGGATAAGATACCCGGCCAAGTCGTCGCAATATAACCAGCACGCGCCGGACTCGATCAGCAAGGATTGGATCCCTGTCAGAACTCGAATTGAAGAAATGGGTTTTAATTCGGGAGTCATCGGCATGCCTTCGGCTTGGGCCGCATGCTCAACCGGAAAAATACCATCGCAACAGACTGCATCGACCGTGGCGAATATCTGCACGGGAATACGACGCGTTAAATTGTTTTTGAAACAAATCCCAGGGAGCAGTAATGCCGTCCAAGATGGGAGCTGCATTTGGAGCGCAAAAGCGCGAGCTTCGACCATGGGTGCGAACAGAGCCACCTTGCTGGGTCCATCGGTTGTCAAATATCAGGGTCCACTATTGCCGAAAACGGCGGGACGGTGAGACATCTGGGCAAATTATCCAGCCAATCTGGCACAAAATCAATCCCTCACTGAAAAAAAGGTGATGCCATGCCAATAGAAAATTTTCAGATCAAATTCATGAAGAGTCAAGCCGTCAACGATGCCCCCAACAATGGTGGCCGCATGTCCGATGTGGAAGCGGCCAATTCCGTCAAGAACAATGTTTGGCCTGACGTCCCTGCCAGCGAAAGAACAGCAGGCTCAACCAAATATCGAAAACTCTTCATCAAGATTGCCAATCCAGATAATTTGCAGATGTACGATGCCCATGTGTTTGTTCAAAAACCCACACCTGCCGGGGACCGGGTTGTTTTCTTTGCTGGCACCCAAAGGGACACCCAGTCAGATGTGAGTGGAGCAACCAATATTTTGTATGGTAGTGGACATTTAAACTCTGATGTCTTGATGAATGCAACCGTCCTTTCTGTGAATGTCGAAGAGCCGGATGATGTGATTTTCCGGCCTGGCCAGACAATTCGGATTTTCAATAAGGTTTCGGTTGATGATAACAGTGGGACGGAAGAATTTCTCACGCTTGGCAGTGACCCCTCTGCGGTATCATGGAACGGGAGCCTTGCGACTTTGACTCTGGCGGCTGGTGAAAGCGTGCTGAACAACTATTCGGCATCCAACACCATGGTTGCATCGGTACTGAAAGCAGGCAATGTGGTTGGCAGCACAGACGCCTGGGCACTGGGCACTACAGCCGGGACACTGGGGGGCTGGGACGGATCCGGCATTGTTCCGGCCACGTTGGCCGATCTGCGGATGGTCGATCACATTGCCGGAATTGAGCAAACCTGGACGCTCACATTCAGCAGTGCCACGGCCTTCAGTTGCGTGGGGGACACTGTCGGGGCCGTTTCGGGTGGTTCCACCCTGGCCAATTTCGCACCAAACAATCCAGCATATTCAAGGCCATATTTCACCCTTCCGGCGTCTTTGTGGGCCGGGGTATGGGCATCCACCAATTCGGTATCATTCATGACGCACCCTGCCGCAATCCCGATATGGGAAAAACGGATCATCCCGGTTGGAACCAGTTCATTGGCTGGCAACAAGGTGGTGATTGGCGTTTCTGGGGAGAGTGAATAATGAGTACCATCGTGGCAATTGATTGCTACTCCGAGGTAAATTAATAATGAGCATTGTTACTGCGGACATTCAAGTAAATTTTGACTCCTCTGGGGAGAGTAAATAATGAGTACCATCACTGCGGACATCCAAGTAAGTTTCGACTCCTCTGGGGTAAGTTCAACTTTTGATCTGGTCGCGGAAGGCACAGATCAAGAAGGAAACAAGCCAGTGATCGTCGATTATGAAACCAAAGCGTGGGCACTCATGCAGCTTTGGGGGCAGATCGAATGGAAAGGCAATCCTGCGCTTGACATCCTAAAAGTGCTTACAGAAGGAGAGAAACGAGTCAAACTATTCTGCCCAAAAGCCGCAGCCAATTCAATCAGAATTTTTGTCGATAACGACAAAAACCCTCAAAAAAGTATGGGGCGTCGATACGACGAAATAACCGAGGCTGTCACCTGGAGCAACGAAGTGTGGAAATCACTGCGATATCCGTATGACAACCCCAAAACGGAGATTATCGAGAAAACGGCATTTCGTGACAAGACGGGAAAGATAATCGCCGATCCGGTCTATGACAAAAGCAAAGGCGGTTTTTTCACAACCACTGAAGCCATCGGTGCGCTTGTTGTACGTTATCAACCAGGATACTCTTTGTTCAACATCAAATATGATAACGGCAAAAGTGTTGCGTCCAGTGCGTTATTTGAGGAAATGCAGAAATGTTGGACTTATGGAGACATACGCAAAGCATCTGTCCCCCCGGTGCGGTTGGTTGCCGTATCGGATAGCGCGGCGATTACTGCACAATTTGAAAGGTCGTTTTGGCCAAACGGGTTTCAAGGGGTGACTTTCGGACCGGCTGATTTATACACTGAAATAAAAGGGACCAGGGAAACAAAAACAAGCAGACTTTTTCCGAGTGAGGATGACGACGAGACGTTTGTTGAAGTGAAAAAGACGCTGTATTTTGAGGGGAAAGACGAGACTGGTAAAAAACTCAAATTCAGGTTTCTGAACGATGCCGAATCCATTTGACCCAGGTCCATTTGACCCATTTGACCCAGGTCCATTCCAAGAGATCACGAAAATACAATATCATCCGTATTGTTATGGAACTACTGAGGTTGGACACATAACAGTGTATCTACCAGAGAAAGACGTCAAGATGTTCATCCGGGCGGAGACGCAACCTTGTCAAGTGTGCATAAGCTACGGTATTCCCTTTGCACCGTCGGAAACGAGGTCGTCATGGAAATGGACCGATTTCGCGCCATACCAAGCCTCCAGCTACCCGCATGAGAATACGGGGGCGGATGGTTATATGCACATAATAGGTGCTGGTGGACCTGTGGATGTGAATAGAAGAGGGTCTGTTCTTGGGTATCCAGAAGATCCCAATCTAAGATACGAGTACGTATATTCTTTTGATCAGTATGATGTTGGTACATCGATAGAATCCTCATTCTATGACCCGATATCTGGTTATCAGGGGTGGGCTATCTACCATTCGTACAGAGATGGTAGATGGCATTCGTACAGAGATGGCGAGTGGTTTTCGATAATCGAAGAAGGCGGGCTTCCTTATGTCTGGTCTGGACCCGGAAAAGCGTACATTTATAACGATGTTTCGTTAACAACTACATATTGGAGATGGGGGACAATCCGAATACCAGTTAATGTGCCTGTTGGAATGTTTCTCCCGGAAAAATGGGGGCCACAACCACCACCAAACGGAAAGATATGGAAAGGCTTTCCACCAAGCTGGCTCAGGTATCAGGCAAAAAATCCAGGTAAAAAATTAAAATTGAAAGTCGAGCAATTCGATGTTTTGACCGACACATGGGTTCCGTTTCCGGCACTGGTTCAATCGGAACATGAGGCCGACAAAGAGTTTAAAGAACTATTTTATCAAGGACATGTGTTCAGTGATATGCCGCCTACAATTCAAACGGCTGCTGTACTTGACAAGGCAGATCTTTACGAAAATCTCCCGCAAGCGGGATTTCACATGTTTTCTCCGGTCATAGTCAAGGGGCCAAAACTCAACAGTGTGGGGCAACCTGACATGGAGGATGACTACACAAAAGCCATCATGCAGGTTTTACCATCAATTTTCATCACTGAAGATTTTATGCTACATCACACGGAAGACTACGGGATTGAGGCTTTGAAAGATATTTTCAAAGGCCAGCGAGTCCGGGTGTCCAGTCCTTTCAGGAATAACACATAGCCGGGTGTCAAGTCTTTTTAGACGCTCCACATAACTGGGAATGCGACATAGCCGGGTGTCAAGTCTTTTTAGACGCTCCACATAACTGGGAATGTTCATGAATAGCTCATATCAATACCAATCAGGAGCAACTGCCGCCAATATCCTGGCCGATTTGGTCGCCATCCTGACCGGCGAAACCAACGTGGCCAACCTGTCCGCCAGTTGCAACAAGGCAACCACCACGATCATGGCCACAATACCTGCCGGGTGGGTGCTACATGATGCCACCGCCGGGACAAACGCCCGATGTATCAAAAGCCCATTGGCAGACGATGTCTCAACTTTTAAATACGTGGTGATCGATACCAATGTCGCCGGGTTTATCTTGACAAAAATTTTCGAGACCTGGAATACGACCACCCACACCGGAACCAACATTTGTTTCAACTCCGATGTCACGACAGCCTGCCAACGGGTATCAACGATCCTGGCCGGGGAGATCAACATTTTTGCCAGTGCCAGATTTTTGTTGCTGGCCAGTCTATACAATGGCCAGTGGGGAAGCAGCAGCAACGCTGGCCCATCCGGTTGTTTTGAGAGAACCAGAGCATGCCCCTGGGACACCGTGGCAGCAGGGTGGCCCCCATTCGTATTCATCAACTTTGGCGATATCACTGCATCTGTGCATGGCGGGTTTGCATATGCACCAAGATTGCTCGGAAAAGATAATACGGTATATACAGGCTCTGCTGCATGTCTGTATGTTTATGCTGGCCTGTTCAGCACACCGAATTCTGTTTTGAATGGCGCAGATCAAAAAGTACCAGATGCAGCATCCGGGTTTCAAGTGCCTTTTTTACCACTGATCCTTGTGAACCACAATTATATGCCTGCCCCCTATGGCGAGATATCCACACCATGTGATGTTCATTTGATTCCAAGTGGCGTTGAAAATCAAAAAGGCATGGTTGATAAAAATGGAGAGACTTATATTTGTTTGTCTGCTTATGATGCATTGCATTTATTCACGGTTAATTGCACGACTGGCGCACCACCACCGTCCGGTCCAACATTGCTGCTCATGAGATCTGAAACATCAAACGGATCAACGGCATTTGCCGATGCATCGACCTATGCCAGGATAGTGACTGGCCTTGGCAGCATTGCGCATTCTACTGCGAGCGCACATTTTGGTAATTCGTCAATCCTGTTCAACGGATCCACGCAATATTTGAATATTCCGTATGATGCAGTATTTGAAATTACAAGCACAACAGTGTTCAGCTTTGACACATGGGTGAATTTTACTGGTGCTGCCAAATCAGGCGAACCTTTGTTCAGCGTGACTGACATCGATACCGAAGGCTTTGATCACTTTCCTGGCCCATGGGGTTACGCATTTGTCCGGGACAGTGATGGCAAAATAAAATTCACCAATGTCAGTCAGATGGCTGTTATCCTTGCGTCGTCAACTACCGTAAGTTCTGGTTGGTGTCATATCGCGTTTGTAAATGATGGAACGAGTGTAAAAATATACATTGATGGCCTTGCTAAAGCATCAGCGTCATCAAGTGTTCTGAATGCGCTTGAACACGGATCTGCGCAGGTGCGGATTGGTTCAAACTATGGAAATGGAATTTATCTCCAAGGATATATGGAGGCTATACGCTTTTCAAACACTGCCAGATGGTCTGCTGATTTTTCTGGTAGCTTGCCAAATGAACCATACGTCATTTGAGGAATAACTCCATGTATGCGAAATATGTTTATTTGTCAGGATCAACCTCAGTCACGATCCGCAATGACATCGTCGCTATACTCACCGGCGAGACCGTTGTGGCCAATTTGTCCGTGGGTTGCGACAAAATCAAAACAACGATCACGTCCGTAATCCCTGCAGGGTGGACGGTACATGATGCGAATGCTGGGGTGGGTAATGTCGTAATCAAGTCACCATTGGCCGATAATGCATCTGCATTTAAATATGTTGGCATTTATACAGGTGCTGCCGGGATTGTGCTGACAATCGTATATGAAACCTTCAATGCTGTAAATCACACATCCACAAATCAATGCATTATCTCAGCAGACGGCACGTACAACCAGCGTGTGTCAATCGTTGCTGGTGGAACGATGCATATTTTCGCCAGTGCCCGGTTTGTGATGCTGGCCAGTTTCGTCGATCCTTTGTGGGGTAGCAGCCTGAACGCTGGCCCATCTGGATGTTTCGAAAGAACCAGAGCATGTCCATGGGACACCGTGGCCGCAGGATATCCCCCATTTTTGTTTTGCAATCTCGGAAGTCTGGCCAATCCCACATACAACTATAGCGCAGAGGCTCCCAGGTTCATCGACAGGGTTCGCACGCCAAAAATGTCTGGATTTGCAACTTTGGCTGGATATACCGGGCCATTCGGCGGTGCGACATCAGCAGACCAAACTGTTGGTGCGATGCTTTCAACGCTGTATGGCATGCAGCAAAGAGTTCCGAACAATACACCGAATGATGCTATGCCTTTCTTTCCCATTTCATTTGCAAACACATCGTTCATGCCAGTGCCTTATGGTGAAATATCTTCCCTCTGTGATATCTGGGCATTGCCAGGGGGCACGCACACCAACCTGACCACTGTCACCAAAGGTGGTCTCGATTATCTCTGTCTTCAGGCATATGACACAACACGAATGTTTGTAATCAGGAAAGGTTGATCAACTATGGCCGATGTGGCCGACACACCATTGGCTGATGACCATCTTGTCAGAAAAGGTTGATCAACTATGGCTGATGCACCATTAGCCAATATCTTATCAGCAAACAATAACCAACTGTGGCCGATGTGGCCGATATCATACCAGGAAAGGATAACACCATGAATTCCAAATACAGTTATGCCGCAGGAGCAACCGCAGTCAACGTCCTTTCCGATCTGATTGCTATCCTGACCGGCGAGACCAACGTCAACAATCTTTCCGCAAGTTGTGTCAAAACATCCACAACTATCGAGTCCATCACCGCAGCCGGGTGGGTGCTACATGATGCCGCCGCCGGGACAAATGCCAAATGCCTGAAGGCCCCACTGACTGACGATGCTGCAACGTTTAAATATGTCGTGCTTGACACTAATACCGCCGGATATGTAATTACCAAAATTTTCGAAACATGGAACGCTTCCACACATGCAGGAACCAATATGTGTTTCAACTCGGATGTCGTCGGATATCAGCAGAGATGGTCTGCCACAGTTGCTGGAACGATTTACATTTTTGCAACCGCAAGATTTATCTTGCTGGCAGGTCTCTACAGCGGCCTGTGGGGCAGCAGTACCAATGCCGGACCATCCGGCTGTTTCGAACGGAGCAGAGTTTGCGCATGGGACACCGTGGCCGCCGGGTGGCCGCCATATTATTTCTGTGCTTTTGGTGACCTTGCATTCTCAAGCTCCAATAGCGCGTGGGCACCGAGACTGATGACAAAAGCTCAAACCACACTCACCGGAACGAATGCCGCATTGACTGGGCAAGCGGGGCCAATGGGTTCTGTCAGCGCGATGTTCACAGCTTTTGCTACAGTCGACCAGAGGATCCCGGATGAGGCCGGATATTCTCAAGTGCCAATGTTCCCAATCACCTGGATCAACACCGCAAACATGCCGGGGCCGTATGGGGAGATGTCTGCCGCATGCGACATCTGGGCAATCCCGGCTGGTGTGGCCGCCAATCTTGATATTGTTAAAAAATCAGGGTTGGATTATTATGCGTTGCAGGCGAACAACGCAGCCAAAATGTTTGTGGTGAGAAAGGTCTGACGCACTGGCAGCACCGCCAGCCACACACAGCACGCGATGGCACACCCCACACCTGACGCAATGGCGCACCACACACCTGATGCAATGATGCTCACTCCAGCCATGAGAAAGGTCTGACGCAATGGACACTGGCTATCAATACACGGTGCCACTCATCAATTTTGGGACGCCAAATGCCGATAGATTCAAGAGCATTGGCGTGCCATTGTCAAGTATTGGCGTTGGATCGATTTTACACAATACCGATACCATCTCGAATACGCCAGTCGTTTTGGCGGCAATCCAGCCCAATGGCAATGCTGTCCAGAACGCACCTGTCTTGGTAGGAACGAAACAGTCTTCAGGGGTGGGTGTGCCACAATCAACCATTGGTGTACTTGTGCGCAGTGTGATTTCTGCGGTTGGTATCGGTGGCAGTGGCCCTGCCATTCCGGTAGAACCGCAAGCAATACAATATTGGAGCGGGTAGATGCTTACTTTCGCTGATCGTGTCAAAGAGAACGCAACCGTGACCGGCACCAGTGCATACACCCTGGCTGGTGCGGTGGCCGGTTTTCAGAGTTTCGGATCGGCTTTTTCCGATGGGGCCAGACTCCAATACTGCGCGGAGTCTGGCACGCAATGGGAAGTTGGGGAAGGCACGTTCAATTCCGCCAGCATCAATTCCGCCAATGGGACGGTTTCGCGGGATACCGTTCTGTCTTCCTCCAACAGTGGGGCCGTTGTGAACTGGCCATCTGGCTCTGTCAAGATTTTCTGCATCGTTGCGTCATCGGCCATCCAAAGAAGCACGAACCAGGGGCTTGTTGTCACCACCCCCGGAACTCTCGTCGCGCTTGATGGGAACACCCGGTGGTATGCACAGCAAAACATCAGGTTTTCATCTATGGACGCCTGGGTGGGTGGTCCCAGTGCCGAAAGCGATATCCAATTTACCATCAGAAAAAATAGTGCGTTGGCTTTGAGTGGATCAATAGTATCTGGCGCGTTCCGCATGCTTTCAATAGAAATTTCATTATCCATGAATGCGGAAGACTGGCTCACTTTGGATATTACCCAAGTCGGAGCGGCCACACCAGGGAAAAATCTCTCCGTGCGCTTGACCCCATAGGCCATGACCATCGCGGAAGGACCACTGGGTGGGGCAGCAACAGCCGGGCAAAGCAGCGTCAGAGTCGTAGCATCATTGCGGTCTTTGTATGGCCCAGAGACAGTCATCTCATCGGAAATGTCATCACCGTATGGGACTCTCTATGCGGCAATGTATGCGAGCCATCCGTATGGAAATATTCCAAACGTCGCCAGTCTTGACTCGCAGTACGGGCCAGCAGCATATCTTGCCTCATCGCTTGAGTCGGAATATGGCACTTTCTATGCGAAATTGCATATGGAGCAGCCATACAAGAATACTCCGGTGTCATCTTGGTTTGAACAGCCGATCATATTCACCCTGGATGTATCTCTGTCGCAGGAATGGACTCTCATGGCTATTGTGCAGAGCCAGTCCGAACAGTCATGGACATCCACCACAACGGTGGCCACGCAGGGTTCGTTCCCGTACAATCTGCTCGAACGTAATCCCGTGGCCGCATCATTCACCCAGATTTGGAACCTTTCAGATGATCAAGCAATTCGGTTTCAAAGAAATGCAGTTCAAGCGTTGCATTCTGGTGACATCATCAATATCATCTCAGCCAGTCTCTCACAAGCCGAGCATGACTATGCTTGGAGTGGCAGCATGGAATTGACGGACCCGGCGGCCTATCAGCGCATCCGCATTGATGACCCGATCTTCCTGCAACTTGGTGAGGAGACGTTCAAGCTCATCGTTGACAGCAAAACGATGGACCGAGATGGCGTTGGGCGGCCAAAACTGATGGTATCGCTCATAAGCCCGACAGCACGTTTCACCACACCGCGTGCCGAGACCATTGATGAGGTTTGGAATGAACCGGTCTGGGCCAAGGACGCTGTCGAAATCGCACTCGGTGAGTCTGTTGAGTGGGATCTTGTCAATTGGCAGATTGCAGGCGGACGACTGGCAGTGTATGGTGCGTACCCGTTGGATATTGCAAGGACTATTGTTGAAGCCGCCGGTGGCATGGTGGAAACTCTACCAAGTGGGGTACTCCGAGCCAGACATCGTTTTCCGGTTGCGGTTCCTGCTTGGGAGACGGCGATTGTTGACCACGTTTTGACTGACACATCCGACAATCTGGCGTGTCGTGAGTCCCACACATCGCGTATCAGGGTTAACAAAATCCTGATCAGGGATTTTCTGCCGTCCGGTACGGGATATCTGGCCGTCGAGCTGGACGCACGGGCTGAGGGACCGAACCATGGAAAGACATTCTTTTCTGGTGGCGATACGGCACATCTGCTGGTCAGTACCGGTCCAGGCGTCAAGCGCACCACGGCAAAATCTTCAGCAGGATCATTGCTGGATGGGGCATGGGCCATAATTGAACAGACGCAAGATGTGGTTTTCAGCAATACGGGGACTGCTTTACTGGATAAACCAGCCGACTCTATTGAGTCAGTTGTTTGGATTGGGAACGATCTGGGAGTATTGACTCTGGAGGTCGATAAGCGCACTCTGTCTGCGGAAAAGGTTGGAGTTGCAATTGCTCGCGTGCGGTATAAAATCCTGACGCAGAGTTTGAGTTTGACCGTACCGGGCACGGTTGGTGGGCTGTCTGACTTTCAGGTGCAGGTGTCACTGGCTGGAGAAACCTTTGAAACGCTTGGGACTGGCGAGATCTATTGCCAGCGGGGTGATGGGCTGGCCGAGGGGACGGCTGTTTCGGAACCACTGCTTTCGTCGGATGATGCCAAAAGATCACGGGGTCGTGCTGAGATCGATGCCGGGGAGCCGCTTCAGGAGGTGTCTTTGACATGCCTGCATCGGGCTGGGATTTTGCCGGGGCAGTTGATCGAAATCCACGATTCGCTCATGGGGCAATCATGGCGAGGAAAGATTATTTCTGTGAGTCATGCGGCTCAGGGGGCGAGGTTGACGACGTCTTTGGAGATTTTGCGCCGTGTCCAGCTCACTGTTTGACCTGAGAGAGATGCTGACTGGCCGGGTTTCCATGGCCGGCAAAGTGGTTTCTATCGCAAACGGTGTTGCTCGCGTGGCTACGCCAGAGGGGGTGGCTGAGACTGTTGCCGATGGGTCGATGCGCGTGGGAGACCGGGTCACGGTTCGAGATGGTCGGGCGGTTCGGGTGCAAGATGGGGTGGATGCGCCGGTTTTCTTCGTCTGACCAAGGCTATCATTGGGCCGTAGGTTGGCAGTCAACGGCTCAAAAAATCTCGAATTATCAAAGAGCTTCAGGGGGATATAGGCCTGAATGATCATGCAGCCAAGATGGTGGGAAATCAAGCCTGACGGCACACGAAAATTTTTTTTCGCCAGGAAGAAAAATTTGTTTGACTTTTGCGGGGGGGGGGGTAATCATTATATGGACTGTGGTGATGGCCGGAAGGCATCCTTGCTTTGCGCAAAAAGTGAGGAAAGTTTCTGCGCAGGCAGCAAAAACGGCATTCATCAACACCACATGGGCCGGATGCAGATGATACAGAGACGTCTTGACAGATGTCGAAGCCAAGCTGGCAAGCCGGATGCAGTGAAAGTCACACGTTCGCTTTAGCGCGGGGAAAAAGTTGTAAAACCCTAGCTATCGCTATCGGGGAGCTAACATTTCTCGCCCCCTATTCCCATTAATGCTCTCATTTTCATTGACATATTCGATCAAAAAATTATTTGGATTGTAAGGGGTCACCTGATTCATGCCAACCGTTGATGTCGAATTCAAAAGCTGTATCGGGATTGCTCTCTTGACCCTTTGCTCCCTGTCCGCATTTGCTCCTTGTAGTGTTTTGAGTGCTACTCTGGATGTAGACAAAAGTGGGATAGTGGATGCCTCAGACGGAGTTCTGCTCCTGAGAAAATTAAATGGTGCATCCACTATTGATACCGGAGTGGTCCTGCCAAGCGGCCAGACTAACAGCACAGTCATGAACAACATCAATGCTATTAGCACAAAGTTTGATGTGGACAAAAGTGGAACAGTGGATGCCACAGACGGGGTGCTGATTCTTCGACGTTTGAACGGTGCTTCCACCTTGAATACTGGGGTGGTTCTTCCATCCAGCCAGACTAATGCTACAATCCTGGAGACTATAGACGCTATACGTTTCGATGTGGGGGAGACTACCACTTCTATACCATTCGCATCCACAGTTCCATCCACATTACCTACTTCGACCGTTCCAGCAATAACAACAACGATCAAACCGATAACCACAACCTCTTCGAGTACGACCTCTTCTGTGTTGAGCACGACCACATCTATTCCAGTCAATACCCCACCAATCGCATTTTTTACAGTTACTCCACCATCGGGTGATACTGCGACTACATTCAATATCAATGCGTCGGGCAGTTCCGACAAGGAGGATGCTTTTGGTTCGTTGCAATTCCGTTGGGATTGGAATAATGACGGGGTCTGGGAGAAAAATTATAGTTCGGAGGCATCCTGGAATCTTACCTTTCCAGCTGCCACTACTGCCAACATCAAGCTGGAAGTAAAAGATTCTGGTGGATTAACTGCAACTTATACAAAACAGATTAGTATTTCCTCGCATGTTGCGACCACCACTTCCTCAGTTGCGACCACCACGTCAGTGAAACCAGCAACAACAAGCACGACGCCAGCAACCAGCACAATAGCAGCGAGTACGACGATCCCAGACACCAAAGATTATGCACCTGACACTAAAAGTAGTCAAATATTTAAATTTATTGGGCTTGATGATGCGTTAAATAAAACATTTAATAATGCGGGCTATATAAAATTGAATTCTACTGATGCTTTGATAAAGCTAGACATGTCAACCTCGTTTGGAATAATGGCCTTGATATTTAAAGATTCATCAAGTGGATTGTATTGCTTATTTGGTGAGAAGAGCGGTTATTCGTCTGGCAATGAATTCTCATCTAACGATGTTACGAGAGCTCTTGCTCTTGTCAAAAATAGCACGCCAATTTTTTGCAAAACATTCACATACAATTAAAAAGGCTTTTCAATCTGTCATCGCTGATAAGCAGTAAGTGAAAAACAAGTGCGGCTAGTGGACGAAAGTGGAAATTTGTGACTCAGTCCATTGTCCAAAGCTTGCGCCCCCCGTGGATCAGGGAAATCAGGAGGGTCACAAACTTCCACTTGTCAGCACTATACCTTGACCCAATTAACGAGTCATGCGAGCGAAATTTCTTAACTAAATTTCACCAAGTTTACCGTGTAAAAATTTTATTTTAACCGTTTTTGACACGACACTTTATATTTTTTTGGTAAGTTATTTGCGTCAAAATCATTAAAAATTCTTTTGGCTATACGTCTTCCTGGCTTGTTAATTGGGTCAAGCTATAGTGGCATGACCGACCTGATGTGATGGGTTGGCTTTTCCATGTTTCCAGGATTACCGTGACCCGGTCCATTGTCCAAAGCTTGCGCACCCCCGTGGATCAGGGAAATCAGGAGGGTCACAAATTTCCACTTGTCAGCACAAGTGGGCAAAAGCGGAGATGTGTGACCCAGCCCATCGCTGAGGAGACCCGCACCCTCGCAGACCAGGAAAATCGTGTGGGTCACGAACTTCCACTTTCCACCACTAGTGGCCTGACCGACCTGATTTGATGGGTTGGCTTTTCCATGTTTCCAGGATTACCAGCACATTCCAACCCATCAAATTAGCTCGGTTGCCGCACTAGCCGAAGAAACCGGAACAAGCCCATTGTTATGCTGACCATCGGAGGATGGCTAATGCTTTTTTCGCGGCAAGGGGGGCTTTTCACCATGCATGAAGCCCGCCTTGTGGCGTTCAAGCCCGATGCGGAAAGCATACACGGTTCGGAGCGCGGGGAGGTAACACTTCCCGACTCTATTTTCAACTATAGCGTGACCCAATTAACGAGTCATCCCGCAACGAAATAAAATATTTTTTGACAACTTTTAGCGTGTGATGTAAAAATTAATAAGGATGCGCCAGCTTGCAAGATGGTGTTGACGATGGATATATAGCCAATATCATCAAAAATGATGGTTATGATCAATAGGATTTTTAGTCAGATGACTCGTTAATTGGGTCAAGCTATAGGAGATGACTAGGAGATCCATGTGCAGCAGAGCTGCAAGCACATACTGCAAGAAGCGCGAGTAAAGCGAGAGTTTGATTCATCTTTTATTTATTAAGAATGCACATAAGGATAGCAAAAAGATGATTGATTATAGATTTGTAATATTTTTTATTGTTTTTGGTTGTATTGTGCCCGCGAAGGCGGCTGATCTGCCAAGCAAGGCATCCGAACATGTGCCATCAGTAGTGGCTGAAATGGGCCATGTTAAAATTTCTGCGGTTGAGTTTGATGCTTTCAAACGCCAACTTGACCCGGAGATCCGGGTTCAACTGGAAAAAGATGTTCCATTGCAGAAAAAGTTGGCACAGGATGCCATCATAAAAAAATTTCTTATAGATCAGGCCCGTAGTGTCGGATTTGACAAAAAATCCGATGTGCGGGAACAGATGGATCGGACTGCGGAACAGTCTTTGCTTGCGCAGTATATCGCCGATCAAGTGAAGCTTGCACCAGATTTTCCCAGTGAGGCTGAAATTAAAAATTTGTATGAAAAAAATAAAGAAGTGCTACGCCAACCCGATAAGGTACGTGTAGCACAAATTTTTTTGGATGCTCCCATGGATGCCGATGAAACCATCAAAAAGAAGGCGCGGGCCCAAATCTACCAACTTTTCAAGGAAGTAGTTGCGGCTCCGAAAAAATTTGGAGATGTGGCCAAACAAAAATCAGATCATCAGGAAAGTGCCGCCAAGGGAGGCGATATGGGGTTGGTTTCACTCAATCAGTTAATTCCAGAGCTGCTTCCGGTTGTTTCATCCTTGCAACCCAATGAAATCAGTTCGCCTGTGCAAAGTGGAGGAGGATGGCACATTTTGAAGTTATTGGAAGTGCAAAAAGGCGAGATAGTGCCCTTAAGTGCCGTCAAAATGTCCTTGACCAATGCATTGCGACGTCAGACTATGCAAAAAAAGGAGCAAGAATTTCTTCAATATGTGGTTACGAAGACCCCTCCAACAATTAATATTAAATAAGTGCATCATGTACACTAAAAAAACAAAAATATTGTCTGTCTTGATGATCGGCGTCTCTGGACTGCAATGCGTGGCCCATCTTGCAGAAGCTGAGGAAATACGGACCAAGAGGGGTGTCATGATGACCAATCCTATAGGAAAATTGCCGGATAAAGCAGCGGAAAAACCGCCTGCAATCGATACCCGATCTTTCTCTGCGCCCAAGGAATACGTTTTGCCCCCCCTGAAAGAGAGTGGTCAGAAGGGAGCTTCTCTTGCGGAACAGCAGCAAGTCATGATCAAAACGATTGTCGTGACAGGAAATACGGTCTTGCCGGATACGGCGATTCAAAATGTGACGGCTCCTTATACCAACCGTTTGGTTGCTTTGAGCGAATTGTTTGAGCTGCGGGATAAATTGACGCGTCTGTACATTAATAAGGGATATGTGACATCTGGAGTGGTGATGAAAGATCAGGATGTGACAGATGGACGCTTGGTCTTGAATGTGGTGGAAGGTCGTCTGACCGATATCACAGTGCATGGCAATCAAGCTCTCAGGTCGAATTTCATCAGTGATCGAATTGCCAACGGTTTGACGGCACCTTTGAATGTGAGCCGCTTGGAAGAACGCCTGCAACTATTGCGTCAACGGGATATGATTCGCACTGTCAAATCAGAATTGCGGCCAGGACTTAAAGCAGGAGATGCGTCGCTGGATGTGGAAGTGGAAGAAGCCTCTCCTTTTTTTGCTAACGTTAGCTATCATAATCATAGCTCTCCTAACCTTGGGGCGACCAAAGGCGAAGTGCAATTGGGATGGCGCAGCATGCTTGGTTGGGATGACAAGCTTACTGTTGGCTACGGCAATACCCATGGGGTCAATGATTATGCCCTATCCTATGAAATACCGTTCACCGTTGCTGATACGACCTTGAAATTAACCTATTCCAATGCGACGAGCGAGGTGGTTGCAGAACCATTTACAACTTTAGGCATTATAAGTAAAACTAAAAGTTATGGTGTAGCTCTGCGACATCCGTTTATCAAGGAATCGGGACAGGAATTGGCTGGATCGCTTGGTTTGCAACATCGAGCGAGTCAAACGTTTCTGTTGGGAGAACCTTACGATTTTACCAAAGGCACAGAAAATGGCAGGTCTGCTGTCTCCACCATCAATCTGGGGCAGGAGTGGATTGTCCGGGGTGCCAGTCAAGTGGTGGCTCTTCACTCGGAATTTTCCAAGGGGGTGGGATGTTGTGGGGCCAAAGTGTTGCCTGGAGAGCCGAATGGCAATTTTTTGGCATGGCTGGGACAAGCCCAGTGGGTCAAAGCTCTACCATCGATTCTGGATAGCCAAGTTATTGCCAAGGGTGCTATTCGACTGACGGACAATCCGATGCTGACGACGGAAAAATTTGCCTTGGGTGGAGCGGATACGGTCCGGGGCTATCGGGAAAATTTGCTCTCTCGTGATCAGGGAGGCGTGGCTTCTGTAGAGTGGAGGGTTCCGACCACCTTGAGTATGCCAGTGCCGTTTGTGAGTGAACTGGCATCCTATGGTGGCCTGACCGGTGCTGTATTCTATGACTATGGACGTGCAAAGGACAAGGGGGTTGCTGTCAGTCCCCCTCCCGATGATATTTCCAGTGTTGGTGTTGGTTTACTGTGGTCCATCAGCAAAAATTCCAATGCGGAGATCTATCTTGCGGATCGTTTGCGCAATGTTCCTGATTTTCCCAATCAAAATGCGCAGGACCGGGGCATCCACTTTCGCTTGAACATTGCAACGGATTGATCATGAACAAGTATCTTTTATTTGTTGGTCGTATGATTGTCTCGATGGGAGTGCTGCTGACTGTGGTGAATGTGGCCTGGAGCGCACCTGTCGAACCCTCCGGATCTGGACGTATCAACGCATTTTTTGCAACCGGAAATTATACTCGTGTTTTGGATGAGGGAAAGCCTTTGCTCGAAGTCGCACGGCAAGGCATGAACCTGCAAGAGACGATTAATATCCTGGTTCCCATGGGAATGGCAGCACAATCATTGGGCTTGTTTCCAGATGCGGCCTCCTATTTTCAGGAAGCACGCGCTCTGGCCGACCGGACCGAGACGGAGGATGACAACGCCTACGTGATGATGGCCCAAGGCGATTATTTGCTCGCTTCCGATCAACCGAATGAGGCCGTGAAGCTGCTCCAGGAGGGGGTTGCTTTGGCCAGGAAAAGTGCAGCCACGCCGTTTCTTGCGGCATTGTTGAACAATCTTGGTAATGCTTTGTTGGTGCAACGCTCATTCCTGTTGTCCGAGGAAGTTTTTCAGGAGGCTGTTACTTTGGCTCGCAAGCAAAATGATGGACTCCTGGAAGGCAAAATCCTCATTAACATGGCCCATCTCACATTGCGGCAAAGTGACTGGGGTAAAACAGCTGCCAGATTGGATGATGCCATCAAGCAGATTGCATCTCAACCAGAGAGTCGCTGGCAAGGGTTTGCTTTGGTGACCTTGGGCCATATGGCATTGCGTTTGACGCAGCAAAATGTCACGCATCAGCCTTCAATGACGCTGGTGGCTCTGGACGCGTTGCAAAAAGCCGCCAAGGTGGCGCGACACCAGGAAGATTGGAAAAGTCTCTCGTATGCCCTGGGATACCAGGGAGAACTCTATGAACATGAACATCGCTGGAAAGATGCGGAAAAATTGACTTCAGAAGCGATCTTTTATGCCAAAAATGCTGGATCTTCGGAAAATCTGTATTTATGGGAGTGGCAACAGGGACGTTTGGCCAAGGCGCAAAACCGTCTGACAACGGCGCAGGATTGGTATCGAAGTGCCGTCAAGACATTGGGTTTGGTGCGACATGATTTTCACCTGGGATTGCGGGACACCCCGGATTCGTTCCGTGATTTGATCGGACCGGTTTATTATCAATTGGCCGATTTACTGTTGCAACAGTCAGCCAAGGAGTCGGACTCCAAACGCAAGGAAGCGATTTTGGTGGAAGCTCGCAATATCATCGAAACTTTGAAAACAGCAGAAATGCAAAATCTGTTTCATGACGATTGCGTCGCGGCGTTGAATTCCAAGCAGACTGCCCTGGATCATGTGTTGCAGAAGACGGTGATCTATTATCCGATTCCATTGTCGGACCGGCTGGAGCTTTTGCTTACCTTGCCTTCCGGGATGAAACAGATTGTGGTGCCGGTCAGGTCTGGCGATTTGGAAGAAGAGGTCAAACAGTTGCGCAGCCAGCTTGAGGCTGGTCAAGGGACGGGATATCTTCCGCATGCCCAGCGTCTCTACCGCTGGCTGATGGAACCGATTCTGGCGGAATTGCAGAGCGCGGGTGTTGATACCATTGTGGTGGTTCCGGATGGTGCCTTGCGTACCATTCCTTTTGCGGCCTTGCATGATGGCAAGGCGTTTCTGGTGGAACGTTTTGCCTTGGCTATAACCCCCAGCTTGCGTTTGACAGAGCCGAAAAGTCTGATGCAGGGGGGATCGATTTCCTTGCTGGTGAATGCCATGTCGAAAGCGGCTGGTGGTTTTCCGCCATTGCCTAATGTCCCTGGTGAAGTGGAGCATGTGCGGGGGCTGTTTCCTGGCCGCGTCCTCATGGATGACGCTTTTACCGTGCGGGATGCTGTGGGTGCGTTGGCGACAGAGCCTTATTCCATTGTCCATATCGCCTCGCATGGTCAGTTTGACCGCGATCCAAAAAAGACGTTTCTGCTTGCTTCGGATGGCAAGCTCTCCCTGGATCGACTTCAGGAGATGATCGGTCAGAGCAAATTCCGCGAGCAACCCGTGGAATTGCTCACACTTAGTGCTTGTCAGACTGCGGTGGGTGATGACCGGGCAGCCCTGGGTTTGGCGGGTGTGGCCCTCAAGGCAGGTGCCCGTAGCGCGTTGGCCTCTTTGTGGTTTGTCGATGACGAAGCCACTGCGGGTCTTGTGACGGCTTTTTACCAGAATATTCGCGACACAAGACAATCCAAAGCGATTGCGCTGAAAAATGCGCAACAGAAATTGATTCACAATAAATCAACCGAACATCCCGGTTTATGGGCGGCCTTTATCCTGATCGGAAATTGGCTATAATTTAATTGCAAGACTTTTGGTAACGATCTTCTGTCAGGAGCAAAAGACCATGAATCCCCGTATCAAGTTGGGTGTGTTGAGATTGAGTGCTTTGTTTGCATCTGCTTTGCTGACTTGCGCTGAAGGGTTGGCAGGAGGGATTGCCGGGGATGGTACGATGAATCCTGCCTTTAATGGGGATTTGGCCAAGACGGGCAGTGTGTATGCCATCAAGCAGGATTTTGGCAAGACCGTTGGAACGAATTTGTTCCACAGTTTTGCAAAATTTGGCCTCACAGCGGGTGAAACAGCCGATTTTCAGGGGAGCAATGTCAGCAATATCATTTCGAGAGTGACTGGAGGCACCAAATCTGAAATTGACGGGACCATAAAATCAAGCATTTCTGGTGCGAATTTGTATTTTATGAATCCCAATGGGGTCATGTTTGGTCCTAACGCTTCATTGGATGTCTCAGGATCGTTTCATGTAACGACAGCGGATTATCTTAAGTTTGGAGAAGAAGGGAAATTTTATGCAAACCAGAGTACCTCTAGCCAGTTAGTGGCTGTTGATCCCAGTGCATTTGGTTTTCTTGGTGCAAAGACGAATGGGGTTGTGTTAGATAGCAGTATATTGATAATACAACCAAGCAAAGATTTGTCATTAGTAGGTGGTCCGATATCTTTGAATAATAGTTCGCTTGTTTCAGAAGGAGGGAATATTTTTCTTATGTCTGCGAACTCATATGGGGAAGTTAATCGAAACCAAAACAAAATATCTCTCCAAAATATGAATGCTTTAGGTGTTGTGTCGCTACAGCGTGATAAAGCTTTTACAAATTATGCTGATTTAGATGTTAGTAACATGACGTCCAATATGAATGCAGGGTCTATTTTAATCATTGGAAAAAATTTAGAACAGAATGGGTCGCTTATCTCTGCAGATGGAGGTGGAAGGATAAACGTCAATGTGACAGATAATGTTGTTCTTAATGGAGCAGGGGTAAAGAATGGAGGTATGATGTATGCTTCTTCAGGGTCAGGTAAATCTGGAGAAATTGTAATTAACGCTTCAGCCATAGATATGAAAAATAATGGAATTATTGCGGCGTCACCAAAAAAATCTGGTAGATCTGTTGGTGTTACAGTTGTTGCAAATCAAATTACGTTAGACGATAAATCGATTATTTCTACTAGTGGTGATGGAAGTGCTGGTGATATTCATGTAAAAACTGAATCCATGAGCATTTCTAATGAATCCAAAATTACATCGGATGCATCTAGTTCAGCTGAAAGCACAAATGGAAGTATTTTTTTAGATGCAAAACAAATCTCAATCATAAGGAGCTCTGTGCAATCAGTGGCTCTAAAATATGATGGCGGGAACATAAATATTACTTCGTCCGATATATTTGTTGATGGCGGCATGATCCTAACAGTATCAATGGGGGCTGGGAAAGGAGGTGATATGAAACTTATAGTCGATAATCTTATTTTGCAGAAAGGAGGAACAATAGGAAGTAGCAGTTTTAGTTCAGGCAAAGGTGGATCTATTATGATCTCGTCATCAAAAAGTGTCGTAGTTTCTGGGAAGACTGATACTGATTATTATAGTCAAATTATCTCTGGATCATTAACTAAACCAGGAGGAAATATTGATGGTGGCGACAGTGGGAATATTACACTCGATGTTGCCAAGCTATCTCTTATAGATGGTGGGATGATTATCTCGAACACTCTAGGGAATGGAAATGCTGGCAACATTTCTGTCACCACCTCAGGTGATTTGGTAATGAGTAAAGGTAAAATTAAGGCGCAATCACAAAGTGATGGGTTTGGAAAATCTGGGGGCATTATGCTAAATGTTGACAATATTATAATTGAAGATTCAGTAATTACTAATTCGACTAGCAGCTCAAAAGACTCTGGAGGTATCACAATTAAGAGCGCAAAGGATGTAGAATTGTCTAAAGGTGCGATTATTGGAGCTACTACAAGAGGTGATGCTAATGGTGGGTCTATAAATATTACGGCTTTTGGAGATGTCAGATTGATTGGAACGAATGAAACCATGACAACATCTATTCAGTCTGGTGCACCTGCAGCATCCACAAATGGTGCAAGTGGAGATATTATACTTACTATGAAAAATCTTTCTGTTACCGATGGAGCAAACATAATAGCCTTTTCTAATAATAATGCCATGTCAGGGAATGTGACAATAAACGCTTCAGGAAATGTAAAACTTTCAAATTATAGCAATCCCTATGTTGGCACCATAGATAATGGGAGTGGAGTTGATAGTTCTGGAAAAGCAGGGGGTATCACATTAACCGCAACAAATCTTTATTTAACTGAAGGAGGATCTGTTGAGTCAAGTAGTTACAGCAAAACAGGAAAAGGCGGTAATATTGCTATCACGGTTCCTGGTGAAGTGGTGCTGTCTGGGGCAAGTACCGCAGGAAAATTAAGCGGAATAATTTCACAAGTATATAGCAGTGGATCTGGTGGATTCATCACACTTGTTGCAGGAAGTCTTAATTTAAAAGATAGTGCGTTTATTAGCGCATCAACTCATGATCAAGGTGACGCTGGATCTATAATGATAACAACCTTAAAAGATGTTATGCTTTCAAACAAAAGTGCTATAGACGCTGCATCAAAAGGAGCAGGAAATTCTGGATCTATCACCTTGAGTGCTGAGAGTCTTATTTTGGATAAGAAGGCATTGATTTCTGTAAGTACCGTAACAGGTCAAGGTGGATCAATTATTATTAACACATCAAAAGATATCACAATTTCAGGTGGAGGATATATCAATGCATCAACTGTAGGCTCAGGTCAAGGTGGATCAGTTTTAATTAAATCTGTTGGCGATATGTTGTTGGTTGATGACACCGATAAAGCATATAGTAATATTCAGGCGGGCAGTAAAGGTTCTGGATCTGCAGGATTAATATATATTAATGTTGCTAATCTTTTTTTAAAGCAAGGTGGATACATTACTGGGTCAACATTAAGTGGCGGCGGCGATGGCGGATCTATTAGAATTACAGCATCTGAGGATATTATACTTTCTGGTTTTCATAAACTTCAAAATTCTTTGACAATTTTTACATCATCATTTGGCACTGGCAGATCAGGAGATATTACACTTAATTCTAAAAATCTTTACGTAACAGATAGAAATGGAATTAGCACAACCGCTTACAACCGTGGCAATGCAGGGGCTTTAACAATAAAAACTTTAAAAAATATGACTCTCTCTAGTGGTGAGATTGTTTCAGCATCAAATCAGAGCATACCTGGAGCAGGAGCAGCAGGTCCGATTACCATAGATGCAGATGAACTTTATCTAATAGAAGGTGGAAAAATTATAGCTAACACTAAAGGTCCAGGTCAAGCTGGATCTATCAAGATCAAGTCATCGGGAGATGTGATTATTTCTGGTGGAGATAGTAATGGCTCTAGCGCGATTCAATCAATGTCAACTGGGACTATGTCTAGCGCAGGAGCATCAGGATCTATTGCCATGGATGTAGATAATCTTTTTCTGACGGAAGGAGGTATAATAAATGCCAATACTGAAGGGACAGGCCATGGTGGCTCCATCAAGATTAATGTATTGAGAGATATGACTGTTTCTGGTGAAAATAGTAATAACTCTAGCACCATTCAAACAAAGTCATCTGGGATTATGGCAGGTGCTGGTGTAGGAGGAAATATAAATATAACTGCTGCGAATCTTTTCTTGAAAGACGGAGGATTTATCAATGCAGGTACACTTGGTACAGGTAAAGGGGGATCAGTCTTAATCACAGCCTCTGGAGATGTAACTCTTTCTGGAGATGATAGTAAAAAAGCAACCAGCAGAATTGAGGTAGCTACGTCTGGAATAATAACGGGGGCTGGAGTTGGAGGAGATATCAACATTCAAGTTGCAAATCTCTTCTTGAAAAATGGAGGTTGGCTTAATGCCAATTCTGATGGAACAGGTAAAGGTGGATCAATCATCATTACGGCCTCTGGTGAGGTAATCCTCTCTGGCAAAAATAGTCAACAAAAAGCAAGCACGATTCAGGCGAAAGCAGACAGTGGAGGTGGTGGGAATATTACAATGCAAGTTGTCAATAAAATTTACCTGAACGAATCAAATATTTCCTCCTCCGTTCAGGGAGGTGATGGCAAAGGTGGCAATATTACCATTGATCCCATCAATCTGATTTTGAAGGACAGTCAAATACAGGCCAATGCATTTCAAGGCGAGGGTGGCAAAGTGAGTATTCAAGCTCAATCTCTGATCAAAAATCCATCAAGCAGTATTACCGCATCTTCCGCACTTGGTGTCCAGGGGACAGTTAGCGTCGATACGCCCAATGTGAACCCAGTGGATAGCCTGTCAGCCCTGCCCATCGCATTTTTTGATGCCTCATCCCTTATGAGTGAACGGTGTTCTGCACGCCGAGGCAACACTGGCAGCAGCTTTGTCATCAAAAGCCGTGGAGGATTGCCCTTAATGCCGGGTGATTTGCTCGCCAGTCATGGTGTGCCTGCTCAATTTCCGCTAGTGTCCATGGATGGGGATATTTACCCGTTCAATATGGTTGGTATGCAGAGAACTGATGCAAACGTCCTTTGTTTGATGTAGGATGGATGTAAGGAAGGTCGAGCCTGCATATCCGGAGCTGCTTGCTTCCGCAATTATCAAAAAGCGAGTGAGGGGCGATCATATGGAACACCACGCAATCAGGGACCCTGTGTGCCAATGATATGTGAGACACTGACCTCCTGATCAATTAGAGTAGAAGGCGGAAAGGGGATCATCACATGGGAGTCTTAATGGTGGGTATCGAGAATCGTA
>JAMOBH010000539.1:0-1999 GCA_039908085.1 Magnetococcus sp. YQC-5
TGATCAACCATAACTTTGTTCGTCGTCATTGGAGGACAGGTGAGGCGCCAGCTGTCAAACTGGGGCTTCAGAAGGCATCACTCACGGTGGAAGCGATCTTGCGGATGAGAAAAGCAGCTTGATCATGGGGTGAACCGATGGGTTGGTCGGTCAGATTTATGCCATGATGTGATCTTGCGAATAGTCGGAGCCCAGTGCCCGATTGTTCTGTTCATGATCGGAAAACGGAGGCAGGAGGTGGTCTTGCGCGTTTTGACGGACACCTTCATTGGATGGCTTATGAGCGACGGCCTTCTCCTGTATCGGATTTTTCCAAAACGGTTACGCTGCTTGGCTCATTTGATCCGCAAGGCATATGGTTTGTCTGAAAGCCTGACGGAAGAAGCGAGGGAAGTCGGTAACACAGCTCTGGCCGTGTTGGGGTCTGTGTTGGACTATCGGCTTGGAGAGTGTACACTGGAAACAGTTCGGCATCGATTGGCCGCGTTTCGTGAATACTGCGAGTTGGTGATCGAGAAAGACGAACATCAAAAAACTCTGGAGTTGGCCAGGGAGTTCCTCAACGATTGGGATGCCATCTGGAAGGTGGTGGAGCATCCAGAAATGCCAGCGACCAACAATGTGGCGGAAAGAATTTTGCGGCATTGGGTCATTGCGCGTCAAATCAGCCATGGAACCCGCACGGATGAAGGGAGTCAGGCAGTCGCTGTCCTGGCGAGCATCATCGAAACAGGCCGACTACGAGGGATAAAAATCTGGGACTTCCTCACCCAGGTGATCTCAACGCGACGACGAGGGGAAATGCCGCCGGATATGCCAATGCCTGCTATTGCCGGTTGACAGCAGTGATTTGCTATCGTTATGAATTGGCCTCCGATCAGGAGGGGGTCTGAACGGTTACCTCCACACCGTTGATCACATTGGCTCCCTGGTATACCAGTTCGCCAGTACTCAAAATCATGAAGAATTTGATTTGCAAGGCGTCATTCGTGATCGCCGTATTTTTTCCGCTCGCCGCGTCATTTTGATAGATGATGGGCTTCCAACTCCCCTTGTCGATGGTCGTTCCACTCTTGCTGAAGGCGCTGCCAGCAAAATACAGCGATCCTTTGTCATCGAATTGAATCGGTTTAAACCCACCAAATTTCTTTTTGAACGTATCGTCAAAATCCTGTAAATAAACCCCTTCCATCACGCAGCTTTTGGTGTTATCGGCTATCTTGATTCTGTACAAAGCACAATTTTCTTGAGCCATGAGGGTCTGAGATATCGTCGGATCCAGCGCCACATAAACGTAAGTTTGATCCGGACTCGCAGCCGTGTACATCACCTTGGCTGGCAAATCAGACTGGATCGCCAACCGGGAAGTTCCATCCGCATTGACGGCAATCAGGTTGGTGCCGACGCTGCCAGCGGCTCTGGTTTGATGTTCTCCGTCCACGACACGATAATGAAGAATGGATGGCTTCTCCTGGCCTTGCTGCATCGTTTTCACTACCAGGGAATCCATTGCCTGGAGAGAAGTCGCGCCTGTGACGTCGAACTTCAATCCCGGTTGGCTTGCCCATGCCACGGTCGTCGGATCGACAAGCCCCAGAGCCAAACGCAGCAGGACCACGGCATCACTGATCTCGATGGTTCCGTCGCCACTTTTTGTATAACTTGAATCGCTTTTCAAGCAAAGCGGTGCGAGATCGGCTTTTTGAGTGATCGTGGTATCGAGGTTCGAGATCAATCCCAGGGAAATCCGCAATGTGACCACGGCATCACTGATATTGAGTTTGCCATCCGGAGAGCCAATAGGAGCAATGTCACCATAACTGCCTGTTGCTGTGGCGCAAATACTACCTGATATTATATTGGCGATATTTCCAGAACTATCTTTGCATTCATCAATGGCCTGTGCTTCTGGTGGTGAGCAGAAAAACACCGAGGAGAGGGCGACCATGGACGCGAAAAGGCGTCGGTCTGAAAAAAATCTTGAAGAAGATGGAGATCC
>JAMOBH010000204.1:0-10248 GCA_039908085.1 Magnetococcus sp. YQC-5
CACAAGGCGGCGTACTGACCATGAAGGGGGCGCGGGTGATGGAGGATCAACTGTCAACCGCCGAATTGCTGGCTGTGGCCATTGGCTTCAATCCATCCAGATTGGCCGAACAGTATGCAGCCAACAACGTGACCAAAGAAGCCGAGAAATTTATCATCGAGCGACGACAGGAACTTCTGAATCATTTTGGCGAGGCGTTTCGGAACAAGGATGATGCGGGACGGGAACGGGCGAAGCAGGCGTTTATTGAATTCAACCGGCACCATCCAAGGTATGGAATCACGACGCAAAATGTCGTTGAGTCGTTACAATCTCATGCACGGGCCATGGCCGTGATGAAGGGTGGAATTGCTGTGAACCGAAAATTGAATGATGTGCGGGAGTTGGGGCGGTTTGGGGCGCAGTGATTGGGGATTTTGTTATCTGGCGAGAGTGACTTGTGCGCGCAGACCATCGTAAATCATGATGACGTGTTGAAGAAAAGTTCTACCGAGAAGGACAGCTTGTTCCTGTCCCCCTTGCGCCAAGTGTACTGCCGTAAAACGTCCGTATTGAGTGAAATCCAAGGATGGAATCGAGACACGTGCAAGGTAGACGTAATGGTCTGTAGGGCCAGCAATTCCCGACATTGGTTGAAGATCAACAACAGGTAATTGAAGTCGTTCAGCCAGCCCAGCGTCAATGCAGCTTTCTGTTGCTCCTGTATCAATGAGTGCGTGAACTGTTTCAAATTGTTCAGGTGTTGGAATATCCGGAAATTGCATATGCCCAACGATCACTTGAATCGAAGGGCCATGCCAAAGAAGGCTATCACGCTGATACCGTCCTTCTTCATTTAAAAATCCGGCATCAGTAAGAGGCATGGCTGGCTGGCCGGAATGCAATAGACGAAGGCATGCGCATGACAACTTGATCTGCAACACGACGTATCAGATATGGGCCTCGACCAAAAAGCCTGATTGCCTCACGGGCCGCAGCGTCGAAGGTGTCAAAAGCTCCAGAAAAATCAACACCGTGGAAAATAACGAACTTGCCAAGGTAGTATTTTTTCAGTTCCGCCTCCATGGCTTGATATGCTGATCTTTCCACTTGCAAAGGAGTTTGTTCATCCATGTGCATGTCCTCCAGAAAGAATTAATCTGACTTTCAGAATATCGCAAGCGGCCATCCTGCGTCAAATGTTTGTTGCAATGGGGGTTGATGTCACCCCCCCTATGCGGCATACCCAACCTTCCCTATGCGGCATAACCCACCCTATGCCGCATAGGGGGGATGTTACCTCAATTTGTAACCCCGGCCTTGTAACCCCGGCAAGATGGAGGTGCCAGACTCAACCCGTCACCAGGGAATCTGGCGCATCCATCCTTATTGGCAAGCTCACGCAAGGGCGTCGCGGTTCTTGCCCCTCCCATTGATTCGCATCCATGCGTCCGTTTCCGGGAGTCCCCGGATTACGGTCCGGGTCCACGTGCAGGACTCAACCATTCGGGAATCCTGCGGAAATTGATTTTTGCTCCAGGGTTACGTTTGTAACCCCGGCGTAACCCCAAACAAAAACGGCCACCTTGCGAGTGGCCGTAACTATTTGATTTTATTGGTGAGACGTACAGGAGTCGAACCTGTGACCCGCAGATTAAAAGTCTGCTGCTCTACCAACTGAGCTAACGTCCCATGACTTCATCCTTCCGAACCCTATCCCCCCTTCAACAGAACCTACTATAGCAAACCCTTTTCAAAATGAGAACCCCGCTTGAACAAAAAATGCAATTTTCTTTCAGTCCAGCTCATCCAGCCACGCCATCTGAATGGCCTCCAGAATTTTCTCGTTGCACCGTTGCGGCACATCATCGAATCCTGGCAGATCCATCACCCATTCCATCAACTCCGTAAAACGGACCGTCAGCGGATCCAATCCAGGTTTGGAATCCACCAGCCCCATGGCAATCTCATGTATATCGGTCCACTTCATGAACGTCCTCCCTTCTTGTCCACGCTGATGTTCACCGAATAGGCCGGTATGGTCACAATCAAACCATCCAGCTCCTCTTGCATAATGATTTGACAACTCAATCGACTCGTGGCAGTCAGACCAAAGGCGCGCTCCAGAATGTCCTCTTCCTCTTCTTCTGCCGGATCCAGATGGTCGTACCACTTGGCATCCACCACAACATGACACGTGGAACACGCCAGGGAACCTTCACACGCACCCTCCAGATGAATGCCATGCGCATGCGCCACTTCCAGCAGGGATTGGCCTGGAAGGGCTTCCACAGCCTGATTCATCGGCATAAATGTAACTCTGATCATCTGTGATCCTTTGTTCAAGCAAAATCATCCACTTTACGGCCCGTCATCGCGGTTTGCAGACTCCGATCCATCCGACGTTGGGCAAAAAAACGGGTCTGTTCATCCATCTGTCGCATCGCCACTCCGATCTTCTCGGCAGAATCTCCCTGTGTCGTTTCCCACAACGTCCGCATCAATACCTTGACCTTGCCCAACTCACTCTGGTTCAGCAGGTCTCCATCCTCACGCAACGCAGCTCCTGCCGCTGCCAATACACGCTGTGCATCCACACGGGCCTCGTTCAACAAGCGCGCACGCATATCCTCGGCTCCATGACGCATCGCTTCTTGCAGCATGTCGGCTATTTCACTATCCGTCAATCCATACGAAGGGGCTACCACAACCGATTGCTCAACTCCTGTGGTCTCCTCACGGGCAGAAACCGTCAGCAATCCATCCGCATCCACTTGATACGTCACACGAATACGCGCAGCTCCCGCTGTCATGGGAGGTATTCCACGCAATTCAAATCGCGCCAGTGATCGACATTGACTCGCCAACTCTCGCTCACCCTGCACAACATGCACGGCCATCGCGCCCTGACCATCCTTGAATGTGGTAAAATCCTGCGCGCGCGCCGTGGGTATCGGACTGTTGCGCGGCACAATCTTTTCCACAAGATCCCCCATCGTCTCTATTCCCAATGACAATGGTGTAACATCCAGCAACAACATCCCAGAAGGTCCATTGCCTCCCAACAATTCCGCCTGATGGGCCGCTCCCAGTGCCACCACCTGATCCGGGTCCAGGTCGATCAAAGGCTCCATGCCAAAAAATTCCGCCACCATCCGACGCACCAAGGGTACTCGTGTGGATCCTCCTACCAATACCACACCCTGCAACGCCTCGGATCGCACCCCAGCATCCTGCAAAACACGTCGGCAGATCGGTATCGTCTTCTTGACCCACTCGCGAATACCGGCTTCAAATTCGTGCCGTGTGATCTGTCCTGGGCTACTCCCGTCACTCATGGGCAGTTGAAACGTCACGGTTTCCTCACTGCTCAACCGTTCCTTGACCTCTCTGGCCCTCTGTCGGCAGGCCTGAATCATGCCTGAATCCGGTTCCACTACACCCAGTTCTCGTAAAAAACGCTCCACCAGCCATTGATCCAGATCATCACCACCCAACGCCGAATCCCCGCCTGTGGCCATCACCTGAAAAATGCCTTGCTCCAACTTCAACAAGGAAACGTCAAATGTTCCTCCTCCCAAGTCATAAATGACATACAGTCCTTCCCGCCCCTGATCCAGACCATAGGCCAAGGCCGCTGCAGTGGGTTCATTCAGAAGTCGCATCACTTCCAGACCAGCCACTCTGGCCGCATCTTTGGTGGCCTGACGCTGGGCATCGTCAAAATAGGCCGGAACCGTGATCACCACGCCTTGCAACGGACCTCCAAGGGCCGTTTCCGCTTGTTTTTTCAGCACCTTGAGTATCTCGGCTGAAACCTCCACCGGAGATACCCAGGTCGCACCCGCCAAAATACGCACCATGCCACCTGCTCCGGCTTCCAGGCCATGTGGTATGGACGCCTTTTGGGCACGAATATCCTCCAAACCGCGTCCCATGTAGCGTTTGACCGAAGCTATGGTCTGTTCCGGGTGGCTCAATGCCCTCGCACGTGCAGCGTGTCCCACTTCAATCAAACCACCGGCCCCATAATAAACCACGGACGGCAAGGCGCATCTTTCATCCTCATCCGGGATGCAATGGGGTTTGCCATCCAATCCAACCGCAGCCACCAACGAAAACGTGGTGCCAAGGTCAATGCCAACCACCCGTTTGCGCTGGGTCGGAGGCTGCTGATGGGGCAATACGGATTGTCCCGGTTCCACGATGTCCAATAACACATCCATGATGTTTACTCGCTACAGATTCATTTGAATGGAAACTGTTCTCAGGCCGTCATCGGATTAAACCATTAAAAAAAAAGAGGGCGTTTGAGGGATTCATCCCTCAAGGTTTTGCCTTTGACTTTGATTTTGACTTTTCACAAAAATTTTTCAAACTATCCATTGGCAAACTCAAATGCCTGATCTTCCAATCGATCCACTTCCTCCAGAAAACGACGATGATAACGCATCCGATCCACCAAACGAACAATACCGGACAAACTCCCCTGATCCTGACCGGATCCGGCAAAAAATGCACGAAACAACTGTGCCACCCGATCCTCTTCAACCTTCAGCCGCTTCCTGGCCTCCACACGCAACGCAGCCAAACGCTCCAATGCATCAGCAGCCTGCAGATTGACCTCTTCCAACAACTCCCGCCATTCCATCACGGCCTGCAAAAATTCAGGATCACTCCCGGAAGATCCCGTTTTTCCGCCGACCCTTTCCAGCAGATATCCCGCCCGCAACATCGGATCTGACAGAGTTTGCAAAGCCTCATTGACCCGTGTCACATGTTCCAAAGACAAGCGTCGCTCCATGGGCGTGCGCGAGGCAAAATAATCAGGATGCAATTGTTTTTGCAACGCCCGATACCGCTGTTCCAACACCACAGGATCCACATCATAAGTCGGTGTCATGTCAAACAGGTGAAAAAAATCCACCCCAGGATCCATGGGTAAAATGGCATGACAGGTCGTACAAAACAATCCTGATACTGTGACACCATGGCAAGACCAACATAGGGACGATCCAATCATCACCATTACACCTTGAACGACTCACCGCAACCGCAACGTTCCTTCTCCTTGGGATTGGTGAACTTGAACCCGGATTTGAACGGTGTGGATTCGAAATCCACCACAGTCCCATCCAGAATCACCAAAGACTTGCCATCCAGAACCACCTTCACCCCATGGGATTCGAACACCTGATCTCCTTCTTCCACCAGATCGGCATATTCCAGTTTGTAGGAGAATCCCGAACACCCCGCCGTCGTCGTGCCAATGCGAATGGCTGCTGCTGGAGTGCCCCGTTTTTCCAGCATGCGTTGAGCCTGACGGGCCGCTCGTTCCGTTAACATTATTGCTTGTGATTGCTCATCCATATGATTCAACCCCTTCTAACCGTTATAGACCCCTCCTGGGAATCAACTTCAGACCCCTCCACCTTTTTTTTAAAAAAAACTTTTTGATTGGGGAGGAGATGAAGGATTACCCCCCTTTTTGCTTGCTTCGATAATCGGCCACTGCGGACTTGATGGCATCTTCGGCCAGAACCGAACAATGGATCTTGACTGGCGGCAAGGCCAACTCTTCGGCGATGTCCTTGTTTTTGATGGCCAAGGCTTCATCAATACTCTTGCCTTTGACCCACTCTGTTACCAATGATGAGGCTGCAATGGCTGATCCACATCCAAAAGTCTTGAATTTGGCATCATCAATGATGCCTTCCTCATTGACCCGGATCTGTAATTTCATGACATCCCCACATGCAGGTGCCCCCACCATCCCGGTTCCCACACTGGCATCCTGCTTGTCAAGACTCCCCACATTGCGTGGGTTTTCATAATGATCCAACACTTTCTCATTGTATGCCATGATGGTTTCTCCCGCTTGTCACAAAAGGCCAGATCAGTGAGCAGCCCATTGCAGATTATTCAGATCCACGCCATCCTGAACCATTTCCCACAATGGCGACATCTCACGCAATTTATTCACTCCATTTACCACAATATGGACCACATAATCCACTTCTTCTTCGGTGCTGAAACGACCCAGACCAAAACGGATGGAGGTATGCGCCATCTCTTCGTTGACCCCCAAAGCACGCAAAACATAAGATGGCTCCAAAGAGGCCGAGGTACAAGCAGATCCAGAAGAGACCGCCACATCCTTGATGGCCATCATCAAGGATTCACCTTCGACATAATTGAATGAAATATTGAGATTCCCTGCCACACGAGCTTGCAGATCTCCATTGAGTTCCACATGAGTCAATTGACTCATGATGCCATGGCGCAACCGTTCACGCAGGGCCAACACCCGTTGATGTTCGGCAACCATCTCCGAGGCGGCAAGCTGACACGCCTCACCCAGGCCCACCAACAACGGGGTCGGCAAAGTACCCGAACGCATCCCCCGTTCATGCCCGCCCCCATGCAGGATGGCTTTGAGCCTCACCCTGGGCTGACGTCGCACATACAAGGCACCAATCCCCTTGGGACCATAAATCTTGTGCGCCGAAATCGACAACAGGTCGATGTTCATGGCATTGACATCCATGGGCATTTTGCCCAGGCCCTGGGCTGCGTCACAATGAAACAAAACCTTGCGACTCCGACAGAGACGACCGATGGCCTCCAGGGGTTGGATCACTCCAACCTCATTGTTGACTGCCATGACCGATACCAGAATGGTTTGGTCTGTCATGGCCGCCTCCAACATCCGCAGATCCACCAAACCATTGGATTGTACCGGCAGAAACGTCACCTGGAATCCTTCGGCTTCCAGGTGACGACAGGTATCCAACACGGCCTTGTGTTCCGTGGTTGGGGTGATGATATGATTTCCCTTCTCACGATAAAAATGCGCCACCCCCCAAATGGCGAGGTTGTCTGATTCCGTGGCCCCGGAAGTGAAGACGATCTCTCGTGGATCGGCTTTGATCAAGGAGGCCACCTGTTTTCTGGCTTTGGTGACTGCGGCATCCGCTTCCCAGCCATAGGCATGGGAACGGGAGGCTGGATTGCCGAATTTCTCCACAAACCAGGGCAGCATGGCATCCAACACTCTGGGATCCACTGGAGTCGTGGCCTGGTAATCCATATAGATGGGCAATTTCATGCGGGTCAGCTCCCTTTACGCAAACGATTCACAGACCGATAAAAAGCATTAACAAAAGAATCCACATCATGACTGGTTGAATTCCAACCCAGGGTGATCCGTACCGCGCTTTGACTCAAAGCCGGATCCACCCCCATGGCCCGGAGTACATGAGAAGGCGTGGTTTTCCCCGAAGAACAGGCCGAACCACTGCTGATCGCGAAACCGGCCAGATCCAACGTCATGACCAGTGTTTCGCCATCCAGACCAGGGATACCGACTGCCGTTGTATTTGGCAACCGTTCGGCCTGGACACCCCAGAGGACCGCATCGGGAACTGCGGCCAGAAGTTGGGATTCCAGACGCTCCCGCAATGCGGTCACGGAGGATTGTTCATGAATCAATGTGGTTTTGATCAGGGCTGCGGCAGCCCCGAACCCGGCAATACCTGACAGATTTTCGGTGCCGGCGCGGCGTCCTCGTTCCTGACCTCCGCCGAGCATCCTGGGTTCCAGGAGGAGCGAAGGGGTGATGATCAACGCGCCCACGCCTTTGGGACCGCCAAACTTATGGGCCGAAAGGGTGACCAGATCAGCGGGCACGGAATCGGGATGCAACGGAATTTTGCCCACCCACTGGGTGGCATCGACAAGGAAAGGGACGCCAGCAGCCTGACAGATGGCACCGATGTCGTGGATGGGTTGCAAAACGCCGGTTTCGTTATTGGCTGCCATGATGGAGACCAGCACGGTCTGCCGGGTCAAGGCTGAGGCGACCTCTCCCGGATCAACCCGGCCTGCGCCATCGACCCGCAGATACTTGACGGTCATACCCTGATGTGCCAACACTTCGCAAGCCTGCAGAATGGATGGGTGTTCCACCTGACTCGTCAGCAGCTCCCCCTGATACCCTTTGGCAGCGGCCAATCCGAACAGGGCCAGATTATTGGCTTCGGTTCCGCCACTGGTGAACACGATGCGACTTTCATGCAGATCCAGCAAGGCTGCCACATGACGCCTGGCCTCATCGAGATACTGGCGTGCCATGCGACCTGCCCAATGAACCGAAGCGGGATTCCCCACCTGTTGTGCCATGACGGAGAGGACCACGTCGAGTATGCCGGGACGCAAGGGGGAACTGGCATTATGATCAAGATAGATCATGGGACGTACTCTGGTTGATGGGACCAGGATCCCAAATGACCAGTGCCCCGGATTTCCTTGAGCAGGCTTTCCAGAGAAATGGATTCCAGATAGCTGTTGATATGCGCGCCCACCCGTTCCCAGAGGTGATGGGTGATGCAACGAGTGGATTTACGACACCCTTCCGGGTCATTTTCATCGCACGAGGTGGCCTGGATGGGTTCATCGACCGCGCGGATGATATCGGCGATGCTGATGGTGGTTGGAGCAGCGACCAGCAGATAACCGCCACCCGGACCACGCACGCTGCGCACCAGACCCCGGCGACGGAGTTTGGCAAACAGTTGTTCCAGGTAGGACAAGGAAATTTCCTGCCTCAAGGAAATGTCCTGGAGCGAAACCGGGCTTGTGCCGTCCTGGCAACACAGATCGAGCATGGCTGTGACGGCATAACGACCTTTGGTGGTTAATTTCATGGATTTCCTCTGGTCTTGGCAGGAGAAATCCCTCCCTCTTGTTCCATTTTTTTGACGCGGTCATCAAGGTGATGCATTTGTTCCAGCAGACAGGTGACGGCCTTGGCCACTGGGTCCACCATGCCACCATTCTGGCCATAGGAAGAAAAGGGATCGCCACGGGTTGCATGGTTGAATTTGGGCATGACCAGACGACCAGGGACTCCCACCACGGTGGTATCCGGGGGGACATCGCTGACCACCACGGCATTGGAACCCACGCGGGCGTTGGCACCGATGGTGATGGGTCCGAGGATTTTGGCACCTGCGCCCACCACCACGCCGTCGCCCAGGGTTGGATGTCGTTTGCCTGGATCCCAGGTGGTTCCTCCGAGGGTCACGCCGTGATAGAGTGTGACGTTGTTGCCGATGTGGGTGGTTTCGCCGATGACCACACCCATGCCATGATCGATAAAAAATCCTTCGCCGATCTGGGCTGCCGGATGGATTTCGATGCCGGTGAAAAATCGGGTCAGATTGGAAAGAAAGCGGGCCAGCAGACGAAACTGTTTCCGCCATAGCCAATGGAACAGGCGGTAGGCCAGTATGGCATGGAGACCGGGATAACAGAGCAGGACTTCCATGACCCCGTGAGCGGCGGGATCGCGTTGGAAAATCACCTGGATATCCTGTTTGATGCGCTGAAACATGATGAATCCTTGTCAGCCAATCCGACGACCGAGCGAACGGGATGGATGGTTTGAATTGAGATCACTCTGCCCAATTCCGATCCTTTTTGTCAAGTATTCGTTTCAAAAAAATTCAACACACTCAAACCCCTCAAAAAAAAACGAAAAAACAAACGCACACATGCCGAATCGCACAGGGAAATTGATTTTTTTTCTCAATGGATGATTTTTTCCTTGCCATTTTTGAACCATTTTTACTAACTTATATTGCAACTCTTTTTCAGCAACAGTGACGTTTGGCCCTTGCGCCACGTCAGGCAACCACACCAACCCTGCCAGGAGTGCCACATGCTGAACTTTTTTCCTTCCTCATACTGCTGACATCACGGGAACGACCTTTCTGGTCGCTTCTTAAGTATTGGATTTCAAACAAAAAGCACCGCCTTCTCCCCGATTCACTTCAATTTTAGTCGGAGGTTGATATGCTGTTGTTTTTTTCTTGCCCGTTTCACTAATTGGCAGGTCGCAAGCGGCTTTTGATACTTGTTCCTGATTTCTACAATCGAAACAATGCCCTTGGAGAATCCGAAAATGTCAGATCATAAAGATCACAAACAGAAAAAAAAGGTTGGACATCAAAAAGCTGAACAGCTGGAAGACCGCATCGCCCCGGCCATGATTGGTGGTGACTTTGCTTCGGTCGCGGCAGACATGCCGCCCATGAACTATGATGCCCCACCACCACCTCCTCCTGAAATGCTCTACGACCTGCCCCCTGCACCGCCAGATGGTATGGACATGCCGCCTCCACCGCCGCCGGATGGTGAGTATGCTCCTCCACCACCGCCGCCGGGTGGTGAGTATGCACCTCCTCCACCGCCGCCGGGTGGTGAATA
>JAMOBH010000205.1:0-10225 GCA_039908085.1 Magnetococcus sp. YQC-5
GACGTAATATTAAACCAACTTCAACTCTTTTGCAAAACATCATGCAATAAAGATGATATCACACTGGTTTAAATTCAAACGTGAATAAAAAAATCAAAACCTTGGGGGGCGGTGAACCGCCCCCCAAACCCCCCACCCTTTTTTTTTAATATTTTATTATTAATTTTTGTTTTTATTATTAAAAAAAAAAGAGAGGGTCTGGGGGATTCATCCCCCAGGGTTTTGCTTTTGACTTTGACCGTTCAAATCGACTTCACGTTCTGGGAGTGCCAAGAGCGCGCAACAAAAAGTAAGCATTGTTGCCGTTCGACGTGAGGGCATAAAGTTTGTCTTCACCCTGATGAATCAAGCCGGCCTCCTTGAGGGTGCGGAGATGAAACAAAGTCTTTGTATGATCCTCAATATACAAAGATGTACTAATATCAGTCATACGCAAGGCATTGGATTGTCCCAGCATCTCGATGATGCGCCTGCGAATGGGATTGGCCAAGGAGGCCAAAGTTTGATCCAGATCGCCGGTTTGAATCTGAAGCTCGAAACGTGTCTCCTCAAGCAAACGCCTGATCACAGAGACCAACTCCTCAAAACGAAACGGTTTCGACAGATAATCAGAGGCTCCCTTGCGTATGGCCTGCACCGCAGTGTTGACCGTGGCAAAAGCGGTCATGATGATGATCTTGATGCGGTTGTTGAGCTTGCGCATCTCCAACAGGATTTCGATTCCATCCCGACCCGGCATGATCAGGTCCATCAACACCACATCGAAACGTCCTCCATTCAACAGACGCAGGGCTTCTGTCCCCGATGCGGCGGTGGAGACCTGGAATCCCTCATGCCGCAACAATACGCTCAGGTTTTCCCGCAAGTCGGCTTCGTCGTCCACGATGAGAATATGCGGTTCCATGATGATTCCTAAACACCTTTTGTGTTGTTGTAACGAGGAGGAAACAAAGGCAAATGGAGCGTGGCCAAAACACCTCCGTCCGGTGCGTTGACCACCTCCAACATGCCGCCGTGTTGCTGCACAATGCTGTAACAGATGGGCAGGCCCAAACCCACACCGATGCCGAATTGCTTGGTGGTGAAAAAAGGTTCAAAAATCTTCCCTTCTACATGAGGTGCCAGACCCGGCCCCCAATCCCTCACATGCAGTACCAGCATCTCTCCCGCGCAACGGGCGTTCACCCGTATCACCCCTGGATCCGGCGTGGCATCCAGGGCGTTCTGAATCAAATTGCGCAACACCTGACCGATTTTCGTCCGATCTCCCCACATCCGCAACGGCTCTTCCATCTCCAACACAATTTCGACAGGGCGTTGGTCTGCCTGGACCAACTCCAACACTTCCATCAACTCCTCCCGCAGGTGGAACCAGACACACTCCATCTGGCCGGTCCAGGAGTACTCCAACATCTGCCTGGCCACGCGGGTAACACGCTCAAGGTTGCGCTCCACCTGATCCAAACGACTCAACACCGCCTCATCCTGGATCCTACCTGACAATAACAGACGCACATTCTGCAACCCCATGGCCGCAGTGGAGAGAGGATTGTTGATCTCGTGCGCCACCCGGACCGCAAACTGGCCAATACTCGACATCTTTTCCGAGATCAACAGCATGCGCCGCAATTCGGCCCGTTCCCGCAACGCCAAGGCCAGATGTTTCATGGCAGCCAGCAAACGGTCGCTGGCAGAGCGTTCCTCCAGGGTGGCGAAACAATCCTCCTGAGGCTGACCGTGCGCCATCTCCGGTACACAGCTCTCCGTGTTCTCCAGACAACGCATGGCCCGCATGAGCTGACCAAATTCGTCATGCCTCTCCTCCAGAGAGATCAACGATTCAGCTTCCGAATCCCCTCTGGCCACAGCCTCCACCGTGCGGATGGCCAAACTCAATCCCCGGTTCACATCACGAGAAATCCGCAGGGCGATAAAGACCCCAACCACAAAACTCAAACACAACATCACCGACAACAACGCCACTGCCAGACGACGTTCTTGTTCTGCCTCTCTTTTGGTCTCCAGGATGTGTTGCTCACCGTCGGCGGAAAGAATACGCATCAGATCACGCAAACGCATGACAACCGGATTCCCCTGTTCCTGGGAAAGCCGGATGGCCTTGTGGTTGCCATTCTCCCAGGTCAAGGCCCGCACCTGGCGGGAAATCTCCAGATAGGAACGGAGATGACGGTCAAAGGCGTGCAGAATCTCCAGCTCAGGTTGCAAAAGCAGAAGGGAAGCCAATACGTCGTAATGCCGGGCCAATATCGCTTCGTTCTCTTCCATTGCGCGGGCGTGTCGGGCCATGCCCGTTTCGTCGATGGTCAGAATCATGAGGATTTCATCCTTCTGGATGGTCATCAACAGCCGTTGCATCTCACGGACAAGGAGCGCGCGCTGCTCCCGGTCGTGGGTAAAAAGCTGTTCCAGGGCCTGTTCCGCCAAGCGCATGGACTCACGCCCCGCGCTTTCGGACAATTGCAGGGCACGAACATTGGAATTGAGCATACCAAGCCGCTGCACCTCCTGGACAATGACCATCAGTTCGCCAATGGCTTTGGTAATCTGTGCAAGAACCGCCTTCTCCGAAGCGCGACTGGTCAAACCGTCCAGCTTTTCCAGTGCCGACCGGATGCCAAACCCGGCCTGGGCAATATCTGTGGCATGCAGGCGCATCTCCTCTGGCTTGTCCGAAAGAATGATATTCCGTTCCGCACGGGCGATCTCCAGGATGCTCCGATCCAACAAACCGATCAGACGGATCTTTTCCATGTCATACGCAACCAGTCGGTTCAGACGCTCGTTCAGGTGGTGCAGCATGCCGGCAGAGACCAGAAAGGAGAGCAACAGGAAGATCAACAACAACGAAAAGCCAGCATACAAGCGGGTTTTGATCGACCAGTGGCCCCCTCTCCAAAGAATCATCGGACAGGAGGTGGCAAGGCCGGATTGTTCTGGAGATCAGGTATGGGCGTGATTGTGGTTGCAGAGGAGGAGCGTGTCTCCCGGTCTGGATTGGAAACCTGCGGCAGGTTCGGACTCATGGTCGCACGAGTCTCGCGGGAAATGAGGATCTCCAGCCGATGGTTCCGGTGGCGTCCTTCCGTGGTCGCATTGCTGACGCGGGGCATGGTCTGTCCAAGGCCACGCACCTGCAATTGGTGCGGATCAATCGACCCTTCCGTGGCCAGAAACGCCACCACTGCCGCAGCCTCGACCGCAGAACGTTCCCAGTTGTTGGCATAGGGTTTAGGCGGGGGCTGGTCGCTGGTATGACCCTCGACCCGCACCAGATTGGGCAGATCCTTGATCAAATTGGCTATTTGCAACAACATAGGTTTTGCTTCCGGGCGCAATGTACTGCTGCCAGGCTGAAGCAGGAGATCATGGTGCATACGCAACAGAAATCCTTCGTCCAGGGCGATCATTTCCGCCTCCCCGGCATCGGTGTTGTTCTCCAGGATCAGCTCCAGCTTCTCCTTGAGACGCACCATGACAATTTCCTGTTGAAACTCCATCGCGATCAAATTCTCGCCGGTAGGCATGGGGATGATCTGCTGGATACGCTGAATACCAAAAGCATCCTTGAGGGAGCCGGAGGCCTCCTTGAATTTGACCTTGTCCATGGTGGACATGGAGATCAGGAGGATGAAGAAGGTCAACAACAGGGACATCATGTCCCCGAAAGTCAGCAGCCAAGCAGGTGCCCCTTTTTTGCAGGGTGGGCATTTGGACATCGCGCAGATCCTTGGTCAATCAAAGTTTCTCATGAGGGGCGGCACAGCGGCTTTCAGGGAAATTTGCAGCATGCGGGGATTGACCCCCTTCTGAATGCCTGTCATGCCATCGACGATGATCTGGCGGATCAGTTGCTCCTTTTGACTGTATGCCTTGAGTTTGACGGCAATGGGGAGGGCGATCAGATTGGCAAGCAGGGCACCGTAGAACGTGGTGATCAGGGCCACAGCCATGGAGGGGCCGATCTTGGAGGGATCATTCATGTCCGCGAGCATCTGCACAAGGCCGATCAGGGTTCCGATCATACCGAAGGCAGGTGCTGCCTCGCCGATCCCCTCGTAGATGGCAATCCAGTTGGTGTGACGTTCATTCAGATAGTTGATCTCCTTTTCCAGCACATCACGCAGAAAATCCGGATCCGCCCCGTCCACACAGAGGTTGATGCCCAGTTGCAAGAAACTGTCATTCACCTGAACCTTTTCCAAAGAAAGAATGCCATCCTTGCGAGCCAGGTTGGCCAGATTGGTCAACTGGGTGACGTAATCTTCCGGGTTTTTGGGGGTGACCACGATGGCCTTCAGGAAAATCCCAAAAGAAGAAAAAACCTCCGCCATGGTATTCTTGATGAACATGGTGGCAATGGTCCCGCCGAACACAATGATGACGCTCGGAATATCTATAAAGAGTGAAAATTTGCCTCCCATCAGAATGGCCCAGACCATAAGGACGATTCCAGAGACCAACCCGATAATAGTAGCTATATCCATGAATCAACCATTCAATTATTTTTTATTTCTGGGTTGAGTGTGACCTTGAGCACGGAACCGTTCTGCCCGGCGACGTTGGTTGTGTCGGGTGATCAGGTAGCCGATCAGGAAAAAAATGGCGATGACGAACAGTCCTACCACAGTCCAGCCCCGTTGGACCTCGTCGATGCTGTTCAGATACCCCTGAGATGCCATGTAGAGACGTGTTTCCGCCATAGGTCACTCTTCCAGAATGGGGAAGGAAAGTAACCATCATCTCTTGAAATGCATATACGTCGCAATATAATTTAATTGCATACAAGTTGAAAAAAAATTCACACGCATCCAAAATCAATCTGCATGGATGCGCCTAAAGAGTGTGCTTCGACTCTTCCAATCCTCCTTGACTGACGCAGACAACACATCCTAAACTGAACTGTTGAACAATAACGGCTTATGTCCCGGTTTCTTCTCTGCGCTGGCGTCATTTCATGATCGAAACCCAATACACATCCTTGCAAGAGAAATACAAAACCCTCCAAACCGCGTTGCGCAGCCTGGACAATGCCCTGGTCGCCTTTTCCGGCGGCGTGGACAGCTCGTTTTTGACCCTGGCCGTCCTGGAATCTGGCATTCCCTATCTGGCCGTCACCGCCACCTCACCCACCATGCCCGCCCGTGACCTGGCAGATGTCTCAACCCTTGTTGGCTCCTTGAACCTCAACCATCGCCTGATCGAAAGCGGCGAACTCAATGACCCGAATTTTGTGGCCAACAGATCAGACCGTTGTTATTACTGCAAAAGCGATTTATTCCAACGCCTGACCGCACTGGCCCGACAGGAGGGTTTCGCCCATGTTCTCGACGGAACCACCACAGACGACATGACCGATCATCGCCCAGGCTTGCGGGCAAAAAATCAATTTCACGTCAAAAGTCCGCTCCTGGAAGCCGGATTGAACAAAAATGAAATCCGCCTGCTCTCCAGAGACAAAGGTCTGCCCACCTGGAACAAACCAGCCTCACCATGCCTCTCCTCCCGAATATCCTACGGCGAACCGATTCTGATCCCCTCCCTGCACATGGTGGAACATGCGGAACAGACCCTCCGCAACATGGGATTCGAAACCCTGCGGGTCCGCAAACAGGAGTCAACCGCCCGGATCGAATTGACCGAACACGACATGACCCGTCTCCTGGATCCCAAACTCCGCAAACAGGTGACCCTGGCTTTCCAACACATCGGTTTCAAATTCGTCACTCTGGACCTCGAAGGGTTCCAGAGCGGCAAGCTCAACCGGGTCATTCCCATCACCTCCTCGCTACCCCCTCCTCTGGCTTGAAAATCGCAACTCGCCAACACTCCCCGATTTTTTGCGACATACCCGCACCCCTCGCTACACTATCGGCATGATTCATGCTTTTTGAAGCCATGCGGAACTCCATTTTCCCGCATCGTCAAATGATTGATTGCTTGTCTGTATCCAAATATTCGATTCAAGGAGCATGCTGATGGCCGAATTCGGTTTGTTGGGGAGTGGTGGTGCTTTCAAGGCCAATCTCATGAATCTCAGACACCGGCGTCAAGAAATCATCGCCGCCAATATCGCCAATGCCGATACCCCCGGCTACAAGGCACGTCGTCTGGAATTCGAAGACGTCTTGCGCGATTCCATGCCACCACCCGATGAATTGCCCATGGCTCATACCACGCGCACGCACCTGCCAACCCAGGCCATTCCACCCATCGAAGGCGATCTGCAAGAGGTGGAAATCCCCATCCCCAAACGGGACAAAAACAGCGTGGATCTGGAACAGGAAATGGCCCGTCAAAGTGCCAATCAATTGCTCTATAATTATGCGGCCCAGTCCATGAACGCGCAAATCAATCAAATGCGCATGATCATCCAGGGGAACTCAACCCCGTAATTTTCAGACCCTTTCAAGCGGTCCATTGAATTGAAACTCTTCAAGGAGACACCATTATGGATGATTTTTTGACATCGTTTCGCGTGACATCGTCGGGACTCTCCGCCCAACGCATGCGCCTGAATATCATCGCCGAAAATCTGGCCAATGCCCAAACCACCCGCACTCCAGAAGGTGGACCTTACAAGCGCAAAGATCCGGTTTTCATGGCCAAGCCTTTTGATCAAATGTTGAGCCGTGAACAAATCGCAGGCACAACCGGAGTGACGGTAGAGCGTATCCATGTGGATGAACGCCCCCCACGCATGCAATATGACCCCAACCATCCCGACGCCAATGCCGATGGCTATGTGGCCATGCCCAATGTGGATCCGGTCGCCGAGATGGTCAATATGATGGCCGCCAGTCGCGCCTATGAATCCAATGTCACAGTCCTCAATGCTTCCAAGGCCATGGCCATGAAAGCATTGGAAATCGGTCGTTAAGGAAACCTGAACCATGTCAATCAATCCAGTAGGATCCACACCCTTATCATCATCCATCCTGGCATCAACCCCTGCCATCATGGGAGGCGAAAGCAAAGATGTTGGCTGGGAAGAGTTTTCCGTCACCCTGGCGCGACAGATCAAAGAGACCGACCGGATGCAAAAAGACGCCAAAGAATTGACAGACAGGGCGTTGCTGGGCAACGCCGGAGTCAGCATTCATGAAGCGCAAATCGCCGGATCCAAGGCGGAACTCCATTTGCGACTGTTGATGCAGGTGCGCAACAAGGCGTTGGATGTCTATCGTGAAATCATGAGCATGCCGGCCTGATACCTGCATGTGATGATGGCATAGTAAACCAATTGATTTTGCAAGGATGATGAATCATGGCTGAAGCGACGAGCGCGATGGCTGCCCGCTCAGAGGCACCAGCGGAAACCTTTACACGATTTCTGGAACGTCTGCCCCTGGGAGGGCGGAATGGTTTGCTGCTGGCTGTGATTGCCACACTCCTGGCGTTGACCGCCATCATTTGGTTTGCCACGCGCCCTTCCTACAAGGTGTTGTATTCCGGCCTGCCAGAACAGGAAGCTGGCAAGGTGGTGACCCAGTTGACCCAAATGAATGTGCCTTATCAACTCACCATGGGGGGCACCACCATCGAGGTTCCAGCGGCCAAGCTTTATAATGTCCGATTGGAACTGGCCAGCATGGGTCTGCCCAAGCAGGGAACCGGAACCGGCTTTGAAATTTTCGATAAAAACAACATCGTAGGCATGACCGATTTCCTGCAACGCATGAATTTTCAACGGGGATTGCAAGGCGAGTTGGCCCGTACCATCGAAAGCCTCGAAGTGGTCAGCAAGGCCAGGGTCCATCTGGTTCTGCCCAAGCGTTCGCTGTTTGTGTCCGAAGAGAAAAAAGCCACCGCATCGGTGGTGATGGAGCTTTCCAGTCCCCTGACCAGCAAACAGATCGAAGGCATCACCCATCTGGTGGCCGCTGCCGTGGAAGGATTGGATGAATCCGCAGTCACCTTGTTGGATCACAAGGGCAACCTGATTTCTGGCGGACGCCCTGCCTCGGTGGATGGCCGCATGCCCGCTGAAGAGACGTTGACGTTGCAACGGCAGGTGGAAAAATCCCTGGAAGAGCGTGCCCAGGCCATGTTGGACAAAGTGGTTGGAGTCAACACAAGCGGTGTCAGTCGCAGCATTGTCCGCATCACGGCAGAGTTGGATCTCAAGCGGGTGGAGCGCAATGAGGAGAAATTCGACCCCGAAGGACAAGTCACCCGTAGCGAACAATCCGTCAACGAGAGCAGCAAGGGAACCTTTGGCGAAGGGGGTGTCCCTGGTGTGCGACCCAATGACGCCAATGACAACGTCAAGTCTTCCGGGTCCGGTTCGGAACAGGCCCGCAGCGTGGAACGGGAGACCATCAACTACGAAATCAGCAAAACCGTCAACAAGATCATCCTGCCAGTGGGCACCATTCAACGCCTCTCCATCGCGGTTTTGGTGGATGGTCACTATGAACCGGACAAGGCCAACAAGAGCAAGGATATCTACAAGGAACGCACCGCCGACGAGTTGGCCCAACTGCAAAAAATCATTGAGCAGGCTGTCGGTTTCCGCAGTCAGCGTGGCGATACCATACAGGTCACCAGTGCCCCATTCGAACCATTGACCATGCTGGCCGAACAGACGGTCCGATTCTGGGAACGGCCTGAGTTTTATCTCCAGGCGGTATTGGGGTTGCTGATTCTGCTGCTGCTTTTCCTGGTACTCAAACCCATGGTGACGAAACTGTTGATGGGCGAAAAGACCTCCGATACCAGTGGTGTACCGGCTGCCGTGGCTGAACTGGAAGCCCAATTGTTGGCAGAAGGGGTGGGTACGTTGCCCACAGAACAGCCGTTGCGCATGCGTCTGCCGGATCGCAACATCAAGCTGACCCAGCAGATGATTACGGATCATGTTGATGAAGCACGCGAAATTCTGCGTTCCTGGCTGCTGCAAGATGATTGATGCCTTTAACTGAGGCATCAAGAGACCAAGAGAGACTGTCACACACGCTTGAGAGGGTAGAACCATGCCGGAAACTGTGGAAACGGATAACTGGAATGAAGCTGGCTCTGATGGCGGCGTGCCGCGCCGCAAGATAGGTCCACGCACCCGCTTGAGCGGCAAGGAGAAGGCGGCGATTTTCATTCTTTCTTTGCCAGATGAAGACGTCAAAAAATTGTTGGACGGCTTGCAGGAAGATGAAGTGCGGGATTTGACCCGCACCATCGCCCGCATTGGCAGTACGCCACAGGATGTGGTACGGGCCGTGCGGCAGGAATTTCTGGACCGTTTTGAACTGCAACAGTTCGACGTTCGGGGTGGCATGAACAAGGTCAAGGACATGATCACCAAGGCTTTGGGCAAGGAGAAGGCACGACAGTTTCTCAAAGAGTTGCAACAAGGCCCCAAAAACACCCCCTGGGAGATTCTCAATGCCATGGAACCGACTCTGGTGGCCACTTTTCTGGCCAACGAGCATCCCCAGAGCATTGCTTTGATTTTGTCCCAATTGCAGGTGGAACAGGCCTCTTTTGTCATTGATTATCTGGTGAATGACATCCAGCAAGAGGTGATCTTGCGTATGGCCCAACTTGGGAATTTGCCCCCTGGTGCTTTGGAAGACATCGAGGAATCCCTGCTGACCGAATTGGAAGCATTGGGTGCCACACGCGGTGGTTATGCCAAGGAAGGTGGTGGTGGCGTCAAGAAGGTGGCCGAACTGCTCAACATGATGAGCCGGGATCTTTCCGACAAATTGTTGGCGTATCTGGACGAAGAGAACAATCCTTTGGCCGAGGAGGTGCGCAAGGAGATGTTCCTGTTCGAAGATCTGTTGTTGATGGACGACAAGAGTTTTCAGACTTTGTTGCGGGAGGTCAACAACGACGAACTGCTTTCGGCACTCAAAGGGGCCGACGACCGACTCAAGGAGAAATTTTTCCAGAACATGTCCGAACGTGCGGCGGAAATGTTGCGCGAGGATTTGGAAATGATGGGTCCGGTGAAAGTGGCCGATGTGGAAGGTGCCCAACAATCGATTCTCAAGGCGGCACGGCGTTTGGAGGCCGAGGGATCCATTGTCATCATGGGCAAGGGGACCGACGACGTGGTGTTGTAGGATGTTTTAATTGATGGGTCCAGGGGCTGTGCCCCTGGTGGGGTCCAGGGGCGAAGCCCTTGGTGGGGTCCAGGGGCGAAGCCCTTGGTGGGGTCCAGGGGCGAAGCCCTTGGTGGGGTCCAGGGGCGAAGCCCTTGGTG
>JAMOBH010000206.1:0-10176 GCA_039908085.1 Magnetococcus sp. YQC-5
TGGGGGATTCATCCCCCAGGGTTTTGCCTTGAATGTTTCCTGAGACCTTGGAGGGAGGTTCTTCCCCCCAACCCCAAATTTTTTTTTATTTTTTTATTTTTTTATATAAAAACCAAAAAACAAGGGCTGATCTGGGGGGATCGTTCCTAAATGTTTTATTGTTGATTTTGCTTTATCAATCCAGGGATGGCCACATGTCACACAATCAACAGGATTTCGTTTTTTCTTCAGATTCCGACCCTCTTCCCGCAGGTCGACCAATGGGAGAGACCGTGCATCGTGAGACGCCATGGAAAATCATGGTGATTGATGATGATCCTGATTTGCATCCATTGACCCGCTTGGTTCTCAAAGATATGAGATTCGAGGGACGCTCTTTGGCATTTATTCATGGTTATTCCGGGGCTGAAGCCAGACGTTTGATGGGATTGCATCCTGACACGGCAGTGATTTTGTTGGATGTGGTCATGGAAACCGACCGGGAAGGGTTGGAGGTGGTCAAATACATCCGGGATGAGTTGAAGAATCCATTTGTGCGGATTATTTTGCGTACGGGTCAACCCGGTCATGCCCCGGAAGCAGAAGTGATTGCCAATTATGATATCAATGATTACAAGGACAAAGTCAATCTGAGTAATCAGTCATTGATCACCTCCATCACGGCCAGTTTGCGAGCCTATAATCTGCTTAACACCATTGAAAATACGCGCCATGGTTTGCATAAAATCATCGAGGCCACGGGACATCTGTATGAATTTCGTTCACTTGGACAACTGGCGACCGGGATACTGACCCAGTTGGCCACGCTGATCAATAATAATACGGAAGGAATCCCAACCCAGAATACGGAATGCTTTGCAGCCACACGCAAGCATGGAGATGTCAGGATTTATGCTGCGTTTGGTGTTTATGAATCGTTCATTGGTCGTCCTGTAAGTGAGATTGCGCATGCTCATGTTATTGAGCAGATCACGCGGGCCTTGGATGAAAAGCAGAGTCAGTTTTCGGAGGATGATTTTCTTGGTTATTTCCAGTCCAGGAATGGCATTGAAAATCTGATTTATCTCAAAGGCAACCGACCTTTGCATGAGGTGGATCGGGATCTCATTGAAGTTTTTTCCTCGAACATTGCCACTGCTTTTGAGCAACTTTTTTTGAATCGTGAGATCATCAAAACGCAAAAGGCTGTGACGTTCACCCTGGGTGAAGTCATTGAGACCCGTTCAGGCGAGGCCGGGCAACATGTCCGCAGGGTGGCGGAAAATTCCCGATTGTTGGCGCAACTGGCAGGGCTTTCCCCGCAGGATTGTGAATTGTTGCGCAATGCGTCACCCATGCATGACCTTGGCAAGATTGGTATTCCAGATGCCATTTTGAACAAGCCTGGCAAGCTGACGCCTGAGGAGTGGAAAATCATGCAATCCCATACAGAGATCGGTTATCAGGTACTCAAGAACACGGATCAGGAAATCATCAGGACCGGGGCGATCATCAGTGCGCAACATCACGAAAAATGGGATGGCACAGGTTATCCGAAGGGACTGGCTGGAGAGGAGATTCATATTTTTGCCCGGATCACTTCCCTGATTGATGTGTTTGACGCCCTGACCCACAAACGGATCTACAAGTCGGCATGGGCTGTGGAAGATGCCGTGGATTTGATCCGCAAAGATCGCGGCACCCATTTTGATCCTGTGTTGGTGGATTTGTTTCTTGACAATATTGATCAGTTTTTGGAAATTCATAAGGCGTTTGATTGATGATTTTAAAAATTATTAAAAAAAAGAGAGGGTTTGTGGTGTCATCCAAGGTTTTGCTTTTGACTTTTCTTTTTGCCCGAAGGGCGTCCTGTCCATGATCAGGCTAAGTATGTAAACTGACAATAAATCGTTTGTTTCGTGCCACCAGTGTGGGTGCGGAACAGTGACTTGGCCGGGTGAAATCGATATCGCCCTGTATTGAATCCACTTTGATCACAGAATCGGGAGCAAGGCATGGACACCTGGGAACAAGACCGTATCGTCATCCATGACCTTTCGTTGCGTTGTGTTATTGGCGTTCAGGAGTGGGAGCGTCACGCCACCCAGGATGTTCTGATCAATCTGACTCTTTTTACAGATACCACGTTGCCTGGTCAGACCGATTGCATTGACGATGCCGTGGATTATAAAACTCTTACCAAAAAAATCATTGCCAGTACAGAGCATTCCACCTTTTTCCTGGTGGAGGCCCTGGCAGAACACATTGCCCGTCTCTGTTTGGAGCATCCCCGCGTTCACAAGGTCCAGGTCGCGGTCGAAAAACCTGGGGCATTACGATTTGCCCGATCCGTTGGGGTGAATATTCAGCGTACACGTCCGGCGTCCGATTCGTGACCCTTCCTCTGTGCATCTCTTTTGGCTCCAACATCAATCCAGAACACAATCTGTTCCATGGTCTTGCACGGTTGCACGCGCTCACCAGATTGACTGGCATTTCCACGGTCTATCAAACCAAAGCCATTCCCGATCCAGATCAACCCAGCACCTCTGCATCTGGGGGAGGGGATCCTGATTTTCTCAATGGCGTGGTTTTGCTTCAGGAGGCTTGGGATCCGTTTGAACTTCAGCGTTGTTTGAAGCAAATCGAAATCGATCTGGGGCGTGTCCCGACTCAACCCCGTTGGGCAGCGCGTACCTTGGATCTGGATATTGTCCTGATGGGAGATTGTGTTTTACATCATCATGGTTTGATTGTGCCTGATCCTGATATTCTGACTCGTGCCTTTTTGGCTGTTTCTTTGGCAGAGTTGGTGCCAGAATGTGTTCATCCGGTGGAAAAAGTGTCGTTGGCTGCCATTGCGGATCGTTTTGGGTCACATGCTTTGGATTGGCGACCAGATCCTGTCTCGACATCTCGTTTGCGGAAGATTCTGGCATGATTGAAACAACGTCCCCCTTGTGACCTTTCCAGCATGCTGGTAAAATAACTGACATCCCATGAGGAACCATTAAAAAAAAAGGGTGGAGGGGTCTGGGGAGGCGGTTCACCGCCTCCCCAGAAAGGGGCGAAACGATATCTTGAACCTCTTTTCGGCCCAAGTGAGAGGTTTTTAATAATGGATTTTGCAAAGTCCCAAGTCAAAAGCAAAACCCTGGGGGATGAATCCCCCAGACCCCCTCTTTTTTTTTAATAGTTGAAATGGATCCCAACCCACCCCACTTTTACTGGATGCGCTCATGTTTGAAGGCGTTTTTACCGCATTGGTCACCCCTTTCCAGAATGATCAAATCGATGTCGAGGCATTGGAACGATTGGTGGAATTCCAGATTGCCCATGGTATCAGCGGTCTGGTCCCCTGTGGCACCACCGGGGAATCTTCCACCTTGAGTCATGACGAACACAAAGAAGTCATCCGACTGTGCGTCAAATTCGTGGCCGGACGGGTGCGGGTCATTGCCGGGGCCGGTTCCAACTCCACCAGCGAAACCATTGATCTCACCCGTTATGCTCAACAAGCGGGTGCTGACGCAGCCTTGCTCATCACACCCTATTACAACAAGCCAGGTCAGGAAGGTTTGTATCAACATTATCGCACTGTGGCGCAACAAGTCGATTTGCCTTTGGTTCTGTATAATGTTCCAGGTCGCACCGGCGTGGATTTGTTGCCAGTCACCCTGGCCCGTCTTTGTGAGCTGTCCAATATAGTCGCAGTCAAGGAGGCCACTGGCAACATGGAACGGGCCTCAACCATTCGCGCGCTCTGCGGTGCCTCGTTGACTCTGTTGTCTGGTGATGACGCCTCGTTTTTGCCCTTTTTGTCGGTCGGCGGAAAGGGGGTCATTTCGGTTTCTTCCAATGTCGCCCCGGCCCAGATGGTTGCTTTGTGGCGCACATGGAAAAACGGTGACTGGACCCGTGCCCTGCAACAGCACGATGAATTGTTGGATCTCAATCAGAAACTCTTTTGCGAAACCAATCCCATTCCAATTAAAGCCGCTGTGGCCATGCTTGGAGCTTGCAAGCAGGAAATCCGTCTGCCCCTCACCTGGTTGGCGCATGTTCATCAAGCATCACTGCAAGCAACCATGGACCGTTTGGGATTGTCGCGTATCGATTGATCTCTTTTTTATCAATGTCTGGCCCGGCAGAACAATGAAATCTGATGTCATTCAAGGATATGTGGATAGAATAGAGTCTTAGTGGCTCTCGCCCCAAACCCTGCCAGGGGGAAAAATTCCCCTGGCCACCCCTAATCATTTGTCCCGCTTCAAGTGGGAGGCTGTCATGGGCATCAAACTCATTTCCGAAAATCGCAAAGGTCGATTCAATTACGAAATCCTGGAAACCTTCGAGGCTGGTGTGGTCTTGGTCGGCACCGAAGTCAAGTCCTTGCGCGCTGGAAAATTGAATTTGAGTGATTCCTTTGCCATCATTCAGAAAGGGGAATTGACTTGGCTCAATGCCAATATTTCCGTGTACAGTCACGGCAACCTGAACAATCACGATCCTTTGCGCACCCGAAAATTGTTGATTCACCGTTATGAAATTCGTCGTCTCGTCGGCATCACCAAGGAAAAAGGGTTGGCCTTGATTCCTTTGAAAGCCTATTGGAAAGAGGGCAGGGTCAAGCTGGAAATCGGTGTTGGACGTGGCAAAAAATTGTATGACAAGCGGCAAACCATCCGGGAACGAGAGTGGGATCGGGAAAAAGGACGGTTGCTGAAAGGGGATTGAAAGGCTTCAGGAGCCAGCAGAAAAGCAAAACCCTGGGGGATGAATCCCCCAGACCCCCTCTTTTTTTTTAATAATTTAAAAACAAAAACAAAAAAAATAATAAAAAAAATAATAAAAAAAAAGGGTGGGGGGTTTGGGGGGCGGTTCACCGCCCCCCAAGGTTTTCGCTCAAGATGGCCCCTATGTCTGCATAGGCCTGTGCGACATTCTTGGGATGATTTTGTTCGGTGTCAGAGACTATGAGAATAGCGATAAACAGTCTCTTCTCCTGTTTCCACCAGCAAGATTCCAATCATCCAGTCGCCATTCTCCAACTGGTGTTTTGGTTCTCCGATGGCGTATTTGGGACCGAATGCACCGAAGCTTTTGATTTTACCTGTTGGCACAACCGGGGGAGAGTTGGCAAGGTTCATGAAGATACTCCATGGTCCATCTGTTCAAGATGGATCCTCGGTTTCCGATGCCAATACCAGGGGACTGGCCCGGTAGGTTACCACTTTGCGACTGGTGATTTCGATGGGTTCACCGGTTTTGGGATTCCGTCCTGGTCGTGCCCGTTTGCTGCGCACGGTAAACACTCCGAAACCGGAGAGTTTCACGGTTTCACCAGTTTCCAATCGTTGGGTGATGATTTCAAATACTTGTTCGACAATTGCGGTTGATCTCGGCCTGGAAAGCCCGATGCGTTCATAAACTGCTTCAACCAGATCTGCTTTGGTAGTGGTAGCCATCTGTAATATCCCCTGAATCCCAAATGCCATCTCATTTTTTTAGGAAATTGAGTACGTCAGAATTTCATCCTCAGTGAATCATCCGTTCCTTGAGGAGTTGTTTGTGATCCATCCAGTATGCCCTTTAACCTGCTGAATTCGCAAGAGACATTATCATTTTTGACGGCAAAAGGCAAAAAATAATGCTCTGCGTGACAAAAAAACCGGGTGTGTGGTTTGTTGAGGTATGTGATCGGCAGATCTTAAGGTATGATTTGCTGTTTGCGCAATGGCAAAAGTCGGGAGTGATTGAGAAATCAATGTGATGATGGCAGGTCAGGAGAGGTTTTCCGCTCAAGTCAGGATGGTTTGGTGAATAATGGATGACACAGAAGAAGCAAACAAGCGCATTCTTCTTGGGGTTTCCTCTGCGCCTCTCTTTAATCCACTGTGGATGTTGTGTATTTTATGGATTGGGAGGTGCCTGGGCGGAAGGTTGGGATTCTGCCTCCAGAGTGGTGCGAATTTTATCACACTCCTCTTTCATGGTTTGGATCAGGCTGGATATCTGACTCATATCCTTCAATTCCACCTGGCTCCGCAGGCGCATGGCCTGCCATTTGACCCGGAAGGCACCGATTTGGTCCGTCGAAGTCTTGAACCATTCCAGATGATCCATGGCATCATGCCATTCCTGGGCATCAAGTGTTTGTTGCAGGCTGGACAGATGACCTGGTGCCGCATCCAGAAACTGTTGGCGTCTGTTCCTGATTTCCACAGGATCCCCTTCCACAGGTTTCAAGAGCGCGGCACTACCGGTTGGCGTCTGTTTCAAGACCGTCTCAGGGGGTTTGGGAGCAAACGGCACCAGTGCCTCCAGCAGTTCTTCCGGGCGGTACGGTTTGCGCAGAAAGCCGTTCATGCCAGCTGCCATGCAGCGCAGTCGATCCGACTCCAGGGCATGGGCTGTACAGGCGATAATGGGAACACGAGCATTGGGCAGGTGGGCATGGTCGGGGTGGCGCATTTTTTCCGTGGTGGCAAATCCATCCATTTCAGGCATTTGGAGATCCATCAGCACCAGATCAAACACGCTGGTTTGCAGGATTTCCCAGGCATGCACACCATGGTCTGCGACCACAACCGTATGTCCAAACCGTTCCAGAATGTTCATGGCCAATTTTTGATTGTTCACCAGATCATCCACCACCAACAGGCGCATGGGTCTGATTCGATGTGCGGCCATTTTTCGAGGAGGCAGGGTGGGTTGGGGTGTGGGGCGACCCAACGCACGATTGATCGCACGCAGCAAAGGAAATTTCAGTACCGGTTCCATCAAAAAGACCGGGTCTGTAAAAGGAGAGCTCCTCTCCTCGACGGATTTGGACGGGGGGGCCATGATCACTGGATTGTTTTTCCATCCTTCCCGCTGGGTGAGACCGGCAAAGAGCTGGTTGGTGGCACCGAGCAGTCGATAATCCACCATGAGCAGATCAAACGGGGGACCGATTGTGGCAGCCTGGTGTAACAGCGGCTGCAAGGCGGGCAGATCCGCCACCAGTTCCACTGTGGCACCGGCCTGGAGCAACAATTCCCGCAAAATGGTCTGGCCTGTGGCATGAACCGATGCGGCAACCACCCGCATGCCAGCCAATGGAGTCGAGGGTTGTTCTGTCAACCTGCGCGCCTCCATGACCATATCTGGTCGAGGCAATGCCCGGTTTCCTGGCGTGAAAAAGGTCGTGAAATAAAACCGACTCCCTTCGCCGAGTTTGCTTTGCACGGCGATGTGACCCCCCATCATCTGCACAATGCTTTTGCAAATGGTCAAGCCCAGGCCTGTCCCCCCATATTTACGGGTGGTGGAGCCGTCAACCTGGGTGAAACGATCAAAAATTTGTTCCAAACGGTCCTCTGGAATGCCGATGCCAGTATCCGAGACCGCAAAACAGAGTTCAATGGCATCCTTCGGGACATCTTTGGGGCGCGACACAGGGGTTGTCCGTGTCACCTTCAGGAGTACCTCGCCACGCTCCGTGAACTTGATGGCATTGTTGATCAGGTTGATGAGTACTTGAGTCAGGCGCATGGGATCTCCCACCAAGGTTTCCGGGACTTCGGGGGCGATTTGGCAATAGAGTCCGATTCTCTTCTGATAGGCACGGATGGCCAGGGTTTCGCATGCCTTGCCAATGCGACCATGCACATCAAATGGAATCTGTTCCAGGTTGAATTGACCGGCCTCGATCTTGGAAAGATCCAGAATGGAGTTGATGAGTTCCAAAAGGTTCTGGGAAGCGTTCTGGACAATCAGCAGATGTTCTTTTTGTTCGTTGGTAAGTTCTGTACTCAATACAAGATCGGTCATGCCGATGATGGCGTTCATGGGGCTGCGAATTTCATGGCTCATATTGGCAAGAAATTCACTTTTAGCCAAATTGGAGGATTCCGCCACTTGCAGGGTCTCTTCCAGGGATTTGAGCAATTGTTTGCGGTCTGTGATGTCGTGCAGAAACGCGGTGAAAGTCAATTCACCGTCCAGCACATCAGATGTCAGGGCCATCTCCATGTCGATGATGGAGCCATCCGCGCGCATGGCCGGGGTCTCGATGCGTCTTCTGACTTGGAGGGGAGGCGCGACCTGGGAGTGTTGCGAACCTTGCAGTTCGGCAAATGGGTTTTCCTTGGCTGTCGGGGGAATGATGAGTTCAGTCACTGTCCGGCCAATGGCCTGTTGCGCACGATAGCCGAACAATTTTTCCGCCGCAGGATTGAATCCCGTCACCTCTCCAGCCTGGTTGGCGGTGATGATGGCGTCCAGGGCAGATTCCAGGATGGCGGCCAGTCGTTTTTCACGGTTTTTGAGTTGTTCATGAGCCTGCTGCAATCGTTGCGTCCGTTCGGCGAGCAGGTTTTCAAAATGAATATTTTTTTCAATAATTTCAATGTTTTGTGAAACACGGCAAAAGAGTTCCTCATCCCGGAACGGTTTGGCCAGAAAATCATTCGCCCCGGCTTTGAGAAAGCGTGAGGCAATCTCGCCGCTCCCATGGGAGGAGAGGCCGATGACAGCGACCCGATCCCTGGAAAATCGGGTACGGATTTTCTTGACGAGTTGAAAGCCGTTCATTCCGGGCATTTCATAGTCCACAATGATCACTTGGACATTGGGGTGTTCCTGCAGGAGTCGCAAGGCCTGATGACCATCAGGGGCCTCAAGAACGCTGAAATTGTAATGTGTCAAAAATTGACGAATACGAATGCGTGAACTGGCCGAATCGTCCACCACCATGGCTGTGAGATGGGTGTTTTTTCTGAGGCGATCAATGAGGTATAGAATGGAATCGATGGTGCTGGGATTGTCTTTGACAAAATAATCAAGTACCTGTTTGTTGATTACTTTTGACCTGACATCTTCTTTCATCTCGCCTGTGCAAATCACACAGGGAATTGCAAGCGAGAGAATATAATCGACAATTTCACCATTGGGGGCATCGGATAAATAAAGACCAAGGATGCCGAGAAAAAATTCGGATCCTTCCTGTTGCATGATCTCTTGGGTGGCAGCCAGGGAAGCAGTCCAGTACACCTTGCAATGCAGTTCTGTTTCAATTCGGGTGCCAAGCAGTGCGGCAAAGCTTTTGGAGCCTTCCACCAGAAGAATCTTTTCCACAGGTTCTCCCGCATTTTTTATATGAATCCATGCTTTGTCTGTCATTTCCGACCTAGGCAGGAATACAGCAAAGCTCGACAGTTGGCAAGTTAATTTGTCATCTTGGGGCTTCTGCGTCAGCCGGGACAAAATTTTCTGGTGGGGTTTGGTGTCACTTACGCCGTGAAAAATTCTTCGTCGCTTGCAACAGGCTATCGATCTGACAGGGGCAATTGTCCAAATCGGAATCTGAGGATGCCATAATATATGTAAATATATTGGTGTGCATTAATTTTTTTTAAAACAATCAATTAAATCGGTATGGTGGCCCCCGATTCCAATTTTCAGATTCTTCGGGGAAAAGGCTATGAATGATATTTTAGCTTGTCAGATCAATGCGATGTCAGTATACTTGACATGATCCTGATTTGTATACTGGTGACCCATGTCCAATGCAGCAATTATATAAAAGCAAAATGACGATGAGAATACAAATATGACTGACAAGAGCGATATTCCGCCCGGCCAACCGCTTGCCGAAGTCTTTGGTTTTCCAATTAATAATCATTCTCCAGATGCCGTAAGACACCGCCATGCCAGGCTTTGTCCGTTCAATAACAAGGTTCCAAACTGTACCAAAGACAAAGCCATCGACCCTTTGGGCGTCTGTTCTATTTATGATGCTCCAGGCGAGGCCACGATCATTTGTCCTGTGCGGTTTCGAGAACAATGGATCATTGCCGAGGACGCGGCGGCTTTCTTTTTTGCCTCTAATGCTTCGTGGACCTCGTTAACCGAAATTCGTTTGAAAGATGGAAATGGCTTATCGGCAGGCAATATTGACTTGGTTCTTGTCTCTTATGATGATCGCAGGAGACTGGTTGATTTTGGCTCTTTGGAAGTGCAGGCTGTGTACATTTCTGGTAATGTCCGCAATCCCTTTAACCATTATATGAAGGATGTCAAAGTACACGCTTTGCAGCCATGGAAAGCGGAATGTGTCAATGGAAATGAGACACTGATGGCAAAAAATTTAATGTAGCCCCCACTCGTTTGCCGACTTCAAAAATTTGATTGATGTTCGCTAACCAACAAATC
>JAMOBH010000207.1:0-10097 GCA_039908085.1 Magnetococcus sp. YQC-5
CGAAGCCCTTGGTGGGGTCCAGGGGCGAAGCCCTTGGTGGGGTCCAGGGGCGAAGCCCTTGGTGGGGTCCAGGGGCGAAGCCCTTGGTGGGGTCCAGGGGCGAAGCCCCAAAACTAACTATCCCAAGATGGTCAGGGTATCATAACAAAAAAAGGCCTGGACATGTAACTGTCCAGGCCTTTTTTCGCATTGGCTGGGCCGCCAGGATTCGAACCTGGGGAATGCCGGAATCAAAATCCGGGGCCTTACCGCTTGGCGACGGCCCATCATGATGTGGATGCTATAGAAGAGAGATTCTACACCACTCCCACCCTCTGGAAAAGGGTTCATGATGAATAAATCAAACATGTACCCTGTAAAAATGACTCATCGTACACAATAAATTCATTCATGCACACTTGCTCAATCCCAAGGAGGAGTCAAATCCTCCTGATGGAAGCCTCTTTGTGGAGGCTCCCGATCAACCAACGGTGGCTCCTGATGGGGATTGGCCCCTGAATCTGATGCATCTGATTTGGAAGCGTCATCCCCTGGTGCCTGCCCCTCTACACGACGTATCTGACTGACCGTCCGACGACGACGGCGACGACGTGGCGGCGGTGGTTTGCCTTCGCCTGCTGGAGATACCGCACTCTCTGCCACGCTGCCAGGAGCATCAGACTCCACAACAACGTTTGGCGCAACAATTTCATCTGCAACCGGAGTGACGGCAGACCGGGTGATGATAAACAAGCCAGGGGCGTCCGTGGCTTGAATGACGGACAGATCAGGTTCTTGTTGAACTTCCGGCTCAGGCGTGACCTGAATGGCATTCTGCACAGGAGGCGTCTGGGCGGGTTTCCTGCGCCGCCGCCGCCGTCTTTTTTTGCGCTCGACCAACTCTTCCGGGGTCGGGTTGATCGGGGCCTCGGCATCCTGGGGATTCACAACTGGCTGAGCCTCTTTGAGTTCCGCTTTGGGTCGCGGCTCTTGTGGAGGGGGCACCACTCTGGCAGGACGCGTCGATTCCTTGGGCAGAACTGAAACTTTGGGCTGTTGCGATGTTTCTTCTCCACCCTGTTTGAATCGCTCAATACGTTCCACCCGGAATTCCGGGGTTTGCAACGTCTCATCCCCTTGAATCAACAAAGTCGCGTTGCTCGCCGCCTCCAGCAGCATCAACTGACTGCGCTTGTGATTAAGCAGATAATTGGCCACATCCATGGAGGTGCGATACACAATCCGCGTGTAACGATTTTTGGAGGTATCCTCCTCCAGCAGGCGAAACAGATGAATCGCAGTGGACTCCACCGAACGAATGGTCCCAAGACCCTTGCAACGAGGACATTCCATCCGGTTGGTTTCGCTGAAAGTCGGCTTCATGCGTTGCCGGGAGAGTTCCAGCAGTCCGAACTGGGAAATCTTCCCCACCTGAATTTTGGCCCGATCCAGCTTGAGGGCTTCACGCATCTGCCTTTCCACATCCAGATTGTGTTTTTTATCCTCCATGTCAATGAAATCGATCACAATCAGCCCGCCCAGATCCCGCAAACGCAATTGACGGGCAATCTCTTCAGTCGCCTGGAGATTGGTCTTGTAGGCCGTGGTTTCCACGTCCTTTTCCCGCGTGGAACGCCCGGAATTGATGTCAATGGAAACCAGTGCCTCCGTGGGTTCGATGACAATGTATCCCCCGGCCTTCAACTGGATGACCCGCTCATGCATGGATTCGATCTGGTTTTCAATCTGAAAACGGGAAAAAATGGGCTGCGCATCCTTGTAGGGTTGCACCACTTTCATGTAACTGGGCATCAACAACCGCATGAAATCCTTACCGCGTCGATAGCCATCCTGACCCTCGATGAGTATTTCAGTCATGTCTGTGGCATACAGATCCCGAATGGTCCGCATGATGAGGTCTCCCTCTTCATGAACCATGCTCGGACCGTCAAGCTGGGCTGCGTTTTCCAGAATTTTTTTCCACAGGCGCAGCAGATAATTCAAATCCCGGATGATTTCGCGTTTGGTGCGTCCCAATCCAGCGGTCCGAATGATGAGACTGACCTGACCGGGAATGGCAATGGTCTCCAGAATCTCTTTCAGTTTTTTCCGCTCCACCGGATCGGTGATTTTACGGGAAATGCCCCCTCCTCCTTCATTTTCCGGTAACAGAACCGCATAGCGTCCAGCCAGTGAAAGATTGGTGGTCAACGACGCCCCTTTGTTACCCCGTGGCTCCTTGACAACCTGCACCAGAAGTTTTTGACCTCTGGTCAGAATTTTTTGAATAGGCAACCGTTGCCGCCTGGGAAAACGTCTGAACGTATCACCCAATGGGGAACCGTCTTCATCAATGTCCACCTCAGGATCATTGTCCACATCGAATCGCACGCCCTCCTCGACCTCCAAAGCGGCCTCTGTGGTGCAAGATTCGTCGTCCTGTTCCGGTGTTTCCTGATCATCCGACTCTCCTGACTCGTCGGACTCTCCCGACTCTCTGGATTCTTCGGACTCTCCAGGCTCTCCCGACTCTTCCGACTCTCTCGACTCTCTCGACGCTCCCGACTCTCCCGACTCTCCCGATTCTCCCGATTCTTCCAACTCTTCAGACTCTCCAAACTCTTCGGACTCTTCCGTTTCTTCCGTCTCTTCCAGATCTTCCGGGTCTACCAAGCCCTCAAGATCTTCCATGATGCGTGAGTGCGTGCTGTCCGTTTCTTGATGCACGGCCTGATCATCGCTTGATTGACGATTTTCTTCTGCCTGACAGGCTTCGGTCCGAAATTCTTTATCTTTTTCTGCTGCATCCTCCCCCTCGTTTTCATCATCCTCTTCATCCGTTGGTTCTGGCAAAGGCATGGGCAGGAACTCTTCCCGCTCCCCTTTGCCATAATTCGGATAATATTTGGGGTGGATGTCATTCACAGAAAGAAAACCCTGACGACCACTGCCAAAATCAATGAATGCTGCTTGCAACGAGGGTTCCACACGAGAGACACGAGCCAGGTAAATATTACCCTTGATCTGCTCCCTGCTGGACGTTTCAATGTCGAGGTCGATCAATCGGTTGTCTTGGACAATGACAACGCGAATTTCTTCTGGGTGGGTGGCATCCACCAGCATACGCTTGGTCATGGATAACATAGTCTCCTGTATGGGAATGTCCAAAACCCAAAGATGCACAACGCGCCATGTGGCGTCCACTGCACGTCCAAACGGGTCAGACATGGTTTTATGGTGTCTGGGGCTGCCAGGCCCCAGGACAAGACATTCATCAAAAAAAATAAGGCTGGCTTGCGACGAACCCTTTCAAGAAAAGCTCCACAAGGTCACTCTCTAGAGGGATGGATCCGGTGTTGGAAACCTCCCTCCACCGTTCGTCACGAGCGTATGAACAAAAATAAAAACCATTATAGGGTGTTTATACCATGGAAGCAAAGCTGCTTGAAGAGTCCATCCCGGTACGCCTCTCTGTGCGACGTTTATTGGTGGTGCCAGATGAGGCAGGTATGCGGTTGGATCGGTATCTGGCGGGGCATAATCCAGGGGCACCGATCTCATTGATTCAGCGTTGGCTGCGTACCGGGCAGGTACGGGTGAACGGCGGGCGGGTGCGCGGGGGCTATCGTTTGGCCGTGAATGAGGAGGTACGTTTGCCGCCGTTTTTGTCCCAGAGCATGCCCATGGATGTGGAAGTGCCAGAGTGGGCCATCCAGAATGTCCGGGAGCGGATTTTGTGGCGGGATGAACACATTCTGGTCTTGAACAAACCCCATGGCATCCCGGTACACGGTGGCAGTGGCCAGAGTTGGGGCAGTGTGGACGCGGTGCGGGCGGTTTTGGAACGTGAAGGCCATGGGGTCGTGCCTGAACTGTGTCACCGCCTGGACAAGGAAACTTCGGGTTGCCTGCTGTTCGGGCTGGACAAAATGACCACACGACGTTTGACAGAAGCGTTTCGGGAAGGTCATATCCACAAGGAATATGCCGTCCTGGTACGTGGTACGCCCAACCAGATGGCCGGAGTGATCGAGCAACCCATGGTCAAAGGGAGTCTGCGGGGTGGAGAACGCATGGTCATTGCAACGGATCGTGGCGGTCAAGAGGCGCGTACCCGGTATCGTCTGCTGGAGCGTTTCGCGGAGGTCTCCTTGTTGATGGCCTGGCCCGAAACAGGCCGCACACACCAGATACGGGTGCATTTTCAATGGTTGGGTCATCCCGTGGTCGGCGATGAAAAATATGGTGATCCTGATCTGAATCGAACCATGCGTCAAAAAGGATTACGCCGGATGTTTCTGCATGCGCAACGGATCGAATTCATGCACCCGTCCACAGGCAAAAAACGAATGATCGAAGCTCCCATGGATGCCATGCTGACCCAATTTTTACATAATCTGGCACGATAAATGCTTATACCGCCACAAGATATCATGATCCAACCCAATACCAAAAGAACCATTGTCAGAATCGTTTCATGCAACATCACCCGTTTCATCCAATTGGCCATTGGTGTTGATCCGATGATTGGGTCGGAGCAACATCGTACCCTATGAACTCCATTGCTCAAAATTATTTTGTATTTATTATGGGTGCATTGTGAGATAAACTGCTTGTACAACCCCCTTCAAGGTGGAATCTCAATTCTATTAATGACAATCAAGCATCTTTAGGCAATGCAAGGTCTGGAGTATTCTGCGATGAATGAATGGCCGTTGCGCAGTATTGTCACCGCCTGGACCGTCACAACGGTTCTATTGATTGTCATTCAACCTTTTGCCAGACATGTTGGCTGGGTTGATCATCCTGGACCGCGCAAGCTGCATGTCGCCCCAACCCCATTGATCGGGGGCGTTGCCATGTTTATCGGCTTCACCCTGGCCTTGATGCAAATGGAAATGAGTTGGATCCGCCATGAGGGAATCATTCTGGGGTGCGGAGTCTGTCTGATCGTTGGTTATCTGGATGACATGCACAACATTCGTGCCTATTTGCGATTTATAATCGAATGGTCGCTTGCTTTATGGTTGTCCATGGGATATGGTTTGGAGATTCATACTTTAGGTGATTTGTTCGGATTGGGAGAGGTGGTTCTCGGTCGATGGTCGATACTCTTCACCACGATCAGCATTGTGGGATTGATCAATGCCATCAACATGTCCGATGGCCTGGATGGGGTGGCCGGCGGCCAAAGCCTGGTATCCTTTGTGTGGATGATCATGATGGCAGGTCTGGCGGAACGCTGGATGGAGGGCCAAATTCTGCTGATGTTTGTGGTGGTCCTGGTGGCGTTTCTGTATTTCAACGCCCCAATCCCCCTGTTGGGACGCTCATCGGCGCGGATTTTCATGGGCGATGCTGGCAGCATGTTCCTGGGGCTTGGCTTGGTCTGGTTTGCAATCATGCTGTCACAAGGAACCAACCCCGCCATGACACCCACGACCGCCCTGTGGATGGTGGCTGTGCCCTTGATTGACATGTTCAGCATCATGTTCAGGCGTTTGCTGCGTGGTGATCGACTCTTTGCCCCGGATTTGGGGCACATGCATCATATTGTCTTGAAAATGGGTTTTGGCAAGGGCGCGGTATGTTTGATCATGATGGGGTTGAGTGCCCTGTTTGGCCTGTGCGGAGCAGGAGGGCAATGGATGGGGATACCAGAAGCGATGATGTTCTATTTGTGGGTCGTGGCATTGGTGTTGTATTGTTGGTTCGGAATCTATTATTGCGAACGGCATCAAAGTTGCGCCAATGATTCGGTGAAACAATGACTGGAAACCAGGAGAAAAACTCCAGAGGGATCCCCTGGTCACCTCGATTGGTTGGTGTGGTTTGCGCGCTGGTGACAGGTTCTGCTATCATCATTGCACAAGGAGTGGGCCGGGCTGATGAGTCGGGCAAACCAAAAGGCATACCTTTGGGGAATTTTCGAGTTCATCCAGAGATACAGGTGACCACCCGCTGGGAGGACAACATCTATAAAACAGCAACCAACCCTCAGAGCGATGAAATCGTCTTGATCAAACCTCAGGTCAAAATGAACAAACAAGGGAAAAAAAGCAAATTATCTCTGGCTGCGGCCCTGGAAGCTGAATATTACAATAATTATAGTCTTGAAGATAATTATGGATATCAATTCAAATTGGAGTATGGCCTGGAACCCAATCGGAGATTGAAATTGAACGCCGGATATGACTATCTGGTGGAGCATGAAGATCGAGGTTCGCCAGGAACCCTGGCTGCCCCCGCTTCACTTGGCCCCAATCAATGGTTGCAACAGGTCTGGAAAGTTTCCACGAATTATACCAAAAATCGCTTGCAGGCTGGTCTGAATCTGGGCCATGGGGAGCGGACAAGCGGTAACAACAATCAATCACTCCAAAACCACAGTTGGAACGAAGTGGGAGCCTCGGCCAAATGGGCCTTTTTCCCCAAAATCGGGCTGCTGCTGGAAACCGGATGGAAAGGAATTCAATACGACATCCAGCCGGTGATGGATAGTCGAGAAGTGCGGTTGCAGACTGGAGCGACCTGGCGGGTCACCAAAAAAACCAGCGGGACCGTCAAGATCGGTATGACCACCAAACAGTTTGACGCCAAAACCACTCCAACCGGTTCGACCCTTTCCTGGGAGGGAGAGGTCGAATGGCACCCCATGACCAGAACAAGCGTGAATGTGAATCTGGGACGTCGTTTCCAGGAAGGGGCGACCGGGGCTTATGTCGCGACCAATTATAGGGTAAAACTGGACCATGAACTGCGTCCAAGGTTGAATGTGCTAACAGGCATTTCGTTGGATACCAATATGTATGACACCGGGTTGCTGGAGCGTTACTGGAAAACCGATCTCGGTCTGAAATATCAATTTCCCCGGTGGTTTGCCCTGGATGCCGGCTGGTTTCGGAGTGTCAAGGAAAGTACCCAACCCACTGCCAATTATGAAAGTAACGGAGTACTCTTCACTCTGACCGGTACTTTGTAGGGAGGAAAAAGACGTGATCCCTTGTGGGTGGTTAAGGTGGCCACTCAATCAGAGTGGTCAAAACTATTCAAGGTGGTTACTGGTTTGGCTCATCTTGCTTCCGATTGTGACTGAAGCAAAACCACCTGGAAATTATTATATCGGTCCTGGAGATGGGATTTTCATCAAGGTGGACGAGGAACCTGACATGACCTTGGATGCCAAGGTTTCAGCGCAGGGCACGATCCATTTTGTTTATCTTGGGGAAATCACCGTGACTGGCATGACCGTAACGGAATTGAAAAAATATCTCGAAGAAAAACTGGCGGATGGATATTTGCGTCACCCCAGAGTCCAGGTATCCATCAAGGAATATCGGATCTTTTTTGTCCAAGGGGAGGTCAAAAATTCGGGAGGATTTGCCTATCAGCCTCATTTGACCGTTCGCAAAGCCATCGTCTTGGCAGGCGGCTTCACCGATACGGCCAACAGGGATCACATCACCATCATCCGGGGTACTGACAAAACATTTCAGGAACATCCGGTTGGCCTGGATGAAGCCATTTTTCCGGGAGATGTGGTGACCGTCAAGGAAAGTTTTTGGTAATATGGGTACATGACAAAAGAAAACAAACTGGATCCTGCTGACCAGGATGAAGAACCTTCGCATCCGGAAAAACATTCCGGTGGGAGTTCGACGGATCTTGAGCTGGAATCCAAAGAGAAGGCGGAACCGGGCATTCCCCTTCTTTATTATTGGCACATCGCGCTCAGGCGTAAATGGCAAATTCTGTCAGTAATTATACTGGTTATTTTACCCACATCTGTTCACGTCTCCTCGCTGATCCCCCTCTACAGGGCCTCCACGACCATGCTGATTGAGCAGAAAAAAACCAAACTTGTTTCAATCGAAGACATCTATCGTCCAGACACGAACTCTTTGACTTATTTGCAAACCCAATTTGAATTGATGACCAGTCGTCATCTGGTGGAAGAGGTGGTGCGTCAGGAACGATTGAATTTGGCCCCGGAATTCAATCCACAAAAAAAGGCGGAAAAACGAGGCTGGACTTGGCAGAACTGGGTGCCGGAAGGGATTCGACTCTTTTTTTTCAAGCCGGAACCGGTTGTCGAGCAGCCGGTGAAGTCGGATGAACTCGAAGCAGACCGTTTCGCGGATCTGGTGTCAGCGGTGATTGGTCAGATTTCTGTCGCACCTGTGCGCAACAGTCAACTGGTGAATGTCTCTTTTGTGTCCGAAAATCCGGTGTTGGCCGCACGGGTGGCCACGGCCATTGCCCAGATTTATATCGATCAGCAACTGGAAGCACGTTTGAAAATGACTCAGCATGCCTCCAGTTGGCTTATGGAACGGTTGAAAGGGTTGCGTTCAAGTCTGGAGGAGTCTGAACGTAAACTGCAAGAGTACCGGGAAGCAACCGGTCTGATCAGTTCCGCGCAAAAGGAAGGGATCAAGGACAGCATGGAGGGACAACAATTGGCTGCCGCCAATGATCTCTGGTTGAAGGCCAAAACCAAACGTTCGGAAGCTGAAATCACTTATGATCGATTGACATCCATGGCAGCCCAGTTTGAAGGCCATCTGGAAGACATGCCGTTGAATGACAATCAAATGGTCATGTCTCATAAAAAGGAAATGCATAAAATCGAATTTGACCGGAATGAATTATCGGCCCGTTATGGACCGAAACATCCCAAGATTATCGCCATTGAAATCGATCTGGTGCAGATCAAGCAAAAAATCACCGAAGAGATCAAGCGTTCCTTTGCCACCATGGCCCACGAGTTGACTGTTTTACGTGAACAGGAAGACAAGGCGGCACAACAGTTGCTTGCCCAAAAAAGCGGGCTTCAGGAATATCAGGAAAAGGCCTTTCAAATGGGGATTCTGGAGCGGGAGGTTGCCACCAACCGTGAATTGTACGACATGTTTTTACGGCGGTTCAAAGAGACGGGCGTCAGCGATGGGATGGAACCCAGTAATGCCCGGATTGTGGACCCTGCGGAAACACCCAAGGCCAGTTTTTATCCCAACAAGCGTCGTACCATGATGCTGGCTGCTTTGGGTGGGGCGGTGTTGGGGTTTATCCTGGCTTTGTTTCTCGAATTTCTGGATCAGAGCATTCGGACCTCAGAGCAGTTGGAGCGGTTGAGCAATCTGCCGATCCTGGCTTCAGTGCCTGCCTTGCGTGGCGGGCGTGAACAGAAGACTCCCATTGAGATGATGATGCTTCAGAAAACCAAATCCATTTTTTCGGAAACCATTCGTGAGTTGCGCACCAGTATTCTTGTCACCAGGGCAGGTCAGTCAAACCAGGTCATCATGATCACCTCATCCATTCCTTCGGAAGGAAAAACCACCACGGCGATCAATCTTGCTTATGCTTTTGTGCAGACTGGCGAGCGCGTCTTGTTATTGGAAGCCGATTTGCGTAAACCAAGGATTTCCAAAATATTCAATTTCAAGGAGTCCAAAGGGATCGTCTATATGTTGATGAACCAGGATGAAGATGAATTCAAATTGTCACATATGACGGATGCTGTCGGGGAGGATCCTTTGGCCCGTCTGGAATGGATTGATCAGGAGGTCAGCAACTTTTCCGGTTTGCATGTGTTGCATGCAGGCATGGTCGCGCCTTTTCCAACTGAAATATTGTCTTCGCACAAATGGACCCGGATTTTGGAAATTTTGAAAGGACAATACGATAGAATCATCATTGATTCACCACCCGTATTGGCTGTGGCTGATGCCCGCATTATCGGTGCGCAGGCGGATGGGGTGGTTCTGGTGGTGGGGTTTGGCAAGGTGACTCGTGATATGGTGACCGAATCCATCAAGAATTTGCATCGTTCCAAGGTCAACATCCTGGGCTTTGTATTTAACAGTATCACTCAGAAGAAACATGGCTATAAATATGGCTACGGCTATGGCTATGGCTACGGCTATGGTTATGGTGCGGATGGGAAGGAAACCAAAAATGAGGTCAAGGATGGATGATCGGAAAGATTTAAACCTTGGGGGGCGGTGAACCGCCCCCCAAACCCCCCACCATTTTTTTTTATTATTTTTTTATTATTTTTTTAAAATTATTAAAAAAAAAGAGGGGGTCTGGGGGATTCATCCCCCAGGGTTTTG
>JAMOBH010000540.1:0-1957 GCA_039908085.1 Magnetococcus sp. YQC-5
GATCCAGCTTGGCTCAATCCGACGCGAGGAAAGCCTTTGGCAAGAGCCAGGGTGAGGAGGAGATGCGCATCAGATCCTGCAATCTGGATGTCAACGGCCTTGCCGGTGGTATGTGGGCCTTTCGTGCCGGTTTTGGCCACCTCCGTATTGTGCTTGGCACAACGATAGCCAGACGTGATCTTGAGTGGCTTGCCGTAGGCGACACGCAGATCTTCCAAGACGGTCATAAAGCCAGGATCCATCTGCATTTGGTCACAGCACTTGCATGCCAGCTCGTCCTTGGAAAAATGCGGCCATGGAGTGTTGCTCATTGTTTGCCCCTTGTAGTTGTCATCGCCAAAACCTCATCCTTCCCGGTGCGCATCATCTCAGCCAATCGATTTGCTCTCCCTGGAACCTGACGCGCCCAAAGCGAGTCCAGCATGGCTTTGGCTGCGGCCTGATAATGGCCTTGTGCCAAACAAAGCAAGGCGTTTTTGAAGGTAAGAACCCTTTGACCGCCCATGTTGAACGCCATATCGATCAACACCCGCTTGCGAATTTCATCCAGCCCTGTGAAGCATGGGACATACTTGGCCATATCCTGAATGGCCTTGGAAATCCCATTGGCAAGCAGGATCATGGCTTGTTCTTTGGTAATGCCATTCTCAAAGAAATCTTCTTTTGATATACCAAACGGAATTCCGTTGGCATCCACGTTGTAGCCCACACCGATGGTCCAGTGTCCCTCGGTGTCTTTGTAGGGCATGAGACGAAAACCCTCTTCTCCGATCAATTGCTGCTCCATTCGAGCCAGATTGATCATGTCCCCGATATCCGCCCCGTACCGATTTGGATCAAAACAGCTATTCGTCGTCATATTTTTGACTCTCAAAATAGGCCAACAAAAAACCCACCTCGAAATCAGGGTGGGTTTGACTTGCGCACTTCTCCACAGCATAGAAAAATAATGCCCTTTTTTTTCAAAAAGTGCGACTCCTATTTTCTGCTTAATGCAGTCTGACGAAACATTTCATCATTTCTGCATGATTTGAGCTTGTGTGCCATAAGGAATGTATATCCTGCTGGGTCATTTTCACAAATCCAGCATTTACGCGAAAAAGTCCCCAATTTTCAGCGTCGAAAATCACGCATGATCACGCAAAGTACTGTTTGGATCACAGAAATGCGTAACCCAAGCGTAACCCAAGGCAAGGACCAAAATGGCTGAAAAAATCACATTGACATCAACCTTGATTGCAGAGTTTCCGATCCCAAAATCCGGGCGGGATACCTGGCATGATCAACGCACCCCAGGCTTGCAGGTGCGTGTCTCTCCATCTGGCGTGAAAACGTTTTCTTGGTTTCGACGCACCAAGGGCAGCAATCCAGAACGCATCACCCTTGGGCGATGGCCAACGATGTCCATCGAGGAGGCCAGGCAACACGCCTCCCACCTCAACGCCATGGTGGCGGAAGGCAACAGCCCGACCGAACAACGCCAAGCAATCGATGAGGAGATGACCTTCGCCGAACTGTTTGCCGACTACATGGAGCGATGGGCGAAAGTCAGAAAAAAAACCTGGAAAGGCGACGAGAGCAAATACCGACTCCATCTCGTCCCACTGCATGAGAAGAAGGTATCATCCATTACACGCCGGGATATTGCCGCCATTCATGCAAGTGTCGGCAAAGACCATCCTGCTTTCGCCAATCGCATCCTGGCCTTGCTCTCGAAAGTCTTCAATGTCGGGATTGAATCCGGCATGGTGGATATGGCAAACCCGGCCAGGGGGATCCGCTATTACAGAGAAATCAGCCGTGACCGTTTCCTGTCTGGGGAGGAGTTGCAACGATTCGTGGCTGCGTTGCACGAAGAGAAACCAGTGTTGCGCGTGTTTTTTTTGACGTGCCTGCTCACAGGCGCACGTAAATGGAACATCCTCTCCATGCGGTGGACAGACATTGATTTTGCTCG
>JAMOBH010000541.1:0-1950 GCA_039908085.1 Magnetococcus sp. YQC-5
CCCCGCAATCAAAAAGGATTAAAAAAAAAGGGTGGAGGGGTCTGGGGAGGCGGTTCACCGCCTCCCCAGGAATCTTTCCCGGCAATAAAAAAAGATTAAAAAAAAAGGGTGGAGGGGTCTGGGGAGGCGGTTCACCGCCTCCCCAGGAAGTTCATCCTAACTGGATGCTCAAGACAAAGATAAAAAAAACGGTTGACAGGAAAACAGGACATGAGAGTTGAAAGAAATTTTCATATCCCGGAGGTAGTACGGCGTTTGGAAGCCATTGATAACTCTGTTGGCCAAGATACTGGCTATGACTCCGACTGACTTGGCAGAGTTGAGTGCGTGGCAAAAAGCGGGGGTTCTGGCGGCCATTGATGAAACGGATGCCGGACAAACGATTGCACATACGGAAATCGTTGGTCTGGCGCGAGATTGGAAAACGGATCATACAAACCCCATTGCCATGTTTCCAAACCAAGGCGTTGATCGGATCCTGAATACCAACGACATGGCTGCCCGGATTGATGAATTTCACAACCTCAAAGATGGCTGGTTGGATGGCAAGGGCGTTGCCCCCAGTACAGAGGGATTGCGCTGGTTTTCAGGCCAATTCGAGAACCACTATACTGCCAATGCTCCCCTGCCCTGTCTGTATCCCACAGCAGAAGGAGGCATTCAGGCCGAATGGACGTTGGGAGAGTGGGAGGTCTCGTTGGAGGTCAATATGGATACCCACCAGGGCGAATGGCACAGCCTGAATATGAAAACCGAAGATGAAGTTTTTTTGATGCTCGAACTCAACGATCCAACAGCATGGCACTGGCTGGGGGAGCAAATCAGACAACTGGCACCACCATAACGATGGACGATACCACGCTGCTGTTGCGCCAGATTCACCCCTGCTTTTTCCAAAATGGACAAGTGAGCAGTCAAGCATTCCGGCCTACCCCCAAGGATGAAAACCGTCTGTCGGTTTATGACGGTGACCAGATCACTCCCCAGCAGGCATGGGAGCATTTTACCAGAATGCCAAGATGCACATCCATAGGGGTGATGGGCGTAACTGTAGCCGAATGTGCTGCCCTGTTGTTGCCCACCCACCCAGATCCCGCGCCTTTTCCAGAACATGCCATCATCGACTTTTCGGCCTGCACAAAAAGCCAAGTCGAAAAAAAAGCCAAACAATTGCGTATGCAAGCTACGGCACGGGATTGGCTCTATCGGGCAACACCATCTTCCAGCCCAAGCGATTAAAATTCTTCCATAAGCTGTTGATAATCCGGCAACCCCCGCAACGAGGCAAAATCCTCTTCCTTCTCAATTACTTGCTTCCCGGAAGGGTCACTGGTCAGCAGCAAGCGCAATTCTTGGATCGCCTCCGATGATTGACCCAACAAACTCAGGGCGCAGGCATGATTATAACAAAGATTAAAATCATTCGGATTCAATTCACGCGCCTTTTTAGTTATTGAAAGTGCCTTACGAAACCATTCTGCCTGTTCGTCTTGTGATACAATGTATCCCATGCTGATCAAGGCAAAGCCAAGGTTAAAAAGCGTATTTGCGTCATCTGGACAAATAGCAAGTGATTGTTCGCATGCTCGTATAGACTTTTGAAAATACTCGGCCTTTGCTTCTTGTGGGGCAATGCGTCCCATCTCGTTCAAGGCAGCCCCAAGGTTAGTTAGCGTGTCTGCGTCATCTGGACGAACAGTTAATGATTGATCAAATACTAGCATAGCCTTTTGAAAATACTCGACCTTGGCTTCTTGTGGGGCAATGCGCCCCATGTCGTTCAAGGCAACCCCAAGGTTTGTGAGCGTGTTTGCGTCATCCGGACGAATAATGAGTGATTGTTCGTATGCTCGTACAGACTTTTGAAAATACTCGGCCTTTGCTTCTTGTGGGGCAATGCGCCCCATGTCGTCCAAGGCAACCCCAAGGTTTGAGAGCGTGCCTGCGTCA
>JAMOBH010000542.1:0-1950 GCA_039908085.1 Magnetococcus sp. YQC-5
CCGCCGGCATCGTGATGGTTGTCACGGATATCCTGTGCCCTGGCCAGCCAGCGCAAGGTTGCCTCAAGATGAATCTTATGGTCATGCACAGGCTGGGTGGCCGGATGCCAAAGATCACGCCCAATGTATCGGATATGCCGAGGACGCCAGAGCCGATAGATCCAAGGTGCTGCCAGCCAGCGCATTTTCCCCCCAGGAAATGATTATTTTAATATTGACGTGATGTGTTTTTTAAGGCTGAGGGCGTTCACGACATGTTGATTGCCAATGATTTCAACGGCTAAAGAACCAATGGCATTACCGATAAAGCCGATCAACTCAACCGGGGCATTCAGCAAAGCAGCAGGCGAGGTGACCGCCAAAAAGGCGTCACCAGCCCCGACACGATCCACGGCATTGAACACAAATGCCGGAACCTCCACCATGACGCCAGACTCATTGCGCATGACAGACCCCCTTTTGCCTCTGGTCACCGCCATTGTGCGACAGTTGAGCTTTCTGGCCACCCCATCCATCAGAGGATGGATATCCCCAGTCAAACGTCGCGTTTCCAGACGGATTTCCGGGTCTGCCAGGCAAATGTAATCCGCACGGGAATAACGGGAAATGGTGTGAAATCCCCGATTGCCAGCATTGGCCTGGGTATTGACAGCCAGATATGGAGCTGACTGAATCATGGTTTGAATCATGGATTCGGTAATGGCACCATGACCATAATCCGCCACAATCACCAAATCAAAACGTGCCAAATTCTGCTCCAACCACGTCCGCATCTGTTTTTCCACACCATCCGGCAACGGGAGATCCCCTTCGATGTACACTTCAAACAATTTGGTCAGGGCATAGCCCTCCAGAAAACGGCGTTTGGTAAGCGTGGGGGCATCGGGATGGAAAAAGAAACGGGGATTCACATTCTCTGCCAGACAAGCATGCAAAAACTCTTCATGACTTTCTTTGGCACCAAGAACCGTGAGGAGTTCGACCTGACCTGCAAACTGGGCCACCTGATTGGCAATGGCCACCGAACCACCAGCAAACTTGTCACTGGAGAGGTGTTTCAGGGCGATGATCGGGTCTTTGGATGATTTGCCAATGGCAGTTACATAATGATAATCATCAATGATCGCATCCCCAATCACCAGCACAGAAAGCGGTTTCATACGATCCAGAAGATCAAACAGGTCGGATATCGCATATCGACCACGAAACAAATTCAGATAATTGTTGACTTCTTCGGAAAAATTCGAAAGATACCGGTTGATCAGATTGGTGGAACTGAAGACAATATCCCCGGTGAAGCGCAATTGACCCCCAATCTCTTGCACAACCGCAGCCTCAATGGCCATCTTGCCAGTATAATCATCTCCTGCATTGCCAAACTCCATACCCTTGACATAAAAATCAGGCTTCAACAAGCGAAGAATCTCAACAGCTGTGGGCCATTGATTGATGGTCACACAATCCACGCACGCCAAAGCCGATAATGCTTCAGCTCGCAAGGCTTCTGGAAAAGCAGGACGATTGGCTCCCTTGTCCACATGACGATCCGGAGTCAGAGTGACCACCAGAAAATCACCCAATTGGCGCGCCTGTTGAAAATGGCGCAAATGACCAATATGCAGAAGATCAAAACAGCCATGGCAATGGACAATTTTTTTGCCCTGCTCCCGCATGCTCGCGACTGTTTTGAGCAGTTCCTCTATGGATTGAATTTTGTTCATGGCGTTAATAATAGAGGGGCTGTAGGGTTTGGCGGAATGGGCCACTCAAGACCCATTATGGATGCCAGAGACCCTTGCAGATTGGATGCCATTTTTATCAAGTCCGCCCCGCAGGAGAAACGAAATGCCCTTCAGACAAAAAAACAAATCATAGGCAAAACCCTGGGGGATGAATCCCCCAGACCCCCTCTTTTTTTTTAATAATTAATAAAATAAAAAAATTAAAATT
>JAMOBH010000208.1:0-9974 GCA_039908085.1 Magnetococcus sp. YQC-5
GGGGTCCAGGGGCGAAGCCCTTGGTGGGGTCCAGGGGCGAAGCCCTTGGTGGGGTCCAGGGGCGAAGCCCTTGGTGGGGTCCAGGGGCGAAGCCCCAATCAATCCCAATCACCAATATTTTAAAAAATTCCGATCACCAACATGATTCAAAATGGTCCCGGCTTCAATGCAAAGCCTCACGCTATGAGTTGTGATTCCGTGGCGATCAAAAACAAGTTCGGCAGTGATTGACTTCAACCGTGAGGTGATCCAGACCTGGTATGCCATTGAGCAAAGTTTTGTAGTGATCTGCGTCACGGGGATGGTGCGCGATCAATGAGACGATGCATGCGTGGCTGGATGGGCCTACACGCCAGACATGCAAATCTGCGATATCGCAATCCTGGTGTTCCTGAAAACGTCGTGCGATGCTGTTGCGCAAAGGGAGATTATCTTCAGCGTCCAGCAAGGTTTTGGCACTTTCCCGGATGAGACCGAAGGCCCAGACAGCGATGACAGCCGAGCCGATAATGCCCATCAAGGGGTCCATCCATATCCAACCCAGGGTCATGCCGCAGATCAAGGCGACAATGGCGGTCACCGAGGTCAAGGCGTCGGCCAGGACGTGGAGATAAGCTCCTTTGAGATTGTGGTCCTGATGGTGGGGCTGTGCTTTGTGGTGATGATCGTGATCATGGTCGTCGTGATCATCATGATCGTGATGATGGCCGTGATCATGGGCAGAGCCGAGCAACCAGGCACTCAACAAATTCACCAGCAGACCTGAAACAGCCACCAGGAGGGCCGTGGAGAATTCCACCTGAACCGGAGAGATCAGCCGCTGGATGGATTCAATGGCCATCAGGAGAGAAACGATGCTCAATGCCACGGCACTGGCGAAGCCACCCAGGGGTCCGGTTTTGCCAGAGCCGAAGGTGAAGCGAGGGTTATTGGCGTTGCGTCTGGCAAAGACGTAGGCGAAGGCGGCCAAACCGAGAGCTGCGGCATGAGTTCCCATATGCCATCCGTCAGCGGTCAAGGCCATGGAGCCAGTGACATATCCAGCCACCAATTCCACGAGCATGGTGATCAGTGTGAGGCCAATGACCCAATAGGTCTGACGTTCGGCGGCCAGTTGGACATCCAGACCGAAGTGGTGATCATGATGCCAAAGGGCGATGTCGTGACCGTTCATTTGGCAAGTTCCTTCAGGATGGTTGTCAGGGTGAAACCATCGTAGGGGTTGAGTTCATGGCCAGTCCCCATGGTATAGAGGGTGGAGCGTCCACGCAAGGCGTGGATGTTGTTCATGTCCTGACTGGGGCCTGGAACCAGGATATCCCCCCATAGGACAAAGGGGCTGCCACGGACGATAGAGACGTAACGAATATTCGGATGGGGTTGTCCATTGAGCCAGAAGAGCAGAGATCCAGGGTATTGTCGCACGATGTCGATATAAAGTCCCCGCGAGAATTTGAGGGTTTGATAGGAATCGCCGCCGAAGAAGTCTTTGATGATTTCCACAGGCCACCAATCCTGAGTGGCGTTGAGGGCCTGTTCAGCTCTGGGCGTTCCGAGGTGTGGTGAGGCGATGGTGATGAGTGCTTGCGGGTTGGGGACATGGCCTTGGACGAGAGCCAGACGCAGAACCAAACCGCCCACGGAGTGTCCGGCCAGGATGAAACGTTCTTTGGGATGACGCCAGGAGAGGAGGCGCAACATGGGGTTGAGGTGATCGGCCTGAATGGCCAGAGGAGCGGGTGAAGGGAGTTCCACCAGATAGATTTTTTTGTTAGCATTTGCGCCTGGACCTGGGATTTCGTTGACGCCATTGGGACCGGTTTGGAGGATGCCAGCGCGTTCCCAACCATTGGCGGCCAGGATGGAGATGATGCCACTGTTTTCCCAGGATGCTGGGCTGCCCAGATAGCCGTGTGCCAGGATCAAGACCTCGGCCTGAGCCGTGAGAGCCATGGCAGAGGTGATCAGGGCGAACAGCAAGGCGGCGATGTGTTTGATCATGGTGGTATTCCTCATAAATTTATACGTTGATATGTCAGTATAGTGTATTGACTTTAGGCTGCATTGGGGTATTTTAAGACGCAAACAGGCTAAGGTTCAAGCATTTGCCAACTGGTGAAAATTCGGAGTTGCCATTTTTTGTCTGGAATGGGAAACTCTATCCACAGGTATAATCATTAAACATAAAGGAGCGTGGCATGGATATGAATCAGGATCTCAAGAATGCAGGTCTCAAGGCAACGGCTCCGAGGATGAAGGTGCTTCGTCTGTTTGTGACTGACGCCGGTCAACACATGAGTGCTGAAGAGGTGTACAAACGGTTGCTGTCCGAAGGGGAGGAGATTGGTCTTGCGACCATTTACCGAGTTTTGACCCAGTTTGAGCATGCCGGATTGCTTTCTCGCAGTCATTTCGAATCTGGCAAGGCCATTTATGAACTCAACGAGGGGGAACACCATGACCATCTGGTTTGTTTGCAATGTGGTCGAGTGGAAGAGTTTATTGATCCTGAGATCGAAAAGCGTCAGAAAGAAATAGCCAGGGATCGTGGTTTTGCCGTACAGGATCACGCCTTGTCCTTGTATGTGGATTGTCAGAAACCAGAGTGTCCGCATAAACCCAAATTGTAAAGGGGTTGGTCCAGGGATGCGCGTTCTTGAATGACCAGGGAACGAATCCTTCTGACATATCATTTGGAGTGTTTGCAATGACTCAAACAGTTACATTTGATGATGTGTGGAAAATGTTCCAGGAGATGATCCGTGAAGATCGGGTACGCTGGGAGAAACTGGACCGTCAAATGCAGGCGACAGATCGACAATTGCAGGAGACGGCCAAACAAATGCGCGAGACTGACCGCAAGATTGGTCAATTGGGAGGTCGTTTGGGAGAGTTTGTGGAGGGAATGGTTGCTCCAGCGTGTAAAACTCTTTTTGCGCAAAGAGGCATTCCGGTTCACAAGGTCAGCCGACGTGTTGAGGCCGATCTGCCAGGGGGTCGTCATATGGAGATCGACCTGTTTGTGGTAAATACAGATGCTGTCTCCTTGGTGGAAGTCAAAAGCAAATTGACGATAGAAGACGTGCGAGACCACATGGGGCACTTGGGTGAATTCAAGGAATTTTTTTCGGAATATGCTGACAAGCGTGTATTTGGCGCAGTTGCGGGGATGGTGATTGAAGACCATGTGATCCGTTTTGCCATCAAAAACGGATTGTTTGTGCTTGTGCTGGCTGGGGAGCAGATACGTTTGGCCAATGATGAAGCATTCGTACCGCGCGAATGGTGATGTTTTTCGAGATGGACGCCATGTTTTTATCTGGCCAGGAGATCACCAGACCATGGATCACACCTCAAGAGGAGGATCTTGACCGGAAAGGGGGACAAATCATGCTTTGAATACGCTTGCAGGCTTCAATTCTTGGTATTTCTTGTTTTGCAAGGATATCACTAAGCAACAAGGCCGACTCCACGCGCAGATCGGTTTTGAACATGCTGGGATCATCGGACCCCAACACCAAATTGGGGGACAATGCGGACTCGGTCAAGGAAGCACCGGCGGACCTGTCCTGAAAGGCATTACCAATAATCAGGTTTGAAGTTGGGCAGGTTTCGATGAGAATGCCACGCTGAACAATGATTTTTATTATGTGATCCCGTGCTATTTTGTACCATTCGATTGGATATTCAAAAGATTTGAAAATGCCGCGCTGATGGTAGGCGGACTCCGCATGCTCTTTGAGTGATGGCCACGTATCTGAACTGGGTCTGTTCTGCTGGGATGCTTGAAAATCATCCAGGCCGGCAAAGGCGAGATAGGCCAACAGTGCGGGTTGCGTAGGCGGAGGATGGAACTCATTTTCCAATTTGGGTCGCAAGCCCCAGGCTTCGATCAAATCGACAACCGAAGGTTTGATATGATGTGGATGTTGATGCTGATGCTGATGCGACTCTGGAATCTGATGGATGATACTGGAGAGTTCTTCGATTTCTTTGCGCAACCATTCCATCTGACCGGATTGTCCTGCCAGACCGACATGATAGAGCCAAAGCAAATTATCCAGTCGTTCACCTTGGGTTTCCATGATGGATAATGGGCGTGGATCATCAGCCAGAAAAGTCATGTGACCCAGGCGGTCGCCCCCTTCGAGACCCAGCCATTCGATGGCTTCCCAACTGACCCGGCATGATGTGATTGGATGCTCTCTGTCTTCGCCGTGATGGAAAAAACGAGTGAGTCGGCGTGGGTCTTGCCGTAACAGGTATTGATTTGGTTCAAGATCCAGATCCGGCGTCTGGGTATCCCCCAGCATAATGTAGATGGGGGCCATGAGTCCCACATCATATCCGTACTCGGATGCGATCATATCGAAGCCATTGAAAACAAAATGATGGTTGTTTTTTATGGCGAAACCACACGATCTATCATGTGAATTGATTCGCTCGCAAGGACAGCAATTTATATATAGCGATTCATGAGATAAAATCAGATTTTTTTGTACGACAGGGTATCTGATTAAAAATTTTTTGGTTTCTCTGATGGTTCTGGTTCTATGCAATCGCCAATTGGATTGACGGAGTCCGAAGCGTCGCTCCTGAGAACCGCCTCCCCCCTTGGATAATGAAAGGATAAATCGCCACTCCATCTTTGTTTTTGGCCTCATACTGTGGTCAAGATCCATGATGGTGCGGAAAAATTGGTTGAATCTTGAGAGCGTATCGTTTGTCTGTGCATGGTAGAGTCGAATGTCCATGCTGATGATGCCCGTGTCAGCCAGCCAATAGAGGCTGTCTTGGGCCAAGTGAGCATCCAGGTCTCTGCCAGATGTTTTTCGAGTATTGACAAATGCTTGAAATCCTGGTTCCTGAGGGCTTAAGCAGTGCATGAAGGTTGCACGCCCCTTGACGTACAACCAAAAACAACATATTTCGTTTGAATCGGCTTCATTGTTAATTTGTCTCAGAAATCCAATAACCAGAAGCATTCGCTCTGCCAGCAGGGAGTAGCGAATGGGGGGATAGGGTTCCTCGATGCCAAACATTTTCAGGTATGTTTGTGCATGCCGTATGCTCTCAGGTGATTTATCTGGATTGATCAAATAGATCTTGCCCTCGTCGCACAGATATTTTGCAATCAGGAAATCATAGTATGGACGCGTATCGTTTTGTATTTCCCAAATTTTGGGCACGTTGCTTTTTGAAGGCTCGTGACGTCCATCCATCATGGCCCTCCAGATGAGTGGGGCGGGATAGCGTTCCCCAAAGTGGATGTGCGCATCGGTCAAGCCTGTTTGGATGATACTGGTAAAGTCCTGGTCCATGGGGTGCAGAAAGGTGGGCCATGCGAGCAAAATTCTCAACAAATTCTGATGGAAGGCAAGGGGTTTGATGGGATTGTGTGATTTCGGATATTTTTGGCGCAAGGTGATGGCTATACGCAGGGCCACCAGCATTTCTTCATCGACTTTCTGGCAGATGTCGCGCCAACGACGGAAGTGCCGTAACTGCACGGTGGGCTGAGTGCCATTGAATACCAAATCGTCACTCAAACGTGACAACAAGTCGATGCGCCAGGGTGGATCATTGTGGAAATAATCCACGATCCATTGCCGATATCGCAATCGTTCTGTCGTTGACGATGGTTTTTTTAATAATTCATCAAGACGTGCGTTCAAACTTTTAATAAACGCTGTTTCGTCACGGTCCGTAGAGATGAATGGATCGGATTTTTGAACATCTGACCACTCACTGTTTCCATCGCCCCAGCCTAATTTGATTAATATATGATCCGTGATAACGTGATAAGAAGCATCCGTCAACACATCTACACTTGTGTTGTTGAACTTACTCATCGATTTAAACAATATAATTTTTGAGATGTGGAGGGATTGAGATGTTGAAAGGTTGAAAGGTTGAGAAATTGAAATGTTGGCAAGTTAACATCTTGATTTACAACTATATCAATCGCCCTTTTCCAGGCTGCCGGGGAAAATTCATGCGAAATATAATGAGTTTCATTTTCTGCCGTACCAACCTGAATCTCGATAAGCAAATCCAAAAATTTTACAATATTTCTTGTCATACTTTCAACACCCATGGCATTCATTTTTTTCTTTCTAAAAAAACGCACAATTGTGGCCTCAATCGGGCTGATACTAACCGTATGCATGCACTTATTCATATAAATATTATTTTGTTCACAAAATTCTATTGTTGACTCGTAATCATAATCGTTGATATCTTTTGCCAACGCTTCTACAAGATTAAGGATGGCCAAAATTATTGATTGTGGCATATCTGATTTTTCGTAATTCCATGCGGTCAGAAGGGGAGCCAATGGTAGATTAGCCAAATAGAGCAGAATGAATAAACGTATTTCAAGTTTATTCTCATCCAGCGTTAAAAGATCGACGATATTTTTTCCTAAATTTTTCACTCTGGTGATCTTCCATAACAATGTTGACTCTGTTTGTGAAAATGTTACCAAAGATGAAGAATCATTCAAGAAGGCCGACGACAACCTCCAGATCTCATAAATCATAACCAAGCAACAAACGCTTAAAAAATGATCATTCAAGTTACGATTCAATTCTAGACCATGAGTGCTTTGAACGTATTTGATTGATTGGTCGTTGCCTTTGTCGGCATCTCTTCTGTTTCGCAAAACACCATACAAATCATCATAAAAATGGTTGAGCGCATCTATCTTTTCCTGTATTACGTCATGATATGATTGAGTTTGATATCTGTAATTATGTATTTCTTGAATGGTTCTAAATGCTGACGCAACGCTTGCGTAAAGAGGCTTAAAATTAATAATATAGTTTTGTTTGTTTTGGACGTCAGGCGCAAAATTCATAAACGTAAGATTGTCTATTATCAGATCTTCAATATCATATCTTCTTATTTTGGATTTTTTCGAATTTACAAAGTCAAGCATAGCGATTTTTCTGATTTTGAATTTTGGATTCTCATTAACATCAAGACCAAAATATTGCAACACATCAGAAGGAGTCGAAATGGCTGCTCCATGCTCCATCATGACGTGTAACAAGGCCGATGATGCATCTGACAATTCGTTCCCATCTTTAGTTTTGCATTGAAACCAATATTGCCCATTACTTGAAACTGTATAGCGGTTATTTATAATGATGCCCCAGAATTCAGATAGGGTTTGAGATCCAAAAGCATTCATCTTTTCGTTAGAATCAAATAATTGCATATCCACCTGAATGTCTGGATTTATGCTAAGCGCACGAAAAAAATCAACAAAATATTTTTCCTCAACCTTAACAATCATTAATATTTTAAGTCTTGTTTCTTCGTCTACGCCATCTTCATCAGGCTGAAGCAGCATCGAAGACCATTTAGGCGTATTCCTTTTATTATAAAAGTATTCCTTGATGTTGTTTTTGTCTGAATCGCTTAATGGGTGCTCTGCGATATATTTTAATTCTTTGCGCCAGTCTTGTATGAAATAATAAAACTTGTAAATCTGATTCAATAAAACCCTTACAGATATTAACGGAACCATGAAATAATTTTTGACAATTTTCTTTATGTGCGGTGCTGCCCGTTTTCTTGGATTATACAAAAGAAAATTAATAGTATCCTTTAAAACATCAGCAGAAAATTTATCCTGGTCATTTTTTGTTGATTGATACCTGTCTATAATATCTCTCAGAAGAATCACGTCATCCCAGAGAGATTCAAATGAAATATGAGATCCGTTGGCTAACAGACAGAATTGAGTGGTTTGCCGTTCGTCAGGACGCAGGCCATGCATATAGAATCTATAAGCCGGAGGTATTATTTTATTGATAAACTGTTTGGCGTGCTCCAGTTCTTTATTATATTCGTTTGCTACCAAGGTGGCATGACTATCTTTAACTACTTTATAAAATTCATTTTGACTGTTATGAAATTCATTTGCAATAAAAAAGTTTGGCAATTGTTTCAACTGTGCATTGAGGATGGATCTGCGAAGATGACGTGAGTTTGCAGTCATGAGGACGACGACGCGGGGGTTGCAAAGGTAGATACGGATCGCTTCAAGAACTTTGGCACTCATATCTACACACAGATCCAGATCGTCGACCGGCAAAACCAGCAACTCACACCCGGTTACATTTAAAAGCTCATCAATCCAATGCCTGAATCGTTGCGTACTGGAGAGGATTGAGGATCCGTGTTGCATGAAACGCTGGGTGAAACCTTCTATTGAACCAGACAGTTCCAGTATGAGATTATGGTTGGATGTCGAACGAGATAAGAAATTTGCAACCAGTTCATTCAGCCCCTGTTTAAGCTTGGAGTATGCGGGCAAGGGACACGCATTGTCTTTTATTTTTTCTTGTTTTTCCAAAAGTTGATAAAGGCTGAACGCAATGCTTAGGAAGAGTTCTTCTTCAAACCTAAGCAGTTCCGGCTCCAGAATGGGGACCATCAAAATTTTGCGATCCTTTGAAAGTTTTTGACAAATTGTAACCAGTGTTGCAGTTTTTCCATCTCCACGATTGCCAAAAATTGACAATACATGCGTGGCTTGACCTAAAACGAATTCTTCACTCTTATTTTTAAAGTCAATCTTTTTGTTTGCTTCTAATATCTTTTTGATTGTATCAATAATGTAATCATAAGCATTTTTTTGATGACCGACTAAATTGTCTTTATCGAACGCAGATTTTCCTATTTCAAACTTAAGCAGGTTATCAGCAATTAAATTTGTATTCATGATTGATTACCCTCTGATATGTGCTTGGAATAATCTTCCTTTTGCGTGAGATTTAAACGTAAATATACGCTCAGGTTTAAATTATTCAGTGTATTTTATTTTACATCATTCGATTCTAAACAAGCGATGTCGCCATGTCAAGACTCCTTCTTGCACCCATTCATATTTTTCACTTCACTCCACCTTGCAAGCCCGAATGGTCTTGACCACATCCAAAAACAGGTTGTTGACCGATTCCACCTTGAACCCGGCCCGGCGGACATTGGCCACGGTGTCCCGATTCATCTCCGGGCCAATATGTCTGCAAATGGGATTACACATATCCAAAATCCACTTGAATGGCAAAATCTTGCTGCCCGTGTGTTCGAACATCAACAACTCCCCCTCCGGCTTCAACACCCTGTGCAACGACTCCAGCCCACGAATCGGGTCCGGCACCGAGCAGAAGGTACATGAGGTGAAAACCTGATCAAAATACCCGTCTGGAAAATCCATGACGCAAACATCCATTTGTCGGACTTCGATCCTTCCCATATACCGCACCACCCTGGGTTGGGCGCGTTCCAGCATGCGCGGACTGATATCAATCGCCATGATCTCCTGATCTGGTGGAAAAAAAGCAATGTCCAATCCCGTACCCAAAGCAGCAAACAGTATCTTGTTGCCTCGTCGCATCCGGCTGAAAAGGGCACGTTTGGCCGGTTCCCAGCGTTGCTCAGGTCCATGGGCCAGCAGATCATAAAATCCAGCAGTCCCATCCCATCGTCGTTGCGTCTTCAAATCAACCATCGATCTCCTCCCCATGAAAAAAATGATCCGTCACACGGGTAAACAACCATGCCAAAACCCCAATTCCAGCTCCCAACATCGACAAGACCCCAGGGTCTCCACGCCATTGCGGCACCATGCTGGGCAGCATACTGCTCAACATGCTCCCCAGCATGGCCGGAACCATCACCTCCATGGCCCCAAACCACATCATGAATACCGGCAACACCGCCATCGTGGCAATCATCCCCACCACCATCCCCACCATCATTTCCAGCATCATCGGCCAAGTGGAAGGCAGCAAATACGCCGCCCATGTCCCCACTACCGACAGCGCACTACATGAAACCACATCCCCAATGATAAAATACAAACGTCGCTCCATAACAAGGCACTCCAAGTTGATTCGTCACGCCACCATTCACAATATCCGTTCTAAAATGATCACTATCCAGATCCACAACAATACAGA
>JAMOBH010000209.1:0-9929 GCA_039908085.1 Magnetococcus sp. YQC-5
ATATAATAAAATATTAAAAAAAAAAGGGTGGGGGGTTTGGGGGGCGGTTCACCGCCCCCCAAGGTTTTCAGTTTGCTTCAAGTCAGATTCACAGGTCATTCGAATTCAGGTAAATTCTACAGATTGCAAAGCCATGCACATAATGAACTTAGATGAATTTCGTTAGTCAAATTTGCCGCATTTGTAAGAGTACCACTATTTAGATGATTCCATATCTCACTTGCCATTGAATTCTCAATGGCTGCGCCAATAAAAAACAGTTCAGGTTTAAGATTTTGTTCATCAAATTTTTTACGAATCCGTGCAAGGGCACTGTTTGCCGTTTTCCAATGTTCATCGGCACCAGCCGGATCAATGCCGCCCTTTAGCTCTCCAAGAGCAATATAAAATTCTGGTAAACTGGCTTTTTCTTGTGAATACTCATTCCAGCCACAATCAAAAAGGGACATATCAACCCCATTCCCTGTTTTTCCTAGAAAAGGAACCTTAATATTATACATTAAAGTTCTAGATTTTCCCTGTTTGATCCAGCATAACCCCTTTGCTGATTCTATATCTTTTGGATCTGAATATTTTGCCTCCAGCCAAGTTGATGAATTATTCTTTGGTAACCAATAGAACGATGTTCCTGCGATGCGCAAGCTGGCAACCAAGGCGCGTGTAAATTGACGCTGTGCAAAAGCACCAACCAAATTCCTCATGGAACCTCCAAGGGTGTCACCGCGTGTCAATAAAAAACGGTACACCAATTCTTCGACAAAATGATTCCCTGCTGGTTCGAGATATTTTTCAATCAAGCCGTCTATGGCATCGTTATGCCCTTGACGATCCATATGACCAGCAGCTTTGTCAGATATCCCAGCTGCCGTCAAAAGACCATGCTGAATATCAGAAATTTTTTTCAATTCTGAAGGGTTGCTTGCATGTTCAGCTTTTGCTTTTAAATCTTTCGCTTCTGCAATGTATGAAGTTGCTTTTTCATTTCGTTCCAGGGCGATGGAAACAAATCCAGCCCTTGTTTTTTCATAGGGAGTCATTAAATCTTTAAATGTTATTAGATGTTTTTTATAAACATTCATTGCGCAACCTTTTATAATTCAACTACTTTTTTCTCCAGACATAGACACACTTTCTCAGTTGTTCACGCCCGTGCGTCCCCATTTGCTGACTACTGTTTCCTTTTCCATTCGGCAACACCATAATCTGCTCGATAGAAAAACCTACCTTGCTTGCAATTTCAGAAAGAATCAAATCAACAGAAATGCTGGCACCAGCATAACGCACATTATCATTAACCATAATCATAACAGCATGTGGTTTAAGAATTCGTGCACATTCCTGTATTATACTTGACATTTCATAAAAATATCCACGTACCATACGTGATATTCCGTTATTATTAAGATTACCTTTTAATTTTTGATCCTCCAGGTAAGCCAGGAGATTTTGTAACAAATCTTGATCATCGGCAGCATGGATTGCTTTTGACCAACTTTTATTAATAGATAATAATAACTTTGGACGATTCTCTACCGTACAACTCAACATCTGTTGTCGTAAATCTACAATCTCCTTTTCTCCGATCCCCAAAAGAGCCAATTCAAGAGCATACGTTCTAGTATAATCATATCGATTACAATACGGAGGCGATGTAATAATCGCATCATATGTGTTATCCAGAAGCGTCGGTAAAATATCTAAGCATGACCCGCCATAGAGATTAATCGGAGCCTGTTGTTTTGGATCTTCAAAAAGCTCCCTGACCTGTTTTGAGGTAACAAGATCTTCTATAATTTCATATAGCTTGGCGGTAATGGCTGTATCAAAATCCAAAATTTGGCCTTTATTAAACAATTTCAATCCATGTTTTCTTTCTGAACGATGGTCCCAACGCAAATATTGTCCATCTTTTCTGGTAAAACTTACAGACTCCAATATACATAACAATGCAAACTTCAAAACTTCTTGTATACGATTTTTTTCTGATTGCATTACTGAAAGAAATTTTTCAATAGCATCTAAAGTATCTAACGGATAAGCACCAGTTGTAATTCTTATTGTGGTAAGATGAACTTTACTTGACGATTTTTTCCAAGGCTGCTCAATCATCCATCTCTTCAATTCTTTAAAATCATCTGTTGTGAATTCTCGTTCAAGCATGGTTCGTATTTTGATAATTTGTTGTCCAACAGGTAACAACTCAATACCGTCGGATTCAAGACCTAAACTACTTGACACAAATAAAACAGTTCCACTTCCGGCAAATGGATCCAGTATTTTTCCTGACTTAAGACCATAACGGTTTATCAAGTATTCTACAAGCGAAGCAGAAAATCCTTCCTTATATTTATACCAACGATAATTTGATCGTTTTTTATTTGCCTGAAAGCTGACCATCTGTCGGCTCAATGCAGGTTCAAGGGTCAATTTTCCACAAAACTTTTCAGTAAGAATTTTATCCAACCAATTAAGATCATCAATAGTCAGAGTGTTTTGGACTGACTGCTTTTGGCAAGCATCCAGAGTAAATACTGGAATGGCATGCGGATCAAGTTCTCTATTTTTCCAGGACTCCACACTCCCAGCAACTGTATCCAAAGTATACATAGATTTTTCTTTAATAAAAATTGTTAATTATAATCAACAAAACAAATTTGATGCTATCACCCATGCCCCGCCTCCTGCCGCCAGAGCGGGTCACCATATTCTTTTTGCATGAAATCCAGAAAAGCCGCATGGGCCAAAGCCTCCTCTGGAGAGAGGGGCCACTCTCTTGGGGGATGCACCACAGGTCCAGAGGATGTTTTCATCGTCACCGCCTCCTCTTCCGAGGCAGAGGTATGCGCGACAGTGGAAAGTTCCATGCTGTACTGGGCACCTCCCTGCAAGGCCACATAGACATCCGCCAACAGGTCGGCATCCAACAAGGCACCATGCCATTTCCGATGGGAGTTGTCCACTTTCAGACGTTTGCACAAGGCATCCAGAGTGGCTTTCTGACCGGGAAACCTGCTGCGCGACACGGCCATGGTATCAATGACCCGACTGGTTTCCAGTGGCAGACGCCGGATACGCTTCAATTCCGCATTGAGAAATCCCAAGTCAAATGAGGCATTATGAATCACAAGCGTATCTTCACCAATGAAATGTAAAAACTCCTGGGCAATATCCTTGAAAACAGGTGAACCAGCCACCTGTTCATCGGTGATGCCATGAATGCGAGTTGCCTCCAAAGGGATTTTGCGCTCTGGGTTGATATACCATTGCCTGGACTGGCCTTTGCGCAAATGCACCACTTCCACACAACCGATCTCCACGATCCGATCACCCCGGACTGGAGAAAGTCCGGTGGTTTCAGTATCCAAAGCAATAAAGCGCGTCATCGGTTTTCCTGTGCTGATCTGCTGGAGTCATAGGGTTTCTCTCTGCTGGTCTGCTGGCATCAAGAGGCAGGGGTTTGTTGGGTCTCAAGGGTTTGTTGGGTCTCAGGGGTTTGTTGGGTCTCATCCACCTCCCCCACCAAGCGTTTGGCCAACAACTCCCCATTGCGGATACAATTGGCCACTGAAATGCCATCCCGCCAATTGGCGCAGGTATGCAAACCGGAAAACGGCATCAACGCCTGATCCAAGGCCGCAATCCGGCCCAAATGCCCCAGATGATACTGCGGAATGGCTGCCTGATGACGTGTCAATTGAACAAATTCAGGCCCTCCCCGAATGCCAAGACAACGACTCAAATCCTGATGCACCTGCTCAATCAAGGGAGCATCCGGGATGTTCAAGGCACCTGGATCCATGGCTCCACCAATGAAGGCAGTCAGCAGGTGTTTTCGCGGCGGTGCCCGCTTCGGAAACAAAGAACTCGAAAACAATCCCCCCAATAAACGAATCCGCTCCTTGCGGGGCAGCAGAAATCCAAAGCCGTCCAGGGGATGGGTGATCTGATCCATGGCATAACCCAAAGCCGTCGAGGCTATCGGCGCGTAGGCGATACTCGACAAAATCCGACTCGCTGTCGGTGCAATACCATACAACACCGATGCCGCTGCACGGGCAGGCAAAGCCAATACCACCCGTTGCGCCACAGTGGATCCCCCTGCCCCATTCTCTCTCCATAAGACGCGCCAGCCCCCCTCCTCTGGCCGCAAAGAGAGAACTTCAACTCCAGTCCGCACGGTCATGGGAGGCAATTTTTGGACAATGGTTGCAGGCAACTCTCCCATGCCATCGACAAAAGTGACCAGTCGTCCCCTGGGACTGCCTATGGCTTTGGCTGCTTTGCCCTCCATGATGGCTGCCACAATCAGAGTGCCATACTGCTGCTCCAGGGCATAAATTTTCGGGACCGCCGCCTGTACCGAAAGATCTTTGGGATCTCCGGCATAGACCCCGGAAATGAAAGGCTCAATGGCATAGGTCAGAAACTCCTCACCCAGACGACGACGCACAAAGGCAGCAATGCTCTCCTCGTGGTACACCCAACCCGTCACAATCTCCAGGGGCAGACGCAACTTGGCCAGTATGGAAAAAACCGGCGTGGTCAGAAAAGTTCGTGGCGAGTCCGGCAACGGAAGCATCCGGCCTTTTCGCATGACATATCGCTTGGAAGAGAGGGGTGAAGCCTCGATCAAACGGTGCGTCAGGTCCAAATCCGTCACCAGACGGCCAAGGGCATCTTCGACATCCCCGGCTTTTTGCAACGTGGAATTGGGTCCATGTTCCACCAGATATCCCTGCGTGCTGGTGGTCGCAATGGAGCCTCCTGGATGGGAATTGAGTTCCAAGACCTCCACTTCCACACCACGACGATGGAGAAACCAAGCCGTGGATAAACCAGATATCCCGCCTCCCAGGATCAATACTTTGGAATTGTGCAATGTGACCTCCGACTAAAAAAAACCTTGGGGGGCGGTGAACCGCCCCCCAAACCCCCCACCCTTTTTTTTTATTATTTTATTATTAAAAAAAAAGAGGGGGTCTGGGGGATTCATCCCCCAGGGTTTTGATTTTGATTTTGACTTTGACTTTTTCCCCACTTCATATCGTTTTTGAAAACGCTTTCTTTTGGGGACCATGCGATAAATACCAATCAAACACCATGCATACATTACGAATCAACAGACGCCCTCCTGCGGTCACCCTGAGGAGCCTGCCATCGTCTTCGAGCAATCCTTCCCGGACCAATTCCTGGATCTGCGGGGCCTCTGCCGCAAAATAAGCATCGAAATCGATCCCCAAGCGACTGCCCAGGAGATGACGATCCAGTTGGAAATCACACAACAAACGCATGATGACATCCCGACGGATCAGGTCATCAGGCGTCAATTCCAAGCCGCGAAAAATCGCCAACTCGCCAGCCTGAACGCGCTCATAATACTCTGGCAGAGTCTTGAAATTCTGAGCATAGACATGCCCAATCTGACTGATGGAAGTCAACCCCATGCCCACCAGATCACAAGCGGCACGGGTGGTATAGCCCTGAAAATTGCGATGCAGATCTCCATGACGTTGAGCTGTGGCCAACTCATCGCCTGGTTTGGCGAAGTGATCCATGCCCACATACACATAACCGGCCTGAATCAAGCGGGTAATGGCATTTTCCAGTATCTGCAATTTGACTTCCGCACTGGGGAGTTGTGTGGGATCAATACGACGTTGTGGGGAAAAATATTGGGGCAAATGGGCATAATTGAACATTGCGAGTCGATCAGGGCTTAAATCCTGGATCACAACATCCAAGGTTTTCTGAAACGACTCTGCAGTTTGCAACGGCAGACCATAGATCAAATCCAGATTGATGGAACCAAACCCGCATGCCCGTGCCTCTGCCACATTTTTCTGGGTCAATTCCAGGGATTGAATGCGATTGACCGCTTTTTGCACCACAAATTCCAGATCCTGGACTCCAAAAGAGATGCGATTGAACCCCATGGCGCGCAATTGTTCGATGGTTCCATCCGGGCACTCTCTGGGGTCAGCCTCGATACCATATTCACCCAAGGCGTCATCCACCAGATTGAAATGGTTCCGCAACGCCTGCCACACTCTCCGGGTCTGTTCGATGGTCAGATAGGACGGGGAACCCCCACCAAAATGGATCTGCGTGGTCTGACGATCTGGCCCAAAACAGGCCCCCATGAGGGCGATCTCTTGCAACAGGGCTTCCAGATAGGGAATGGCCCTGGAGCGGTCTGGAGTTACAATCTTGTTGCAGGCGCAATAATAGCAGACCGTATCGCAAAACGGGATATGCAGATACAAAGACAAAGGTCGATCCGGCTGCTCGGCTGCGGAACGTGCGATGGCCGCACGCAATGTCTCAGGTCCAAAATGTTCGTGAAAATGGGGTGCCGTGGGATACGAAGTGTAACGCGGACCAGAGCGATCATATTTCTCGATCAAGGCACGATCAAAACAGACTTCCTGGGAGACCAAAGGCATCCTGTTCATGCAGCAGACTCTCCTTGAACCGCCTGGGTCAACACTTCGACCTTGGCCGGGTCGCAATCGGGTGCAATGCCGTGACCCAGATTGAAAATATGTCCGGGATGCGGACCATAGGCCCGCAAAATCGTCCGAACCTCCTGACGAATGCGTTCTGGTGAGGCGTACAACACGGCAGGATCCATATTTCCCTGCAAGGCGACCCGACCCTGGACCCTGGTTCTTGCCTGACCGATTTCCGTGGTCCAGTCCAGACCAACCACATCACAGCCCGTGGCGGCCATGCTTTCCAGATGGGCACCGCATCCCTTGGCAAACAGAATCACCGGGACCACCTGACCATCCGGACCGATCCGATCCAGGCCAGCAATAATTTTTTTCATGCTTGCCAAAGAGAATTCCAGAAATTCCCCATATCCCAAAATGCCGCCCCAGGTATCAAAAATTTGCACGGCCTGCACCCCGTGACGAATCTGGGCGTTCAAATAATCGGTGATGGCATCGGCGAGGCGATCCAACAGGATTTTCATCAAATCCGGTCGATCATACAGCATGCCTTTGACTTGTGAAAACGTTTTGCTGGATCCACCTTCCACCATGTAGGTAGCCAGGGTCCAGGGACTGCCAGAAAATCCGATCAACGGAGTCTGACCCTCCAGCCTCTCCTTGATCAATTCAACGGTCTGCAAAACATAGCCCAGGCTCTCTTCTGGATCGACAGGACGCAATTTTTCCAAATCGCTTGCAGTTCGAAGAGGCGATTCCAACACCGGACCTTCACCAATGCCAAAACGCAAAGCCATGCCCATGGCTTCTGGAACCACCAGAATGTCAGAAAACAGTATGGCCGCATCCAGTTTGAACCGTTGAATGGGCTGCAAGGTGACCTGAGTGGCCAATTCAGGATTTTTGCAAAGTGCCAGAAAATGGCCGGCCTGTTGGCGTACTGCCATGTATTCAGGCAGATAACGACCAGCTTGACGCATGATCCAAATCGGAGTCCGATCCGTGGGCAATCCAAGACAGGCGCGTAAAAAACGATGTTGAGATTCCATAATAGTTGAGATCCATTTTTTTTTCCGAACAGGCATGATCTTTGCTCGGAAGGTCTTTGTTGAAGATTGCGTCAATTTTGTTTCATTTTTGATCGTTCAGTGGAACGGAATCACTGTTTATTCTTCTTTTATAAAGATTAAAGAATAGAAATACCAGTGCAACACGATTCTGTGGATGAATTATCTAACAGATTGAATTGATTCAAAAAAAAAAGCATCATACCCTGGGGATCAACCGTGCATCCGGCATGCAATGATTGTTGCAAAGTTGACCAACATTGGGTTGAAAGCCTGTTTTTCCACAATTTTTCCTGCCAGTTATCCACTGTTTATCAACAGTTCCCTGTTGATAAAAATGGATCACTCCTTTCGCTTGATTTCCTGCTGTGTGAATGAATATCCAATCTGGATGTTCGTCTCTGGGACGAGAGGGATAATACTCTCTTCCTTCAAGCTGACCCATTTTTCATGAATGTCCCTTTCATCCCTTAAGATTTTATCATGCGTAGGTTTGCTGGCATTTGTATGTTCGTATTCTGCCCGCATGATTACCAGTCCACTGGTTGGGTTTGGAAAAATAAGATAATTTTTCTTGACATCTATCTTGTTTTTTTTGCCAAAACTGATAAATTTTTGGAAAATGGCATCTTCCAATTTGACCAGAAAAAATTGTTCGATGACAGTTTGTTGTTTGATTCCATTAATGCTCAACAATGTCAAACGACAATTCTGTTGTGATCCAGCAAAAATAGTGCCAACCATCTTTTCGCGCAACAGAAGTTGGGCTGCATGAGCTGCTGCTGCCCGTCGTCCACCGGCATTGTGATAAAAATTATAGTATTCAAAAAACTTTTTTTCTAATATTTCAATAAAACGATCATCCTTTTCATACAAAGTGCGTTCTATATAATTTAAATGGATTCCAAGATTACGTAATGCATTTTCTGTCAAGCGTTCGATGCGGACATGAAAGTTGCTCAATTCCATGCTCCTGTTGGGCTGATCAGGCTCTGCCGTACTTTGGATCAACAATGAATAATCCAATGGCAACAGCATGCGCAGGAGAGAATTGAAGCCTTCGTGGTTTGTATTTTTGTACAGATCATGATAATTTGTCAGATTGATCAGGTCTGGGGCCACGTCAGCGATGTTTTCCCTGGTGACCCGATTTCCAGTCCGACACCGAAAATGTTTTCTGAGTTTATCCGGCAACGGCGCGTTCAGAAGGGTAAGCAGGCAGGTGTTGTGCAGGGCATGTTCCTTGGTGGCGGAAATGGCTCCTGGCAGTACCATGGCTGGCGAGACAAACGGGTATGGAATCCGATGTTTGATGAAATTTCGGTAGGATTCGATCAAGGTGTATTGCAGCAACAGTTGGAAAACCTTTTCCCGTGTGTTCCAATAGGGGTCATCCAGATGGGTTTGCAGAACCTCTGGATGGGTGGGTAATTCTCTGAAAAGTTGGCCGGTGTCTGACATGACGTTACCGCATGGTGTTGCAAGTTGATTATGAGGAGTCCAAACCAATGACTCACTTGACTGAATTGGAACAGTTTCTGGCTGCAACCTTGCGGGTTGCTTCCATCACCGATTATGCCCCCAACGGTGTTCAGGTTCGGGGGCGCGAATCGGTCAACAAGGTGGTTGGTGGTGTGTCTGCATGCCTTGATCTGTTCCAGGCTGCCCAGGACGCAGCAGCCGATTTGATTTTGGTACATCACGGATTGCTTTGGAACAAGGATTCACGTGTGGTTGAAGGCATTTTTCAGACACGACTCAAATTTTTGTTGATGCGTGATTTGACTTTGATGGCCTATCACCTGCCCCTGGACTGCCATCCTGAATTGGGAAATAATTCCTTGATTCTAAAACATTTAAATCTGAATCCAACCGCATCGTTTGGTTTGTATCACGGGACATGGCTCTCGTTTGTCGGGGAATGTGACGCACCGGAACCTTTTGATGTTTTTTTGTCGCGTGTCATCCATCTGTTCGGTGGTGAGCCGTTGGTGTTGCCTTTTGGTCCTGCCATGGTCAAAAAAATCGCAGTTTGTTCAGGTGCTGCGCCAGAGTTGATTCGGGAGGCCAAACAGGTTGGAGCCGATGTTTTTTTGAGTGGTGAGGCCAGTGAACCACTATACCACTTTGCCCGTGAAGAAGGGATACATTTTATTGCAGCTGGGCATCATCGTACTGAAAAATTTGGGGTGCAGGCGGTGGGAGAGTTGTTGGCACGGCAATATGGTTTGGAATTTATGTTTATTGATATTCCCAATCCTATTTAGAGGTTGAAATCATTGGGGGTCCAGGGGAATCATTCCCCTGGTGGGGTCCAGGGGCGAAGCCCTTGGTGGGGTCCAGGGGCGAAGCCCTTGGTGGGGTCCAGGGGCGAAGCCCTTGGTGGGGTCCAGGGGCGAAGCCCTTGGTG
>JAMOBH010000210.1:0-9896 GCA_039908085.1 Magnetococcus sp. YQC-5
TCCTGCGCAGGCCATGAACATGAAATTTGGCGTTGACCCGCTTCATTCGATCAAAATCGAGATCTGCTACCCATGGTTCATTGACAAAATTCCGCATCAGATCTGCTACAAGCTTTGGGTGAGAATATAATCGATGATAAAGATCGTCGCTATTCGCCATGTCAAGTAAGTATCCAATTCAAGGCATGATAATATATATAATGATTATTTAAAGTTTGTATAGATTAAACTACCCATTCAATGTTAAACATCACTTTGTATACTTGGTAACGATGCACCAGTTGATTAAAAAAAATAATCATTTACTCTATTTCTTACAAACCTGAAATATGCAAAAAAAAATTTCGGCTCCGCCGGGGGCAAAGGGGGGAAGTCTCCCCCCTCTGCACTCCTCCCCTCGAAAGCACTCAAATCATCAAAGCACCCAAGTATCATTGTCCGCCTCGAACAGGCCACACATAGTTCGTGTTCGTCTTGGCGTTGATGTCGACGTAGCCGTTGTAGAGGTTCACGAACCACGCGTAGGACGTGCTGCTGGCGTAGGTAGTACTCGACCAGTAGTAGTCGGACTGGGCACCAACAAATACACTACTCTTTTTCGCGGCATATAGAACAGCCAATTCCCCATCCAATACATTAGACGCTTGACTCGGATGTGTCGGCAAACGCCAATCCCCTGGCATCGAATTATCAGTCAACCCACAGGAGCCATCTCCACTGAGATTGGCAGCCACACTCATGGCATCAGCCCAAGACTTGCTTCCAAAACAGTTTGCATTCTTGAGCAGTATCAATTTGGTTTCGCTATCCGTGACTGTCCCGTTCTTGTTGTCGATAAACCGCTCATAAACCGGTGCCATGGTCACTGCGGAAGCCAATCCCTCTCCCCCGGCAGTCACTGCGGATACCACCAGATAATAGGTCGTCCCATTGGTCAAGCCGGTAAGTGTGTAGGGGCTGGTGATATTCTGCTTGCTGGTGCCACCGGGCAAAGATGCATAGTTATACCTGTTCAGGCCCGATTGGGTGGCATAGTAAAGATTATAAGATGTCGCGCCTGTAACTGCTGTCCATGCAATGATCGCCTGCCCGTTCGTAGCACCGGTGATCTGAATGTTGGTTGGTGGGGGACAACCGTTGGTGCCGATCTGTGGTCCCCATGTCGTGCCTGATAATCCCCAAAAAGTCTTACCGCAAGCCACATTCTCCTGCTTGGCCCGATTGTTCCCGGCAGTCGGTGCGACAGCCATGATCTCGTCAGTGGTCTTGCCCATCGCCATCGGACCAACGGAGGGCATGACCATCCCTCCGGTCCGTTTGCTGCCCACAGCACCGGAGCTTAAACGGTTGTAGATATCCTCCAGTGTGAACAGGGCGGTGGAGGGTTCGGAAGGTTTGCCGGGCATCTCCAGCGAACCGGCCAGAACCGAAAAAACCAAGGACAAAAAAAAGAAAACGATCACTGGTAAAATAAATCGTTTCACAGGCATGTCACCACTCCAAAGGGTTGGATGTAACTGAATCAATCGACCAAGGCAATACCAAAAAAAGTCAAAAGCCATCCACAGAGGACACAGAGAAAAAAAACGCATCTGTTAAGTTGTCTTAAGATGCGAACACGTCATCCAGAGAATTGGCGAACAGGAGCTTTTTACTCCATTCCCCAATGAGTTCTCTATCTGCACCAGTAACTTTTTCGGTTACTGACTCCGCAACTTGACCAAACTTATAACCAAGCAATTCAAGAAGAAAATCAGCCTCAATTTTTTTGCGTGCCCGTTCTTCTAAAAACCGTTCCATACTCGAAATATAAGGCATTTTTTGGTTCTCCTCGAATTTAATAATTTCCTCATTTAACCGATCATCAAGCTTTTTCGGCAAATACATCACCCAGTCGATAAACCGCAGCAGATTAGTAATCTGTTGCTTGCATGTTGCCTTTAAGATGCGAACACGTCATCCAGAGAATTGGCGAACACGAAGTTTTTGCTCCATTTCCCAATGAGTTCTCTATCTGCACCAGTGACTTTTTCGGTGACTGACTCCGCAACTTGGCCAAATTTGTAACCAAGCAGTTTAAGAAGCAAGTCAGCTTCACCTTTTTTGCGTTCCCGTTCTACTAAAAACCGTTCCATACTCGAAATGTAAGGCATTTTTTGGTTCTCCTCGAATTCAATAATTTCCTCATTTAACCGATCATCAAGCTTTTTCGGCAAATGCATCACCCAGTCGATAAAGAGAAACAGAGCATTCACCTGTTGACGACTAAAACCTTTACGGTGCAATTTAAAAATAATATGTCTTTTTGTTGCGTAGCGATCTTCCATCTGGTGTTTTGTCTTTTTGGCATGCAGATGCGCCAATGTGACGATCGCAAACGGATTGGTGGACTGCTCCAACTCGACTTCTGAATAGTCCAACAGCTTCACCGCAGTAAACTGATAACTTTGTTTCGTTCCCCATATTTCATAACTGAATTCCGATGGTCGCCAACCGGCCTCATCGTCAGCCAGAACGGCCAAGCCGACTACCGGCACCTGATAGAGATCGTAGGCCCGGTACTGGTAGACATACATTCCCGACGCAAAGTTCGTTTTCCGGTTTCCCTGAATCTCAATGTGGATGAGAACCCAAAGTTCTGCACCTTCGCGTCGCCACACCTTGACCAACTTATCCATCCGCCGGTCACCGATCTCGGCATCACGGGAGATGCGAGCCAATTCGGTATCCAGGAATTCAAATCCTCGATTCCAGTCGATATCTGCGTAAGCTTCTGGCAGGAAAAATTCCAGAAAATCAGGAAAACAGGCCTCCAGGATATCCTTCCATGGGACGTCGAATTGGTCATTCGAAGTTTTTGCGTCACTTTCCGGCATGGACATCTCTCTTAGAATCAGGAACAGAATGCCCATTTGGGGCGAAAAGTCAACAACAAGCAACAAGTCCCTCTACAAACCCGTCCAAACCCCCGCCAGGCTGACCGATTTTGTGGTCGGTCTTCTGCATGTGTTTAACGGTTTCCTCCAATGGACGGTCAATCACCTGCGTTTTGTAGTCACGTTTCTCCCAGCATTCCCGGTCTTCACGGATTATTGCCTGGAATATCCAGTACATAATTGTCAAAAATGCGTTTTCTCGGTCAGGGGGGGCAGGGTGGGGCTGTTCCGGTTTGTTGTCCCCATGTCCCATCTGTACGCAACCCCCAAAATATCAACCCACATGACACGTCAGTCGCTTTGGCACCATACGTGTTATCTGGCAACGGTGCTTTGCTCATAATGTCATCCAGGGAATGTCCGGTGGTCGCGGGTGCGGCGGTCGGTTCGGTTAACACGCCGGTTCGTTTGGCACCTGGTGCGCCGGTGTTCAGACGTTGATAAATATCTTCCAGGGTATACAGGGCACTGCCAGGATCCGTTGGGGCGGCAGGCGCGCTCAGTGGACCTGCTATCACTGGTGATGCAAAAATTATGAACATGAACAAAAAAAATAGATTCATCTTTTTTCCTGTTGTCTGATTGCGTTGGATGGGAGGTTGTATAACAAGTCGGATGGTGATGTGATCCGTTTTGACAAATCGGCTGTTGTCTTAGTGAAATGATGATTGATTGCAAACAATGCTTGAAATATATCATCTGGCAACCCAAAAAAGCAATAAAAAAAAAAGGGTGGGGGTGTTGGGGGGCGGTTCACCGCCCCCCAAGGTCTTGCTTTTTTATGTTTCCGCACCATTCATGTCATGCCCAAGGCGCGTTTGTAGAGATCGGTGAGGGTTTCTTCCTCTTCGACCTGATGGGGTTCCATGCTGCGCAGTCGAATCACCTTGCGCACGATTTTGGGATCAAAACCCACGGCCTTGGCTTCAGCATAAATCGCCCGGATATCGGCTGCGATGCCCAATTTTTCCTCTTCCAGGCGTTCGATCCGTTCCACGATACGACGCAAATCTTCGCCTGAAATTCCGCCAGTATCCACAGTGTCAGACGATTCGTTTGTCTGATTGTTTGGAACCACTTTCAAGTTCATAGGATTCTCCTTGCTGCCAACATCATTCAGATGAAAGTTGAGAACGGTCAGGATACTCTTGTGGCATCCTTTTTGACCAGCCTTTTACACACGTGTCAAACAGATATACACTCTATGATTGAATTGATCCTCCCTTATTTGGCCATGACACAACCAGAGGAGTCCAGAGATGTCCCATCCCATTCCCGAACGAAATCAACTGTCACGTCTGGAAAGAATCATCACACACCTGGACAGATTGCCACAGGTTTGCAGCACGGGATTTCAGGCCATTGTGGATCACATGGGCGGATTTTCCGCCAGTTTTGCCGCCAGTGCCAGTCGTGCCTCTGCCATTCGGGAACGTCATACGGTGAAGGGCAAAGCCCTGGGATTGACTCCTTTGCAACAAGAACTCACCCGGATCTACAAGGAAATGGACACTGCTCTGAAAGGTTTGGACACCCTGATGGAACAGGCCCGTTTTTTTCTGAAAACCACGGACGATCTGATTTTGTGGTCTCTCACCCTGGAACAAGACGCCTTTTTGCCGCTTATGGCTGATCAGATACGCAACCAAGGCAGTGACGCCCTGGAACGTCAGACCCAGTGTGCCATTATTGACAGCCTGATGCGACAGGTCCGACCTTTGATTCAGGATATGATCTCCTCGATGCGTGAGGCCGCAGCCCAGATGAATCAATTGTCGCGTAAAATTTCCGCTGATATGGACCTGTCGAACCACCGCCGGAAAGTCCTGAAAACGCGTATTCGTGAGACCATAGAACGCATGTCCAACTCTATTGCAAAAATCGACCAGGCCTGTCAAATCATCGAAGGCCATGCCGAATCCAATAATGGGGTGTTGTTCAACATGATGCAAACGATGCAGTACGACGACATCAGTTCCCAGCGACTCGGACATGTGGCCTTGGCGGTACGTCTTGCCAAGGAGAAATGGACTCAACGACAGGAACATCCAGGAGCTTTGTGTTGGTTTGCCATGGCCACGCGCATCAGCATTGAGCAAATCGAGGAGACCCTGTCTGATCTGGTGGCGGCTGTGCAGGGCATGCATCACCATTTGACGCAGATTTCGGATCTGGCCGAAGCCCAGAAGAAGACCATTTTTGCAGCCCGTAATGACAGCATGGAGTTTCAGCAAGATGTTGCCGAACTGGCTTATCATCTGAATGCGTTGTTGAAATTGCCCATACTTGATGACACTTTGTTGGCGGAGATTCTCCGCACACTTTCTCAGACCGAAAATACTTTGTTTATGGCACACAAGGCCATGGAGACTTTGGACAAGACGGCACAGCGGTTGTTGACGTTGACGTCTGGTATTGGCATCAAGGGTAAAGGGCGATTGGAGACTTTGACTGAAGCCATTCTGGTTTTGGCCCATCGGATCCGCAAGGAGGGTGCCCAAAGAGGGGAGGAGTTGCTGCAAGCTGCTGAAGCCATTCAGAATTTCAACAGTGAATTCACCGAGCAGGGTGCCCCGAAAATCATGAATGCCGGGGTTTTGTTGCGTCGGATTCCATTGACCATTCGACGACTTGAAATGAGCAATGGGGATTTGGGGGGGGTGTTTTCGGAATCCCTGGCAGACACCCAGGCCACTTATAACCAGATCATGTTGTTGACCTCGGACATTACGTTTCATACCACACTTAAGAGTGAGGCGGGGCAGATTGTGCGGGAGATGCAAGCGATCCTTCAGGAAGAGGCTGGGGCGGTGTTGCCAACTCTGGAGGAGGAGTGTATGCAGAGGGCAGAGGAATTTCATGAATTGCGTGCCATTTACACCATGGAGAGTGAGCGGCGGATTCATGCAGCACTGTTGGGAGGAGGGGATGTTGAGGAGGAATCATGCAGCATTCAGGAAGAAGACGACGGATTTGAATTGTTTTAAGGGTCTGTACTATTGGGATCCAGGGGCGAGAGCCACTGGTGGGGTTTGGGGTGAGAGCCACTATCCATCCAATTCACCACCAAAAACAAACTTACCCAGCTTGTCAGGCCAATTCACCATCGAAAGACAAACTCACCCAGATTGGGGATGTATGGCCCCCCCCCCAGAAGCGTAGCGATGTACTTTGTTTTCTTGGGGGGGGGGGTGAAGGTCACAGGGCTGACAGCAACATCCCGTTGAGGCGTCGCACGAAGTCGGCGGGGTTTTCCAGCTGTCCTCCTTCGCTCAACAAGGCCTGATCATACAGGATATGACTTAAATCGTTGAACCGTATGTCATCGGATTCATTTTTGAGACGCACCACCAGGGGATGGGCGGGATTGAGTTCCAGGGTTCGTTTGGTTGTGGAGGTTTTTTGACCGGCTTCCTTGAGGATCCGTTCCATGGAGGCACTCAATTCGTGTTCGCCGCTGACCAGACAGGATGGGGAATCGGTCAAACGATTGGTGATGCGTACTTCTTTGATCTGATCGCCCAGGCTTTTTTGTACCCGTTCGATCAACTCTTTGAATTCGCCTTGATATTTTTCCAATTCTTTTTTATCTTCTTCGGCTTCCAATTCGCCCAGGTCCAGGCCGCCTTTGGCCACGGAATGCAAAGGTTTGCCATCGAACTCGTGGAGATGAGTCACGAGCCATTCGTCCACGCGGTCGGAGAGGAGCAGAACTTCGATGCCTTTTTTACGGAAGATTTCCAGATGGGGATGATGTCTGGCAGCGTCGAAGGATTCGCCGTTGACATAATAGATGGCTTTTTGCTGTTCCTTCATGCGGGAGACGTAGGATTCCAAAGAGATGTCCTGGACTTTGGAGTCTGCATGTGTGGTGGAGAAGCGTAATAATTTGGCGATGCGTTCGCGGTTGCCATAATCTTCGATGACGCCTTCTTTCATGACCACGCCAAAGGCATCCCAGAAGGTTTGATATTTGGCGGAGTCGTTTTTGGCCATTTCTTCCAGCACAGAGAAGAGTTTGCCGATCATGCCTTTTTTGATGGCCTCGACAGCGGGATTTTTTTGCAACAATTCTCTGGAGACATTCAGAGGGAGGTCGGAGGAGTCCACCACACCCCGGATAAAGCGGAAATAGCGGGGCATGAGTTCTTCGGCCCCTTCCATGATGAAGACGCGCCGGACATAGAGTTTGACGCCGTGTTTGCGATCCCGGTCCCACAGATCAAAGGGTGGGCGTTTGGGGATATAGAGCAGCACGGTGTATTCATATTTGCCTTCCAGACGGGCATGGATATGGGCCAGAGGTTCTTCGAAGTCGTGACCGACATGTTTGTAGAATTCGTTATACTCATCTTCTGTGATGTCGGTTTTGGGGCGTGTCCAGAGTGCGGAGGCCTTGTTGACGGTTTCCCATTCCGGTTTTTTGTCTTTTTTGTCTTTTTTCTCTTGAGGTTCATCCTTGTCGGTGACTTCCTCGTCGTCGGAGGCAAAGTCATCGGTTTTGAGCATGAGGATGGGCCAGGAGATGTGATCGGAGAACTTGCGAATGGTGGAACGTACACGCCAGCCATCGAGAAAATCTTTTTCATCCGGGCGCAGATGCAAGGTGACATCCGTGCCACGGGTTTCTTTGGTGACGGTTTCCAGGGTGTATTCCCCGTCGCCGGCGGATTCCCAACGCACGGCTTCGTTGATGGGGCAGCCTGCCTTGCGGGAGACCAGGCTGACGCGGTCGGCGACGATGAAGGCCGAATAGAAGCCGACACCGAACTGGCCGATGAGGTTGGCATTTTTGGCTTCATCGGATTTCATGGCAGCCAGGAATTCTTTGGTGCCAGATTTGGCGATGGTGCCGATGTTTGCCGCAGCCTCGTCCTGGGTCATGCCGATGCCATTGTCGGAAATGGTGATGGTTCCGGCTTCCTTGTCGAACGTCACCCGGATGGCGAGTTCGGATTCTCCTTCGTAAAGACTTTCATTGGCAATGGCCTCGAAGCGGAGCTTGTCAGATGCATCCGAGGCATTGGAGATGAGTTCGCGTAAAAAAATTTCCTTGTTGCTGTACAGGGAGTGAATCATCAGGTCCAACAACTGCCGAACCTCGGTTTGAAACGCCCGTGTTTGTTTGCCTTCCGACATGCTCATGATACCCAACTCCTCCATTATTTTTCATTAGTTAGTCAAATGCATCCGCCATGGTATGGGATTTTTGCTTGTATATGGTATTGGACTGGTCATAACGCAAGGGGCCAGAGAGGTATTTTCGCAGAATCTTGCTGGATGGGGTGGGATCCGGCAGGAGAGGGTCATCTTGACAGTTTGCAGGGGATGAGCATAAGATTTGCTTGTTTTTCCATTATGTAGACTCATCTGGAGGGCAGGCGGATGATGCCTGGGATTCATTCAAACACCATGCACAGGAGGCACAATGGGGACTATTGGGGATGAGGCCCTTCCGGTTGATTTTGAGTTGCACCATTATCAAATCAAGAAAGTCCTTGGTCGAGGGGGGTTTGGAATCACCTATTTGGCCAGGGATCCCATGCTTGAAATGGATGTTGTGATCAAGGAATTGTATCCCAAATTCATGGGGGTTGCCAGGAATCGTTCGCATGCTGTGGTTGTGCCGGATAGTGCCAACAAGGACGTTTTTCAACAATCCATGGAGCGGTTTGTGGAGGAGGGGCGTCATATTGCGCGGTTCCACAACGAGAGTATTGTCAGGATCTTGAGTTTTTTCCAGGAGAACGGGACGGCCTATCTGGTGATGGAATACATGGAAGGGGAGACCCTGTATGCGAAATATCAGAAAGGGGCGTGTCGGAGCGAGGCGGATCTCATGCGGATTGTCCGTCCGCTGATGAAGGCACTTCAATTGTTGCATAATGAGGGTTTGGTGCATCGTGATGTCAAGCCAGGCAATATTTATATTCGCAAGGATGGTTCGCCGATGCTGTTGGATTTTGGGGCGGCGCGTCAGTACATATCAGACCTGACCGGCAATTTGACCTCTCTGTTGACTCCTGGATATGCTCCACTGGAACAGTATTCAGGCAAAAAAAGTGAACATGGTCCCTGGACAGATATTTATTCTTTGGCTGCGGTTTTGTATGCGGGAGTGGTGGGGCATCCGCCGATAGATGTCATTGCCAGAAGCAATGCCTTGTTGCATGACGGCAAAGATCCTCTGGTGTTGGCCATGACAGTCGGCAAGGAGAGATATTCCAGACATTTCCTGGGTGCCATAGACACGGCGTTAAGGATTGGCCATGCGGAACGTCCCAAAAACATGGATGAATGGCTGCATTGTTTCAGGCTTGGCAATTTTGAACGAAAGGTGGTCACATCCGAGGATTCTGAAAAAAATCGTGCTTACATTGCCAAAGCCGTCAAAACGATTTCTTTTTTTGCGGGTTTTACGGATGAAGAACAACAACGTTTTTTCGCCAATCATACCAGAATTCAGAAGTGTACGTCTGGGGTTTATATTATCAAAGAAGGCAGCATGGATGCTTGTTTTTACATTTTGTTATCGGGTTCCGTGATTGTCTTGAAAAATGGCAACCCATCTCCGCTTTCGGAATTGGGTCCAGGGGCCATTTTTGGTGAGATTTCATTTCTGACCAACACGCCCCGGACAGCGAACGTGATTTCTAATGACGCCTGTCTGTTGGTGCAGGTGGACAAGGAGTTGATGATCACTTTAGGTTCGGATATCCGGGAAAAAATCAAAGATCGGATTATTGGCCAATTGCTGAAAAGAATGACCAAAATGAATCAAATTTTACATAATGTGGTGAAGGCGTCTTACGTTTTGATGGGTACGCATGTCAACATGGAGATGGGGGAGGAAAACATGGATGATGTTGGAGTGTGACAATTGGGACATGATGCCCTTCGGATAAAAAGTCAAAGGCAAAACCCTGGGGGATGAATCCCCCAGACCCCCTCTTTTTTTTA
>JAMOBH010000211.1:0-9888 GCA_039908085.1 Magnetococcus sp. YQC-5
GTTCATTGGAACGACTCACCCCGGTATTGATGACCGCCCTGGTAGCCGCGCTTGCCCTGATCCCCCTGATCCTCGACGCCGACGCCCCAGGAAAGGAGATCCTCTATCCTGTGGCGATGGTGATTTTTGGGGGGTTGATTTCATCCACCCTGCTGGATACTCTGGTCACTCCAGTCATTTTTCTGCTGGTAGGAAAAAAAGTCTTGACTCCTGGAAGCGAGACTGGTTCAATTTAATGAAATCATGGGATTGATGCGTCTCATTTGTTGTTGAAACAGATGTCTGTTTTCCAATTGACATCAATTTGCTTGTTCGATGGGAGTCGGTTTGATGCTTCATGATATTACATTCAAAAATTTCAAAAGCTATCAAGAAGCCAGCTTGCCGTTGGCATCCCTGACCATGCTCATTGGGGCCAATGCCTCTGGCAAGAGCAATGCCATCGAGGGATTGCGCCTGCTTTCCTGGCTGGCGCAAGGAAATCGGCTTTCTTCCATTCAGTCTGCGGTCCAAGAGTCCAACAGACTGATGCGGGGCCGCATTCAGGATCTTGGCTATCATTCATCACCCCGTTTTTCGTTTTCATGCTCAGGAATGTCTCAAACGACCCAACAAAGAATTAATATTGATCTTGAAATAAAAAAAGAAGGATCTTTGCGAATTGTTGGTGAAGTATTAGATTGTTTTATGTCAGAATCATTCTTGTCACTTTATCAGGTGACTCAATCAGCCGCTGGTATGGGTACGGATCTTTTGGTAGAGTATAATAATTTTATATTGGATGAAACATTGCCAACAATTATTTGTTGTGACCAGTATGCCATTTTCACCCAACTGGACAGCCCAGCAAAATTTGCAAGTTACCATAAGACGTCCCAAGAAGTGATACTATCTGCAACAGCCCATTTCAGAACTTGGTTGTCTAATATTTTATTCCTTGACCTCGTGCCAGCCAAGATGCGGGACTACAGCTTCAAAAATGAAAAACAATTGCAAGGAGATGGAAAAAATCTCTCCAGCGTTCTTTTTGATTTATGGGGTGGTAATAAAAAAGTCAAACTGACTCTTGATGAAAAAAATAATAGAAAAAGTATTTTGAATTTTATCGGCAGTCTCCCTGAGCAGGATATTGACACAATTGATTTTTTGTCCGGTCCTCGTGGTGAAGTCATGGTCCAGATTCAAGAGACCTTTGGCAGAGAAATGCGAAAATATGATGCTTCCTTGCTTTCGGATGGCACCTTGCGTGTGATGGCCATTGCCGCAGCCATGCTGAGTTGCCCGGAAGGGGGTATGGTGGTCATCGAAGAGATTGATAATGGCGTTCATCCCAGTCGTGCCGCCTTGCTTATGGAACAAATCGCCTTATTGGCTGCACGCCGTTCCTTGCGCGTTTTGCTGTCCAGTCACAATCCAGCCCTCCTGGACGCCCTGCCAGATAGTGCGATTCCCCATGTGGTGTTTTGCTATAGAGATCCTGAAAATGGTTCAAGTCGTTTGATACAACTTCAGAATATTCCAGACTACCCTGAACTGATCGCTCAAGGTAGTGTTGGTCGTCTCATGACCAGTGGAATTCTGGAACGCTTTGTCAAACACTATTCTGGAACCGAAGATAAAAAACAAAAAGCATTAGATTGGTTGGCAAGATTACAAAAAGAAACAACAAACTTAATATAAACAGAGGTGCCATGAGTGCCATTATTCTGATTGATACATGTGTTCTTTTAAATATTTTTAATGTTCCGATGTATAACGATAAATATACTGACATTTTTAATGAATTCAATAATCTTATAAACCATAGAAACATATTCTTATTGCCAATGGCCACCATTTTTGAAACTGGAAATCATATTGCCAATCTTACAGATGGGGGGCACCGTCGGAAATGGAGTCATATTTTTGTGAACACCATCAAGCAGACTCATCAAGGTGTTGCACCATGGAGAGCCATTGAATTTCCAAAATTGGATGACAAAGATATCATCAACTGGTTGGATGAATTTCCTGGCATGGCCATGAGTGGATGTGGTTTTTCCGATCTTTCCATCATCAAAGACTGGGAAAAGATGTGTAAACTGCATCCTTTATCTGAGGTCAGAATCTGGTCCATTGACACTCATCTGAGTGGCTATCAAAGACTTGGAAAAGGCGTGTAAAAATAATAAAATATGATATATAAAATCCTTCCGTCCGCCCATTTTTTTTCCTGGTGGTGGGCATTGATTCAAATCTGACAAGCTGGACATCCTCTCCCTGCCATACTTTTGTGACAAATTGGACATATTCCGGTGATCAAGTACCTATAGACTGTCACTACAGTTCCATGGCATCTTGAACATGAAAGGAGTGACAATCCTATGAAACAAAAGGCTGCTGGCATCCTGGTACTCGCCGGAATTCTTTTTTCCTGGTCTGCCCTGGCAGACGGAGTCTTGACGCCCAAACACGGGGGCAGAATGATGGAAACAAACGGCATACGTTTGGAACTGGTCATTGCGAACGACCGGATTGATCTCCATGTGACGGATCATGGAGACAAACCGATGGCAGTAAAGGGGGCTTCGGCCAAAGTCCTCTTGCTTATCGGCGGCCAGAAGGTGGAGGTTCCCTTGCAAGCTGCAAATGACAACCTGCTTTCCGGCCCTGCCAAAATTCCTGACGGCGCGCAATCCTCTGCCGTGATCACCGTCGAAGGATTGCCAAAACGCATCACCGCCCGATTGCCAGCTTTGCACTAAACCAAATCAGGAGCCAATCATGCCTTGTCAAAGACGTCCAATCCTGCCTTTCTCCAGTCCTGCCAAATCCAGTTCCGTCATGATTGGCTTGGTTGCGGTACTGTTTATGAGCGGAACATTGATGGCAGAAGAACCGCGCTCTGCGCACCATCCGGTAGGAGCCTCGGTGGAGGAATTTCTCGCCTTGGCCAAAAAAATGAACCTGGAACGGGCAGCAGCCAGCCTGGAAGCCGATGCCGCTGCTGCCCGCGCCCATGGCGCAGGTGCCTTGCCAGATCCCATGTTTCAATTCACCCTGGATGACATCTCCAAGAATAATAATGGTCTGCCGGAACGTGCCGCAGTTGTGAAATATTCATTACAACAAAAGCTGCCCTGGTGGGGCAAACGGGAATTGCAACGGGGCATGGCCGAAGCGGAAAGCCGGGAAGCCATGGGCAAACTCGCTGAAGTGGAGGCTGAAATCGTTCTCCGTATCAAAACAGCCTATGCCGATTATCATCGCGTGCATTTATCCATGGACCAGACTGCGGATTTGATCCAGGTGATGCGCACCCTGGTGCAATTTGCCCAGTTCCGTTATGCCCAGGGCATGAGTCTGCAATTGGAACCCACTTCCGCCGAAGCAGAACGGGGAGCCTTGGAGGTTGAACAAATCCGTCTGGGCAAGGAACGCAGTCGCATCCGTTCCCGATTGAATCTTCTGGTCAATCGCAAACCAGATGCTCCGGTGGTGGAACATCCTCAATTGCGCTCGTTGCCCCCTCCTGCATCGCTTGATTATGCCAAATTATTGGAACGGGCCAAAACGAACAATCCCGCCTTGACCATGGCACGGGCACGAACGGTCGCAACCAAACAGGATCACCTTTTGGCAGAAAAGGAGTGGTATCCTGATATCAACCTGGGCTTTGGACTGGTGCAACGTCGCGACCCAATGACAGAAAACGGCTTTGAGGCCATGATGGAATTCAATATTCCCATCCAATGGCAAACACGCACTGCAAAGGAACGAGAGACCGAAGCCAAATTCAAGACCGCACAAGAACAATTGAACTATGGACAATTACGCATCGATTCCGCCTTGCAAGAAACGCTCTTGAGTCTGGAAGAGGCACGAGAGGTGGCGCGTGTGACTACCGAAACCTTGGTGCCTCAGGCCCGCATCGGACTACAGTCCGCCTTGAAGGGCTACCAGACCGGAACAGCGGAATCGGTTGCCGTATTGGATGCCATCCAAAGATTGAAAAAATTCCAGATCGACCTGGTCAAAGCGCAATTCGATGCGCAGGTCCGTCTGGCAGAACTGGAACGGTTGATCGGGGGTGATTTATGAAATACGCAAGGCTTTTCTTTATTATTTCAATCATGTTGATTCTGTTGGCCGCCAACAAGCCTACTGCTGCGATGGCACAGTCCGGCCACGAACATGCTGGGCATGGCACCACCTCTCCCACATCAGCCAACCCAATCCCAGGGGAGGGCAAGACAACACGTAAAATACTTTATTACAAAAATCCCATGGGGCAGCCAGACACCTCGCCGACCCCCAAAAAAGACTCGATGGGCATGGATTATCTCCCTGTCTATGAGGACGAGGCACCCAAAAGCAATGTGGTGCAGGCACCCAAAAGCACTATGGTGCAGGCACCCAAAAGCGATGCAGTCCATAAAGCAACCCGAAAGATTCTCTATTACCGCAATCCCATGGGTTTGCCAGACACCTCGCCAACACCCAAAAAAGACTCGATGGGCATGGATTATGTGCCTGTCTATGAAGACGAGGCCCCCAAAAGCGATGGGTCGGTGCGCATCAGTTTGGACAAAGTACAGAAAATGGGGGTCAAAACCGAAGTCGCGGCTTTGCGCTCTTTGGCGCGTTCCATCCGGGCGGTGGGAACGGTTCAGGTGGATGAACGCAAACTTCAGATAATCACCCTGAAATATGAAGGCTGGATCGAAAAACTTCATGCCAACACCACTGGACAGGCGGTGCGTAAAGGGCAATCGCTGATGGAAGTCTATGCACCGGCTCTGGTTTTGGCCCAACAGGAATATCTGACCGCTGCCAAGGCAGAAGACTCCCTTCAAGGAGCTGATGCCGAAACCCGTGCCATGACCCATGAATTGACCGAAAGTGCCTTGATACGATTGCGCAACTGGGACGTTTCCGAAGACCAGATCAAGCGACTCCGCTCGACCGGGCAGGTCAAGCGTACCTTGAGTGTCAACTCTCCGGTTGCTGGAGTCATTCTGGAAAAGGCGGCCATCCAAGGGATGCGGGTCATGCCTGGAGAGATGCTCTATCGCATGGCTGATTTGAGTACGGTTTGGGTGGTGGCGGATGTATTCGAACAGGATGCAGGAGCTGTCCATGAAGGCCAGTCTGCCGAAGTGACCTTGAAGGCCATTCCTGGCAAGACATTTTCCGGCAAGGTTGCGTTCATCTATCCCACCTTGTCTGCCGAAACCCGCACGATTCGAGTACGCATCGAACTGGCCAACACAGACGGGCTGCTGCGCCCTGCCTTATATGCCACAGTGCAACTGGCCACCTCCACCTCGAATGCCATGATCCTGGCTATTCCCAATTCCGCGCTTCTGGACAGCGGCTCTCGTCAGGTGGTTCTGGTCGAACGTGGGGAAGGGCTGTTTGAACCCCGTCCAGTGAAAACCGGCAGCAAGGGTGATGGGTATGTCGAAATTCTGGATGGACTCAAAGAAGGAGAAAAGGTGGTGGTGCGGGCCAATTTCCTGATTGATGCCGAGGCCAATTTGCGCGCCGCACTGGGTCACTTTTCACATTGAGCCGTTTCAGCAGAGGAAAAAAAATGTCTGCAATGATCAATAAAAGGTATCGTTACAGCTTGTTGTCACGCTTGATATTACTAGGAGCGGTTGGATTGCTGACATCCGGCTGTCCTTTGATGATGATGCCCATGATGGCTGGCATGGGTGGCATGAACGACACTCAGCATCAGGAACAGAAAAAAAATACATCTGAAGATGCCACTGCGTCCAAATCCCGCAATGCATCTCAACATTAGAATGTATTCATCATTCACTCGATCACCGGCAGCTTTGTATCATACTCATGGACACTTTCCTCCCAACGAATTGGAGACGCAAAATGAAAAAAAATTTACTGATTGGTGCTTTGTCCCTTTTTGTCGCCTTGCAGGCCACTTCCCTGTGGGCTGGTGAATCCAACGAACACCAAGGCCATCAACCCGTCAAGACAGAACAGGATCATGGAAAAAATCAACCCGCATCTGAAAAAACCACTGCTGGAACTCATCGTGATCAAATGGAAAGCAAAATGGTCAAGATGTCAGTCCGCATGGAAAAGATGCAACAGGAACTGGGACAGGCGGAAGAGAAGATGAATGCCTTGAAAGGGTTGGTGGAAAAAGCGCGGCAGACACCGTCCGGTGAAGAACGGAATAAACTCATGGCTGAACATGGCACTGGATTGCGCACGATCCTGGCTGGATTCCGCACCCAGATGGAAAAAATGATGGCCCAGATGGACCAACACCACATGATGGGCAAGGAGCAGAAGGGGGACAAACAAGGCATGGACCACGGTGGGAATAACAAAAACCACGGTGGCGACAAAAAAGGGGATGGCAGTGATAAAAAAGAGCATGGAGGTGGAGGCATGATGAATCAAGATATGATGGATGAGATGGCATCCCATCATGAAATGATGAAAAAACGTTTGGCACTTCTGACCGATCTGCTTGTGCAGATGGACACACATCTGGCTGTTTTGTCATCATCAAAGTGATGTGAAATTTTTCTTATCCGTGTTTGGTTATGTAAAGTATCAGGGGGAATGGGTCGATGATTGCCTGGATCATTCGCTGGTCATGCCGCAACCGTTTGTTGGTTCTGCTTGGAAGTTTGTTTGTGATCGGCAGTGGAATCCTTGCAGTTGGACGCATCCCCCTGGACGCCATTCCTGACCTTTCTGATGTACAGGTGATTCTCTACACCGATTATCCGGGGCAGGCACCCCAGGTGGTGGAAGATCAAGTCACTTATCCTTTGACCACGGCCATGCTTTCGGTGCCGCGTTCCAAATTGGTGCGGGGATTTTCCTTTTTTGGAGCCTCGTTTGTTTACATCATCTTCCAGGATGGCACGGATATTTACTGGGCGCGCAGTCGGGTCTTGGAGTACCTGAACTTTGCCGCCAAGCGATTGCCTCCTGGCATCACCCCGACCTTGGGGCCGGATGCCACAGGTGTTGGATGGGTTTATCAGTATGTGGTGCTGGCCAAGGAACGAAGCCTGGCTGAACTGCGTACCTTGCAGGATTGGTATCTCCGCTATCACCTGGCCAAGGCGGAAGGGGTGGCCGAGGTGGCGAGTGTTGGGGGTTATGTGCAACAATATCAAGTTATTGTTGATCCTCAGCAGTTGCAGGCCTATGACATACCTCTTTCCAAAGTCACCCGTGCCATTGCGTCAAGCAATCGGGATGTCGGCGGACGGGTGGTGGAAATGGCAGAAACCGAATATGTTGTCCGTGGGCGCGGTTATCTGCGGGGGGTGGAAGATATCGAAAAAATTGTTCTCAAGGAGGAAAAAGGGATCCCGGTGCGCTTGCGGGACGTGGCGCGGGTGGAATTGGGACCGGATGAACGTCGGGGCATGGCTGAATTGAACGGCGAAGGCGAAGTGGTCAGTGGTATCGTGATTCAACGTTTTGGTCAGAATGCCCTGGATGTTATCCGTAATGCCAAACAAAAGTTGACTGAAGTGGTAGGTAGCATGGGTGAGGATATACGCATCGAGTCGGTCTATGATCGTTCCGAACTCATTTTGCGTGCGGTGGAAACCCTGAAGCACACCCTGATTGAGGAAAGCCTGATCGTGGCAGCGGTTTGCATTGTTTTTCTGCTGCATGTCCGCAGTGCTTTGGTGGCCATTTTGATGTTGCCGGTGGGCGTGTTGATTGCCATCATTCTGATGGAGAGGTTGGGCATGACCTCCAACATCATGAGTCTGGGCGGTATTGCCATTGCCGTCGGGGCCATGGTGGATGCCGCGATTGTCATGATCGAAAATGCTCATAAACATCTGGAACGGGCACCTCCTGACAAACCACGGCATCAGGTACTCATGGAGGCGGCAGTAGAGGTGGGACCAGCCCTGTTTTTCAGTCTGTTGATCATCACGGTTTCTTTTCTGCCTGTCTTCACCCTGGAGGCGCAAGAGGGACGGTTGTTCAAACCTTTGGCCTTTACCAAGACTTTTTCGATGGCGGGGGCTGCCCTTCTCTCCATCACTCTGGTCCCGGTATTGATGCAATGGTTTATACGGGGTCGAATCCTGCCAGAACACAAGAACCCCATCAATCGATTCTTGATCTGGGTTTATCGACCTGTCATCCGTCTGGTTCTGCGTTTCAAGGTCAGTTTTATTGTGTTGGCTTTGGTGGTCATGGGGATGACGGTTTACCCGGCCATGCGTTTAGGCAGTGAATTCATGCCAACCTTGAACGAAGGTACTTTGATGTACATGCCGACCACCCTGCCAGGTCTGTCGATGACCAAAGCCGAGGAGATGCTGCAAACCCAGGACAAGATTATTAAAAGTTTTCCAGAGGTGGCATCTGTATTCGGCAAAGCAGGACGTGCTGCCACAGCCACGGACCCGGCCCCGGTGGAGATGTTTGAGACTGTGATCAACCTGAAGCCGGAAAGCGATTGGCGGGCAGGGATGACCATCGACCGTTTGATTGCCGAGATGGATGAGGCTCTCCAAATGCCTGGGGTCAGCAATGCCTGGACCATGCCGCTCAAGGCGCGCATTGACATGTTGTCCACCGGGATTCGCACCCCGGTGGGAATCAAGGTGTTCGGCAAGAATCTGGAGGAACTTGAAGCCCTGGCAGCCCAGATTGAGGCGGTGATCAAACAGGTGCCTGGAACGACCAGTGCCTATGCTGAACGGGTGGGAGGGGGATATTATCTCACCATTGAACCGGACCGTGATCTCATTGCCCGTTATGGCCTGAGCATGGATGATCTGCAAGAGGTCATACTGACCGCACTGGGAGGGGAGAGTGTCACCACGACTGTGGAGGGACGGGAGCGATTCAGTGTCAATGTTCGCTATCCCAGGGATTTTCGTTCCAGTCCGGAGGCCATAGCCACGCGGGTTTTGGTGCGAACCGATAGCGGCATTCAAGTTCCTCTGGGAGAAGTGGCCACCATTCGCACGGAACAGGGACCGGCGGCATTGCGTACTGAAAACGCTCTGCTTTCGGTTTATATTTTTGTGGACATCCGCAATCGTGACATCGGCGGTTATGTGGCCGAGGCCAAGCAGGCTGTCCAGGCAGCGGTCAAAATGCCCACCGGGACGTTTTTGACCTGGAGCGGACAGTTTGAGTACATGGAACGGGCCAAGGAAAAACTCAAGATTGTGGTTCCGTTGACTCTGTTTCTGATTTTTCTGCTGCTTTACTTGAATTTTAAACGGATCACCGAGACACTGATTGTCATGTTGTCATTGCCATTCGCACTGGTCGGGGGGATCTGGTTGATGGATGGACTTGGATTCAATATGAGTGTGGCGGTGGCCGTGGGATTTATCGCCCTGGCTGGAGTGGCAGCCGAGACCGGAGTGGTGATGTTGATTTATCTGGATCACGCCTTGTCGGATCTGCTGGCCAAGCGTGAGGAGGCAGGGATTCCATTTACCCGGCTTGATTTGTATTCGGCCATTATGGAAGGGGCTGTGGAACGGGTGCGTCCCAAAATGATGACCGTGGTGGCTATTATGGCCGGATTGCTGCCCATCATGTGGAGTACCGGGACCGGGTCGGAGGTGATGCGCCGGATTGCCGCTCCCATGGTGGGAGGGATGATCTCATCGACTTTGTTGACCCTGATTGTCATTCCGGCGATTTATGCCCTGGCCAAGGGATTCGAGCTGCGCAAACGATTGAATGCATCAACAGGGGCTTGATTGGCAAGATGGTTTTAAACCGAAACCATTTCGGGATGTGAAGTTTTCTACTATCAGGGGTCCAGGGGGATTATCCCCCCTTACAAGGGTAGGTTTTTAATATTTTCAAAAAAAATCAATATCTTGAGATGCGATGAACCGCCCCTCAACACCCTTGCAA
>JAMOBH010000543.1:0-1922 GCA_039908085.1 Magnetococcus sp. YQC-5
GCAGATGTCCCGCCGAGGGTTGGTGGCGGACGATAAAGTTGTGACACAACCGCTCCAGACGGAGGCAGAGGCGATTGATGCCCATATCCCCCAGGACGGTCAAATTGGCCAGTTTTTCGTCGTCGGTGAATAGTGCGTAAAGGGCATTGTGCAGAGCCACTTCCACCCGTTCACCAATCAGGGAGAGCTCTGCCTGAATGAGGGTCAGATCTTTTTGCAACCGTTGTTCATACATGACCATCTCTGTTCTCCATCGTGAGGGGAGCCAAAAGGGAGCGTACACCCGTTGGAAAGCAGAACAATCCGCCTGTTCCGGTGGACGCTCCCCGGGCACTTTTCATTATTTTGCACAGGTGACCGGGCGGAATGGAGCGTAGCCCTTGCTCTGCAAAATGCACTGTCCGATATCGCTCTTGATCCACTCCATGTACGCCTTCACCTCGTTTTTGGGTTCACCCGGAGTGTACATGAGCAGGGAGCGGGCGACAGGATAGCTCTTGTCGATGGCGGCTGCCATGGACGGGGCCACGCCAGGTGCGCCCGCCTTTTCGGCCACCTTCAACATTTTGATGCCGGGGGTGGTGTAGGCCAGGCCGCTGTAGCCGATGGCACAGGGGGTGTGCTCCACCAGATCCACAACATCCTTGGAACCGTGCATATCTTTGGTGCCCATGACAAAATCCCGTTTTTCCCCCAGAACCCGCTCACGGAAATAGGCATAGGTGCCGGAGTTGTTCTGCCGGCTGACCAGGATAATTTTTTGATCCTTGCAACCCGGAACGGTGACGCCGATGTCGGTCCATTTTTTGGTTTTTCCTCCTTCGCCATACATCTCTGCCAACTGTTCAATGGCAATAGTATCCATCGGGTTGTCTTTGTGGACATAGATGGCCAGGGCGTCAAAGCCCACGATATGCTCCACCGGGGTGATGCCATTGGCCTTGGCAGTGGCGATCTCTTTCTCTTTGATCTCCCGACTGGCATTGGCAATGTCCACGGTATTGTTGAGCAGGGCGGCGATGCCGGTTCCGGTGCCTCCCCCGGTCACCGCGATAGCCACGTCGGGTTTGATCTTCTGATACTCCTCTGCCCAGGCCTGTGCCACATTGACCAGGGTGTCCGAGCCTTTGTTCTGGATCATGACGCGGGCCTCTGCGACAGAGCTCATGGCGGCGAAAGCGGTGGCGACGATGGTGGCGGTGGCAAGCATTTTTTTCACGGATGACTCTCCTGGTCTTGGGGTCGGTTGAACGGGCAACACAATTCAGGTGCGTACAGCACACAGTTCATGGGTGCTTATCATACAGGATTCGGAATGGAATCCAACTGATTTTATTGTAAAATTATGCTTAAGTTTTCGTTACGGTTCTGAAGAGCAATATGTCGAAAAAGTTTTACAGGAGGGGTGAATCGTCATACTTCGGTAGCATGGTAAACCAGCCGGGTCTGGTCGTTCCAGAGGGGGTAAACCTCCCAGGCACTCCTGCCGTGTCAGGCCGACATAAAAAAAATAGAAAAAAATTGACTTGCATCAATTCTTTTCTATAGCATTGGGGTTAGCGTGACCGACAGCAAGAGGGTTTGAGCGGAGTGCTCTCCTCTCCCTGTCAGCAGGAGGTGATACCGGGTGGTTGACGAAACAGGCTCTTATGCCCTGGCCAGTGCGCTGGTTCAGGTTGTGCCCGGTCGGTTGCAGGAGGTCTCTGCGGCCATCTCCGCCATGCCTGGTGTGGATGTGCATCTGACGTCGGAATTGGGCAAGTTGATCATCACGCTGGAGGGGCCGGAAGCCGACCCTCTGGCCGCTTTGCTTACCGATATCAAATATATTGACGGCGTATTGAGTGCCGACCTGATCTATCAGCATTTTGAAGCAGCATCTGCCCCTCACAGCAAGGAGACGGTACAGTGAAACTTAGCCG
>JAMOBH010000006.1:0-39630 GCA_039908085.1 Magnetococcus sp. YQC-5
AAAAAGCAAGGTTGGGACATCATCCACACCCTTATGCAAGATCCGAATTCCTTGATCCAACGCCTACGCACTGCTTGATTCTGCGGGGGTACCTGGGCAGTTACAAAAAAAAAATAAAAAAAAGGGTGGAAGGGTCTGGGGAGGCCGTGAGCCGCCTCCCCAGGAAGATACAGCACTCCAAAAAAAGGACGGGGCATGGATGGGATGGATTGCATATTTTCCTGTTGACTTTTTGTTTAAAGGATATTAAATTCTTTGCAAAGATTTATTAGCCTTTCAGAATCATTAAAATGACGCTGAATCAACACAATGGGGAGAAATCTGTTATGCAAAAAGTAATTACTGGATTTGTAATCGGCTTTTTGGGTAGCCTGATGCTGTCTGTTTATGCCGAACAGATTGCTCTTCCCACCGATTACCAGGCCGGGCAGCCCATCCAGTCGTCGGAAATGAACAAACGTTTTTCGACCATTTACAAAGCTCTGAACAGCCTGGACTCTGCCGTCACCTCCCACAAGCATGTTGGCGCAGACATCACCAGTGGCATAGTGCCCAACGCTCACAAACTCGACGATCTTGAATCGACCGCTTTTTCACAGGAAGGTGCCGCGCACAAACTTAAAGTCTATGGCAAACTCAATTCAACCGATCTCAAAGATTACGGCCCCGAAGTCTATCGCATGACCACTGGTCCGTTTACATGCAACAGTACGACGAGGGGCACCCTGTATATAGCACCGGTCAATGACACTGGACAGGATGGTTTGTGCATATGTATGTATAACACCTATTGGACTGGCGGATATGTGCATGTCTGTTTCAACCCATGATCCCATAGAGCAGCCATGACCAAACATGAGCGTTTGCGTTCAATCCAGGATTTGGATTTTTGAATACAGCATTGCGCATATTTCCCGTGATGCTGAATACACCCCGCTTCCCCACAAAGCCAGTCATTCCGCCTGGTGGCACTCGATTCTGATTAACTGATATTGGTTAAGCCTTCAGGCCAATTCGCGGGAAACAATGCCACAAGTCTGCGTTTGACAAGGGAATTTTCACAATGTACACAAGGTTTGCGCATAAAGATTGTGCTTTGGACCACACTTTATAAATTTGCCTGGAGCATAAACAATGCAACCCAAAAAAATTACAAAACACAAATCATTTTATATTGTTGTTTTTCTTCTTGTTTTTGGTTTGTCAACTTTTTCTGACGCATCCATGAATTCTGTCTGGGATGGTGACACTGTTCTGTGGGATACTGCTCTTTGGGCTTCAGACAATGTGCCAGTAGCCAAAGAGGGGACACTCTCCATCAATGGCAACAAGCTTACAAATGGAACGTTGACTGGCAGTGATGCAGATCAAAACGCATTGACGTATGAAATCATCAATCCTGGGAAGCTTGGTCAGGTTGTCATCATCAATGCCAATACAGGAGAATATACTTACAAGCCCAACAGCACCGCCAGTGGTATAGATACATTTACTTTCAAAGTAAACGATGGTGCCTTGGATTCCGGGCCAGCCACTGTTACCGTGACGATCCAATCAGTCAACGAGATGCCAATCATCAGTGGCACCCCGGCACCCAAAGCCACTCCAGGAGTTGCATACAGTTTCATCCCAACAGCCAGCGACGCGAATGGTGATACACTCTCTTTTTCCATTAAAAACAGGCCGCCATGGGCAAGTTTGAATGCAACAACCGGCGTACTCACTGGAACCCCGGCAGCAAAAGATTACGGGATCTATGGTGGCATCGTGATTTCAGTGACTGCCGGAACCGATACCGTCGCGCTACCCGCATTTGACCTGACCGTCGAAGACATCACCAAGCCGGTTGCAGTCGATGTGCCAGATGGAACGTTCACGACAGACCAGACTGTTACATTGACCTGCCAGGATGAAGGCTCTGGTTGTGGATTGATTTATTACACGTTGGATGGCTCAACGCCCACGACAAGCTCAACACTTTATACGGCTCCAATCACCGTGAGTGCGACTGCGACACTCAAATATATCGCGGTTGACAAATCCGGCTTGGTGAGTGATGTCAGAACCAAAAATTTTGTTATCAACAAAACCATCATACCACCCACAGTCAAAATCACCTACCCGACAGACAATACCACGTTCAACCCGTTCTTGCCATTGACGGGAATCATCGGCGTGACTTCGGACCCCGGTGCTGCGGGCATTGCCAAAGTCGAACTGCAAATCACCGACACTATCAACTATCTGGCTGTACGGAATGGTTTGCTGAAATGGATTCCCAATCTCTCCTGGCTTTCTTCTGCTTATACTGAAAATGAATGGAAAAATTGGGACTTGAGTACAGATCAAATTGTTTGGACGTCCGGGCAAACCTATACCATCACGGCACGAGTGACTGACAAATCCGGAAACACGGCTCAGGATATCATTCACTTCCTTTATACGGACAAGATCATACTCTCTGGAACCATTCTGGACAGTGACAAACAACCCATTGCAGGTGTTTCTGTCACTCTTGAAAGTGACGACGTCACATATCCAAAAATAGTATTATCAACCGACACCTTCGGCAAATATCTTTGGGAAGTGCCAAAAATCAACTGGTCTGGAACCATCACTCCGAAAAAGCCTGGATATGAATTCAAAGAGGCAAGCCGTCGCGTTGAGGCCATCAAGACCAATCAACCCAACAACGATTTCACAGCCACAGCCCTGGCATTGGAAGATGCCCATGCCATCATCGTGGCCGGTGGGAATGTCAAGGATCACCTCTGGACGGCCACCAAAAACGTTGCTGATCTTGCCTATGCCACGCTCATCAAAAAAGGAGTGACGGAAAAAAATATTCGTTATCTCAGCGTATACGACAAACCAGATCCCAACATTTATGCACAGTCCAGCAGTGCATCCATGAAAGATGCCATTACAAACTGGGCCATGAATCATGTCTCATCCACCAAGCCATTGATTATCTATATGGTGGATCATGGTGATGATGATGCCCAATTTTATGCGACCAAACCAAAAGGCAGTGATGCCGATATCATCACCGGAGTCATGCTGAAAGAGTGGCTGGATGCTTTGCAAACCAAAACCGGTGCCAAGGTCATTCTGATTATTGATACATGCTACTCTGGCAGCTTCCTGCAAGCCTTGAAACCGGCAGCAGGGATCAAAAACAGAATTATCCTGGCCAGTACGGGAGCCAATGAAAAGGCGTATTTTTCATATGATGGCTCGCTTTCGTTTTCCAGTTATTTCTGGAACAGTATCAAGCAAAGCAACAGCCTGCAAGACAGCTTCACCTCCAGCAAGGATGCCATTGAGCAATCCAGCACCCCGGCGACTCCTCAACATGCCAGAATCGATGCCGACGCCGATGGGCTGTATAGCAAGGATCATGACAGCACCCTCGTCAAACACACCTACCTGGGCAATCCTTTGTTGATGGCTGGGGTCTTGCCATCTATCAAACAAATCATGGAGAATGCCTACATGGCGGAAGGCGGATCCACAGTGCCCCTCTGGGTCAAAATCGATCAATCTGCGGAAAAAATCGCCAGGGTTTGGGCGGTGGTCGTACCTCCAGGTGCCTCCAGTGAAGGGGTGAATCCCATCATTGTCGATACCCCGGTTCTTTCCCTGAAGTACAATGATAACAATAAAAGATATGAAACGCTGTTTGACGGCACTCAGTTCACCAATCCAGGTCAGTATGTCGTTACATTTTTTGCTCAGGCCAATGACAGTGATGGATGGGTATCGGTGCCCAAATCGGCGACCGTTCAGGTGGGAAGAGACTTGTTTGAACCGGACAACACCCCTGATCAGGCCAACATTCTTGTGATCAACCATGAAACCACGCAACACCACAACACACATGCCGACAATGATGTGGATTGGGTCAAATTTTACGCTCTGAAAGGCGTCAAATACCAGGTCATCGCCAGCAAACTGGAAAAAAGCAGTTATATAGTCCTGGAACGCTATGACAGCGACAAAACAACCAGACTCGGTACGGCCCAAACAGAACTTCCTGGTGCGAATGTGATACTTGAATTTACCGCAGAAAAAGAGGGTCTTGTTTTCATCAAGGCCAGACAATTTGCCCAGGGTGTTTATGGGGCGGATACGGGATATGACCTGCAAGTCACTTTTCCAGATGCTCCCATTGTGATTCCGCTGGTGGCATTGCTGACCACTCCCGACAACAAACCCATTGCCAATACTGTGATCAAAACGGGTGGCAATGAAACAGCGATTACGGATGCAAACGGCCAATTCATTCTCATGGCATCCGGAAAAAATAGTAGTGTTGATTTGTTCGATATGACAGGCCAATCCATCCAGGCAGGGGTTACGGTCAAACTTTCAGGCAAGACACTCACGTTGACTTCTACCCCAAATACGGTCAGCACACCCTTTCCGGTTCTGGATGTGGACAAGAGCGGCTCCGTGGATGCCACAGACGGGGTGCTGCTTTTGCGGAAATTGAACGGTGCATCTACAATTGATACTGGGGTAATCCTGCCAAATGGCCAAAGCAATACCACGGCGGTCAACACAATCAACCTCATTTCCACCAAGCTGGATGTGGACCAAAGCGGGTCGTTGGACGCAACAGATGGGGTTTTGATTTTGCGGAAGTTGAATGGTGCATCCACAATTGATACCGGAGTCGTGCTGCCAGTTGGTCAGAATAATGGCACGGTGAGTACGGCTATCGATGCTCTTAGTAAATGATCGGAATCTGCCGTTGGAATGACACAGTCCAGCCCTTTCCAGGAACCACGCAGTTTTAATCATGCCTTGAATCGAACCAGGCTGTTCATGTTTCGGAAAAAAAAAAGCAAAACCTTGGGGGGCGGTGAACCGCCCCCCAACACCCCCCACCCTTTTTTTTTATTATTTTTTTATTTTTTAAATATTAAAAAAAAAAGAGGGGGTTTGGGGGATTCATCCCCCAAGGTTTTGCTTTTGACTTTTGCCCGAAGGGCATCCTATTCTTTGTTTCTACGGTGTCGATTGTTTTTTCTGCAACAAAAAGGACCAGTAGGTGTCAGGGCCGCAATTTGCCGTAAAATCAAGCACAAAATGATCCAGGATGGCAAATCCAGAGATTGCGAACAACTTCTCCCACAAAGAAAATGGTAACACGCTGTAATGATTTTGATTCATCTCATGGTGGGCTGAGGTATCCGGGGCTGGGATTTCCACATAGACCAATCCCTTGGGTTTGGTCACACGGCCATATTCAGTCAACGTGAAAAAGGGCATCACGCTATGCTCCAACACATGGCGACACCACAAAAAATCAAACGTGTTGTCCTCGAATGCCATGAAATTCTGGTCCGTCTGCATAACCTGAAATCCTTTGGATATGCAGACATCGTAATCGGCACCGAGGGTAATGCCCATGGCATCCAATCCGTTTTCCTGAAACAACTCCAATGCCAAGCCCTGACCACACCCCACATCCAGTACGCGCATGCCGGGTCTGATAATCCCATTCTTAAAAAGGGCTTGGATGGTGGAACGAGTGATGGAAAGATGCGGTTCTGAAGGCACTTCTGGATAAACATCATTGCCCATTGTGTCTAAAAACGCATCAAGCCTGGAAAAGTCGCGCTTCATACATCCACCCGCATACGCAGCTCTCTGCCACTCTGGAAAAACAACACCCGTTTGGCATCCATATAATAAAATTTTATATCCTCAACAGAAAAACCCTTCTCTTTTCCAGAAAAGTGAAAAGCCCTGTTGAAGCCATCTGGTATTTTGCCCATCACTATAACACATCCTTGGCTCTGAAAGGTTAATCACGACATTTGAAAGAATACCCATTTTCTGAAGAGTGAATCCGTGTTGTTGCAAACTGTGCGTAATACAGTGTTTGGTTTGGAATGCTCGGCGTCAGATCGGTTCTGCGAAGATCGCATCCAGTGACTGTGCATCCAAAATCCGCACTCCCCATTCTTCCAGGGAAGGTGGTTCGGCTTTGGCAAGTTTTTCGATGGCCCACGTCGGCACTTCACCAAAGCGGCGTTGTAGCTGGTGAGTGAGCAACTCTGCTTTTCCATCATGACAGCCCCTTTGCCAGCCAATCCGTTCCACGCTTGTGATGTAAGGCATTTTTTGGTTCTCCTCAAAGTTGGACAATTCCGCCCAAAAACGGTTGTCAGCCTCTGTCGGCAAACTGAGTACCCAATCGATGAATCGGTATAAGTCAATGATTTTCTGACGACTGAACCCGCGCTGATACAAACTGCGTGTAATGCGTAGTTTTTCCTGAAAGCGTTTTTCTGGCTGGTTTCTGGTCTGTTTGCCTGTCAAGTGTGCCATGGTGACAATGGCAAACGGGTTGTCAGATGCCTCCAGATCAGACAGACGATCCAGATAATCCAACAATTTGACTGTATTGAACCGATAAATCACTTCGGATCCCCACAGCTCTTGATGATATTCCGCAACCCGCCAACTGGGGTCTTCATCCGCCAAAATCGCCAAACCGACTACCGGCTTGCGGTGGAGATCATAGGCCCGATGCTGGCAGGTATACATCCGCTCCGCGAATTCGGCATCACGGTAGCCCTGTACTTCGACGTGGATCAACACCCAGAGTTCTTCGCCGTTGAGCAGCATCACTTTGACCAGCAGATCCACTCGACGATTTTTGGCTTGCGCTTCCCTGGTAATCCGGTCCAACTCCTTGTCGAGAAACTCAGGCTCACGTTGCCAATCAATGCCATCATGTGCTTTCTGGAGAAAAAAAGCCAGAAAATCTCTGAAACAGGCCTTCAGGATCTCCTTCCAGGGCGCGTCGTATTCGGTCAACGGGGGATCATTCAAGGGACATATCCCAAAAACGCCCCCAAACGCGACTCCACCTCCTGAATGGTCACACCTGCTCGTTGGGCGTAATCCATGACCTGATCCCGTCCAAGACCGTCGGTTCTGAAATACGACGCTTCAGGATGGGCCATATAAAAACCACTGACCGAAGCTCCTGGGTGCATGGCACAACTCTCGGTCAAACGAATCCCGGTCTGTTGTTCCGCCTGCAAAAGATCAAACAAGACACGTTTCAAGGTATGGTCCGGGCAGGCCGGATACCCAGGCGCAGGCCGAATCCCCTGATACTGCTCCCGAATCAACGCTTCATTGCTCAAAACCTCATGGGGTGCATATCCCCAGAACTGCTTGCGCACCTGCTGATGCAACCGTTCGGCAAAGGCTTCAGCCAAACGATCCGCCAACGCCTTGAGCATGATGGCTCCATAATCATCCCCGGCCTGCTCCAAACTCAGGGCTGCTTCATCCATCCCCAAACCAGCTGTCACAGCAAAAAATCCCATGGCATCCTTGATTCCAGACTCCTTGGGCGCAATGAAATCCGACAAACAAAGATAAGGCTGCCCCTCTGGACGACTCTTTTGTTGCCGCAACATGGGGAGTGTGGCCAATCTCCGACGCTCTCCACCATCGTCTTGATATATTTCGATTTCATCCGTATCCAGGGCATTGGCGGCAAAAAAACCAAATACCCCGCTGGCACGCAACACTTTGGTCAGCAAAATCCTCTCCAGAGTCTGTTGCGCATCTTCAAACAAACGGGTCGCCTCGGATCCCATGACAGGATGCGATAAAATCCCAGGATAGCGTCCCTGAAGATCCCATACCTGGAAAAAAGGCGTCCAATCAATAAAGGGTATCAATTCCTCCAAGGGCTGGTCGGCAATGACACGTACACCAAAAAAAGTCGGCAGGCAACATTGGGTATCGCTCCAGTCCGGGTTGAACCGTTTGGTCCGGGCCGTGGTCAATGGAACCACGGCATGCACGGACTTTTTGTGTTGATAGTGTTCACGCAAACGCTCCTGCTCTCGACGTTCCGCAGCCACAAAAGCCGGTTTTTTCGCTGGATTCAGCAGTTGTATCGCCACATAGGCTGCCTGGGAAGCATCCCTGGCCTGAATCACCGGGCCGGAATAGTGAGGCGCGATTTTCACCGCCGTATGCACCGCTGAGGTGGTGGCTCCTCCCACCAACAACGGAATGGTCATGCCACGACGTTCCATTTCGGTTGCAATCAGGGTCATTTGCTCCAAAGAGGGGGTGATCAGCCCTGACAATCCGACCAGATCCACATTCTGCTCCTGGGCCTGATCCAGAATGACATCAGCGGCCACCATCACACCCGCGTCAATCACGGTAAAATGATTGCACTGCAACACCACCTTGACAATGTTCTTGCCAATGTCATGGACATCCCCCTTGACGGTTGCCAACAGAATACGCCCCTTGGCCGCAACCGGCTCGCCGCTTTGGAGCTGGGCAGCCTCAATATATGGCGTGAGATGAGCCACGGCTTTTTTCATCACCCTGGCACTTTTGACCACCTGGGGCAAAAACATTTTCCCTGCGCCAAAGAGTTCTCCCACCTGATTCATCCCTGCCATCAACGGGCCTTCCACCAGAGACAAGGGATGCGCAACCGTCAAACGGGCCTCTTCAACATCGGATTCGATCCAGGTGTCGATCCCCTTGACCATGGCATGAAGCAGGCGTTCCTCCACAGGCCATTCACGCCATGCCTGGGTTTTTTCAGCAACAGCACTGCCGCTGGCCTGATCTTTGAGAATTTGGGCCTGTTCCAGAAGGCGTTCGGCAGCGTCCGGGCTGCGGGCCAACAGGACATCCTCGACCCGTTCTTTCAATTCGCCAGGGATTTCTTCATAGATGGGCAACTGACCTGCGTTGACAATGCCCATGTCCAGACCAGCAGCGATGGCGTGGTAGAGAAAGACCGCATGCATGGCCTCCCGGACCACGTTGTTGCCCCGGAAGGAAAACGATACATTGCTGATGCCTCCACTGGTCAAGGTTCCAGGCAATGCCTCCTTGATCCGGCTCACGGCCATGATGAAATCCAGGGCGTAGCGATCATGGGCAGGAATGCCTGTGGCAACCGCGAAGACATTGGGATCAAAAATGATCTCCTGGGGCAGAAATCCCGCCTGTTGGGTCAGTAATGCGTAGGCGCGCTGGCAGATGTCCAAACGCCTCTCCAGGGTGTCTGCCTGTCCCTGTTCATCAAAGGCCATGATCAACACCGCAGCTCCGTAACGACGGGCCAGACGGGCCTGGGCAAGAAAGGGTTGCTCTCCCTCCTTGAGACTCAAGGAATTGACAATCCCCCGGCCTTGGAGGCAACGCAAACCAGCTTCGATGGCTTCCCAGCGTGAGGAATCGATCATGACCGGAATGCGGCTGATGTCCGGTTCCGCCGCAATGCGATTGAGAAAACGTGCCATGACCACCGGGGCATCCAACATGGCGTCATCCATGTTGACATCCAGGATCTGTGCCCCCTCCTCCACCTGTTTGCGGGCCACTTCCACCGCCTCTTCGAAATTTTCGTCACGAATCAGTTGGGCGAACTTGCGGGAACCAGAGACGTTGGTACGCTCACCCACGTTGACAAACAGGGTATCGGCAGCACCGATTTCCAGGGGTTCCAGCCCGGAAAGGCGACACAAAGGGGCCAAAATCGGGGGCTGACGAGGGGTCATTCCCACCATGGCTTCGGCAATGGCTGCAATGAACTCCGGGGTGGTGCCGCAACATCCCCCCACGAGGTTGACCAGCCCTTCCTGGGCGAATTGTTTGAGCTTGGCTGCCATGGCCGCTGGGGTTTCGTCGTATCCGCCCATTTCGTTGGGCAGTCCGGCGTTGGGATGGACCGAAATCAGGGCTTCCGAGGTGGCTGCGAGGTTCATCAGATGAGGACGGAGCTGTTCGGCTCCCAGGGCGCAGTTGAGTCCCATGGTCAAAGGACGGGCATGGGAGGTGGCTTGCACAAACGCCTCCACGGTCTGTCCTGAGAGAATTCTGCCGCTACGGTCGGAAATCGTCCCGGAAATCATGATGGGAATGGGATTGTCCCGGCGTTCGTTAAAGGCCATGATGGCGAACAGGGCAGCTTTGCAGTTGAGGGCGTCAAAGACGGTTTCCACCATGAAAAGATCCGCACCACCGTCATACAGCCCGCGCAAGGCCACATCATAGGCAGCGACCAGATCCTGGAAGGTGATGTTGCGGTATCCAGGCTGATTGACATCCGGCGAGAGGGAAGCGGTACGATTGGTTGGTCCCAGCACGCCCGCCACAAAGCGGGGTTTGTCTGGGGTGAGGTTGGTTTGGTGGTCGGCGGCTTCTCTGGCAATGCGGGCTGCGGCCAGGTTGATTTCATAGGCCAGGTCTGGCATACCGTAATCCACCAGGGAAATGGCGTTGGCATTGAACGAATTGGTCTCCAGCAGGTCGGCCCCGGCGTTCAGATAGGCGGCATGGATGTCGCGGATGATCTGGGGCTGGGTCAGGCAGAGCAGGTCATTGTTGCCTTTCAATTCTGAGGGATGGTTGGTGAATCGGGCACCGCGAAAGTCTTGTTCATTCAGGGCGTGATTTTGAATCATGGTGCCCATGGCACCATCCAGGATCATGATGCGTTCTTGAATCAGCTGTCTGAAAAGCGTGGACCGATTGGTGGCCATGGCGTATCCTTTTTTGAATTTTGGCGATCTGGACCTTGTGAAATCTGCCTGTTTCTATCATGATTGGGGTCTCATCGCCAGAGTCTTCATCTGACAGGAGTGGATTTCGGGTGGTGGAGACACAAACTGTTGGGGGTGCAGAGGGACTTCTTTCGTCACGTGGGGGCCAGGGACAAAATGCATGGCAGGCTTGAAGGGGGGAGACACGGTTCATCCCTTTCACCAACATTTTCAAAATGCTCCCTGCTTGATTTGGAAGGTCTTTTTGTTTCGACAGTACACATCCAGGTTTGAAAAGGAGGTTTGAGGCATGGTTTTTTCTTGGATTTTTGCGGCATTGTTGGTTTTTCTCCCATGGAACGCCCAGAGTGCTGACAATTCTTATAAAGAAGTTTACAAAAACGGTCGTTATACGGTCCGCAAAGTTGAGGGGGCCTGCAAACTGGAAATTGTGTTGTCTAAAAATGATCGGGATTTCCAGGCGATCATGGCCTTGTTTCCTTCGGATGATTATTATGGTGAGTTGTTCACGGAACGGGAAAAGGTTGGCTTGGCTCGTGACAAGGTTTTGATTGCTTTTGACAATTTGAAGCCGCGCAGCATTCCTTTTGTTCCTGATGCCGATGCCAAGGACAGTTATTGGCGGTGGCAATATCTGGAGGACACTCAAGAGTTGCTGACCATGATTCAGAAACGTGGTGAGATGCGGGTCAGTTTTTCCAATGGCACCAAGACGTTTGAATTTGTCGTGCCTCTCAAGGGAAGTGGCAAGGCGATTGCCGCATTGCGCAGCTGCCGCTAACCTTTCCCCCAAATCTTTAATGTTTCGGAAAAACAAAAAAGCAAAACCTTGGGGGGCGGTGAACCGCCCCCCAAACCCTCCACCCTTTTTTTTTATTTTTTATTTTTTAATTATTATTTTTTAATTATTAAAAAAAAGAGGGGGTCTGGGGGATTCATCCCCCAGGGTTTTGACTTTTCCTTAAATTCCCCATTGACGCCGATATTCTTGAATGGCAGCCAGTTGAGGGAGAAAGGCCGGATTGGGATCAGAGGCCAGCAATTGGATCAGGTCATCCAGGCGGGCGATGGCGATGACCGGGATATTGAAACGGGCCTGGATTTCATCGATGGCCCCCAAAGTACCATAGCCGCGTTCCTGGCGATCCAAAGCGATGAGTACTCCAGCAGGAGTGGCTCCGGCGGCATGAATCCACTCCATGGATTGACCAACCGAGGTTCCAGCACTGATCACGTCATCCAGGATCATGACCCGGCCAGCAAGAGGGGCTCCGATGATGATGCCACCTTCGCCGTGGTCTTTGATTTCTTTGCGATTATAGGCAAAGGGGATGTCGCGTTGGTGGTGACGGTCCAGGGCCATGGCCGTAGCTGCCGCCAGTGGGATGCCTTTGTAGGCTGGTCCGAAGAGCATGTCGAAGGGGATGGCCGCATGGATCAGGGCATTGGCGTAAAAACCACCAAGCTGGTTCAACAGTTGGCCGCTATGAAACAGACCGGCATTGAAGAAATAGGGAGAGGCTCGACCTGCTTTGGTTTGAAATGAGCCAAAACGCAGGACATTGGCCTGGATGGCAAAACGCAGGAAGGCTTCGCCTTCATGGGTCTGGGATGGGGATAAAGAAGGTTCTATGGGCATGATGGTCAGACCTGAATGATAGGGAATGGGAGGTGAGATTCTGAAGTGTACGACAAGGAAAATGGATCGTCCAAGGGAGTTGTTCTGGGATTGGCACTATTGGTGGCCAATGCCTGGGCACAGTACATGTTGTGGTTTGGTGCCCAAGGGTTGGTCTATTGGCGACAAACCGAGAAGGAACTTCTGAGTGTGCGGATGGAGGTCATGCAGGTGGAAACCAGAATCCAGGATTTGAAAGATGAGATCCTGTTGTTGGAAAAGGATCCCACTGCTGTGGAGGCCGTGGCCCGACGTGATTTGGGTTTGGTTTATCCAGAAGAAATTATTTTTATTGTTCCAAATTGAGGGGGTGCTTGAAGGGCATCCTTGTTTTCAGATATTCTGAAGGGCCGTGCGTTCAATCTGCCAAGTGTGCGCTGAAGACGATCAGGCTTGCCCCAGAAGGTCATTGAAAAAAATTACCTGACATCTCTCTCCCCGCCACAAGGTCTCCCTTTTCTGCAAAAATTCCAATCAAAACCGGATCTTTTAACCTCGTTGATGGTCATGGGTTGGCATCAAAACGTTTGGGTTTGCCAATCCCATTCTGATAGACAGGCACTCTGGGATCATCGCCGGGCACTGCCGTCATCAACACCAAAACAACAATTAGTACATTTTTTCTGCAATGTGTTTAATGCCTATGCCATCAAACAATCCATGATTGCTCAAAAATTTGTTTGACATCTGGGATAGTGTTTGATATTTTTATTGTTAATTTTTGTCTGAAATAACTTTAATATATACAAAAAATTTATTGTATTTTATATTTTGTAATATATATATGTCAACCTACAGGGGAGTGGGGCATGGCAACACTTGATGGAACGACAGGAAATGACATCCTGACCGGATCTGCCCAGGATGACCAGATCACCGGTGGGACTGGCAACGACACCATCGACGGGGGCGAGGGGGGCGATCAGATCATTCTTGGCGGTGGCTCCACCGATTACCGAATAAGCAACAATAACAATACATGGACCGTGGTGGATCTGGTCACCACAAACGGCAACGACGGCACCGATACCCTGCAAAACGTCGAATCCCTGCATTTCAACGGTACATCCACTGACCTGATCCTCAACACCACCGGACGCGGGGAGTTCCGGGTCAATACGTTCACCTCAGGGGAACAGGCCTTTTCCAGTAGTACCGCTCTTGCCTCTGGCGGTTATGTGGTGGTCTGGCACTCTGTGCAAGATGGCACTGGTTATGGCATTTACGCCCAGCGATACAACGCCGACGGGAGCAAGGCGGGTGAAGAGTTTCAAGTCAACACCTGGATTGCAAATGATCAGTTATATCCCAGTGTCGCGGCATTGGGGGATGGTTTTGTGGTCGCTTGGCAGTCCTATGTCCAGGACGGCAGTAGTTACGGCATTTACGGTCAACGTTACAATGCCGACGGCAGTCGTATGGGTGGAGAGTTCCGTATCAATGCCACAACTGCCAATCAACAGCAAGGCGTGGCGACCACGGCCCTCAAGGGTGACAATACGGGTGGATTCCTGGTCACCTGGCAGTCCCACAGTCAGGATGGCAGTTCTTTTGGCGTTTACGGCCAACGCTATGCCGCGAATGGTACGCCTGTTGGCACGGAATTTTTGATCAACAGCACAACAGCCCAGGATCAAACCACCCCAAACGTCACGGCTTTGAACAATGGCGGCTTTGTGGTCACCTGGCAATCACAGTTGCAGGATGGCTCAGGTTCTGGTGTTTATGGGCAACGCTTCAATGCCGATGGCACCAAGGCGGGAACCGAGTTCCGCATCAACAGCTACACAGGAGGCAATCAACAGCTTGCTGATGTGGAGATGCTCGCGGATGGCACTCTGCTCGTAGTTTGGCAATCGGATAGTCAGGATTCCAGTTCCAATGGAATTTTTGCGCAACGCTTCGATGTCAACGGTGCTGCGGTGGGCACGGAGTTCCTGGTCAACAATACGGTTGCTGGCGATCAGATCAATCCGAGCGCGACCAGTCTGGTCGGAGGCGGTTTTGTCGTCACCTGGCAGTCGTATAGCCAAGATGTAGCAAGTACATATGGTATTTATGGACAGATCTACGATGTTTCAGGTAATCGGACTGGAAACGAATTCCTCGTCAACACCTTCGTCACGGGTGACCAGGCAAAACCGGCCATCACCGCCCTGACTGATGGCGGTTTTCTCGTTTCCTGGCACTCCAACGGTCAGGATGGATCCGTCAACGGTATCTTTGCGCAACGTTTCAGTGCCGATGCTACACCGTGGTTGCCACAGGTCACGGGTGGAGTGGGCAATGATATCTTTAATTTCAATGCAGGCAGCACACCCATTGAGTATATCGGGCTGGGTGGAAATGATACCTACGTCTTAAGTACAGCCCAGGATCGCGTCACCGAAACCGTGGATGGGGGGATGGACTCTGTTCAATCCTCCTTTTCTGTCACTCTGTCAGCCAACGTCGAAAACCTCACCCTCACGGGAACGGGTGCCATCAACGCCATGGGCAATGCCCTGGATAATGTTCTTGTCGGCAACACCGGGATCAATACCCTTTCTTATGCCAATACCACAACAGCTGTAACAGTGGATCTCTCCATCACCAGCGCGCAGAATACCGGCAGTGCGGGCATGGATACCATCAGCGGCTTTGAAAATCTCACCGGCAGCTCTTTTGACGATCTCCTGATCGGTAGTGTTGGCAATAATGTGATCATCGGCGGCGCGGGCGCAGACCGGATCAAGGGTGGGGATGGCAACGATACCATCGACGGTGGCACGGGCACCGATCAGGTCATTCTGAATGGCAGTTCCACGGCTTACCGCATCGGTTATGCCAACAACGTCTGGTCTGTGGTGGATTTGGTCACCACCGATGGCAACGAAGGCACCGATACCTTGCAAAACGTCGAGTCCATCCACTTCAATGGGGACAACACCGACCTGGCCCTCAGTACCGAAGGATACGGTGAGTTTCGGGTCAATACGTTCACTACCGGAGAACAAATCAATGGCAGTGTCGCCGCTTTGTCCACGGGCGGTTATGTGGTGGTGTGGCAATCCGCCTCTCAGGATAAAAGCAGTATCGGCATTTACGGTCAGCGTTATCATGCCAATGGCAGCAAGGCGGGTGACGAGTTTCAGATCAACAGTTGGTTTGCCAGCGAGCAGTCCATGCCCTGGGTCGTGCCTCTGAACGGGGCCAATGCTGGGGGTTTCCTGGTCACCTGGCGTTCATTGGCTCAAGACTCTACGGGCGGTTTCGGGGTGTACGCTCAACGCTACAACGCCGATGGCAGTCGGGCCGGAGAAGAGTTCCGCGTCAATACTTACATCAGTTCCGATCAGTACGGAGCCAGAGCCACAGCACTTCTGGGAGATCAGATCGGCGGTTTTGTTATGACCTGGCAGTCGTATTCCCAAGATGGCAGCTCTTTCGGGGTCTATGGCCAACGCTATAACGCCAACGGCATTCCGGTCGGCGCCGAGTTTTTGATCAATTCAACCACGCTCAATGAACAATCCAATCCGAGCATCGCGGCCCTTGGCGATGGCGGTTTCTTGGTTACCTGGCACTCCTCTTTGCAAGATGGCAGTGGTTTTGCCATCCAGGGCCAGCGTTTTGGCGCAGATGGAGGCAAGGTGGGAGGCGAGTTGCGCCTCAACACCTATACCCAGAGTGATCAGTCCTCTCCGGTCGTGACACTGCTTGGCACTGGGGATTGGGTCGTCATCTGGCACTCCAATGGCGAGGATGGCAGCAGCAAGGGCGTCTATGGTCAACGTTTCCATGCCGATGGCAGCACGGTTGGTGGGGAATTTCAGGTCAACACAACGGTTTCTTATGATCAGAACAACCCGCAAGTGGCTGCCTTGGCCAATGGCGGTTTTGTCGTCGTCTGGAATTCAGATAATCAGGATGGCTCAGGAAACAGTATTCAAGGACAAAGATTTGATTCTTCAGGTAATCGCCTGGGGACTGAATTTCAAATCAATACCTTTGTCACGGATGATCAAACCTTGCCCACAATCGCCGTCCTCTCAGATGGTGGCTTTCTTGTCTCCTGGCAATCGAAGGTTCAGGATGGCTCTGGCAGTGGCATTTTCGCTCAACGTTATCATGCCGACGGCAGGCCCTGGATGCCCACTGTCACAGGTTCAGCAGGCCATGATCTCTTCCAGTTCAATGCAAGCAGCACCTCCTTCGAGTATATCGGGCTGGACGGAAACGATACCTATGTCGTGAGTACAACCAAGGATCGGATCACTGAGGCGGTCAACTCTGGTATCGACACCATTCAATCCGCCTTCACGTTCTCTTTGCCGGACAACGTCGAGAATCTCACCTTGACGGGCACGGGGAATCTGGATGCTGTCGGTAATGAGCTGGACAACATATTGGTCGGCAACACCGGGATCAACACGGTCTCCTATGCCACGGCCACAGCCGGTGTGACGGTGAATATCGCGCTCACCACCGCGCAGAATACAATAGGTGCGGGCAACGACACACTGCGCGGCTTTGAAAATCTCACGGGCAGCGCGTTCAATGATGTTTTGACCGGCAGCGTCGGGAACAACGTCATCCAGGCTGGAATGGGGGCGGATCGGATCAACGGACTGGCAGGCAGCGATACCATCGATGGTGGCGCGGGTGTCGATCAGGTGATCCTGAACGGCAAATCCACAGATTATCGCATCCGTTTTGTCAGCGGCACCTGGACCCTGGTCGATCTGGTGGGCAACGACGGCACCGATACCCTGCAAAACGTCGAGTCGCTCCATTTCAATGGGGACAACACTAATATCCCTCTGAATACTAAAAATTACGGAGAATTCCGGGTCAACACCTTCACGCCCGGAGATCAGGGTTGGTCGAACAGTGCTGCCTTGTCCACTGGCGGTTATGTGGTGGTGTGGCATTCGGATAATCAAGATGGCAGTGGCAACGGCATTTACGCTCAACGTTTCAATGCCGACGGAACCAAGGCGGGTGGTGAATTTCTGGTCAATACTTTTGTAGCAGGCGAACAAACCTACCCTTGTGTCGCGGCCCTGAATGGCTCTGCGGGTGGTTTTGTGGTTACCTGGCAGTCCGTTCAGGAGGGGTCTTCCAGCGGTAATAGTAATTATAATGGGATATTCGGTCAGCGTTTCAACGCTGATGGCAGCCGGGCAGGGTCAGAATTCCACGTCAATACCTATATCACCCACGATCAGTACAACGTGTCGGTCACGGCTCTCCGGGGTGCCAATGCTGGCGGATTTGTGGTCACTTGGACTTCACAATCCCAGGATGGCAGCAGTTCGGGCGTTTATGGTCAGCGTTACGATGCGAATGGTGTCATGGTTGGCACTGAATTTCGGATCAACACCACGACAGCAAACGAACAATCCACGCCAAACGTGGTGGCTTTGAATGATGGCGGATTCGTGGTCTCCTGGGACTCCTATGGCCAGGATGCCACCAGCTCCTATGGTATTTATGCCCAACGATTCAACGCCACTGGCAGCAAGTCAGGAAGCGAATTTCGCGTCAACAGCACGACAGCCGGCCATCAGCGAAAATCGGCCATGGCCTCGCTTGCAGATGGCAGTCTGGTTGTGGTCTGGCATTCGGCGGCCCAGGATGGCAGCGGCAATGGCGTCTATGCCCAACGCTTCGATGTCAACGGTGCTGTGGCTGGGACAGAGTTCCTGGTCAACTCCACGCTCTATTCCGATCAACTCAACCCAAGCGTGACCGGTCTGGCCGGGGGCGGTTTTGTGGTCACCTGGCAATCCTACAGTCAGGATCTCACTTCCACCTATGGTATTTACGGCCAGATCTACGACGCCTCCGGCAATCGGGTGGGTGGTGAATATCGCATCAATACCTGGATCAGCAATGCTCAAGTTGAACCCCGCATCGTGGCTCTCAACGATGGGGGGTTCCTGGTCTCCTGGCAGTCGAATCTTCAGGATCAATCGGGTTATGGAGTCTTCGCCCAACGTTTCAACGCCGATGGCACCTTGTGGGTGCCTGCTGCCACGGACGATCTCTTCGCTTTCAATGCAGGAGGCATTGATATTGGCCTCAATGCCGAGGGGCGCGGAGAGTTCAAGGTCAATACCTTCACCACCGGGGAGCAGATCAATGCCAACGTGGCCGGCCTGCAAAATGGCGGCTATGTGGTGGTGTGGCAATCCTCGCAGGACATGAGCAGTTACGGCATTTTCGGTCAACGCTACAACGCCGACGGCAGCAAGGCAGGTGGAGAGTTCCAGATCAACACCTGGTTTGCCAATGAACAAAGCATGCCTGAAGTCGTGGCTCTGACCGGCGTGAATGCCGGTTTTCTGGTGACATGGCACTCCTCTGGCCAGGACGGCAGTCATTTTGGCGTTTACGCCCAACGCTTTGACCTCGATGGCAATCAGGTGGGCCATGAGTTCCGTGTCAACAGCACAACCACTCTCGATCAGATCAATCCGACGGTTGCAGCCCTCATTGGCCCGAATGCCGGCCAATCGGTGATCACTTGGCAATCCACCAGTCAGGATGCAACGGGCAACTGGGGGGTTTATGGCCAACGCTTTGATGCCACAATGACTCCTGTTGGCACTGAATTCCTGATCAATACCTACACCACCAATGCCCAGTCCAACGCCAGCGTGGCCCCGCTTGGTGATGGCGGGTTTGTGGTGACCTGGAATTCAGACGGACAGGATGGCAGTCAGTACGGCATTTACGGCCAACGCTATGGTGCTGATGGCAACAAGGCCGGTGGCGAATTTCGCATCCATACGTTCACGGCAAATACCCAGACCAACCCCAGCGTGGCATTGTTGACGGATGGTGGTTTTATCGTCGCATGGCAATCCTATGGTCAAGATGGCAGCGCGGAGGCCATTCAGGCCCAGCGTTTCAATGCCAATGGCGACAAGGTGGGGGTCGAATTTCCGGTCAACAGTTATACTTACAGTGAACAATACGCGCCAAGAGTGACCGCTTTGATGGGAGGGGGCTTTGTTGTCAGTTGGCAATCACTGTATCAAGATGAAGCGGCCAATCATTACGGTATCTATGGGCAGGTTTTTGATGGCACCGGCAACCGGGTTGGGAATGAATTTCATGTCAATACTTATATTTCCGATAATCAGGCCGAACCAGGCCTTGCAGCACTGAATGACGGAGGTTTTATTGTTACATGGCAGTCTGCGGGCCAGGATGGATCAGGCAACGGCATTTTCGCCCAACGTTTCCACGCCGACGGCACGCCCTGGCTGGCTCAGGCCATCGGTGGTTCCGGTGCCGATCTCTTTGATTTCAATCTGGGTGGCTCGCCTATCGAGTTGATTGGACAGGATGGGGATGATCTTTATGTCGCAAGTTCAGCTACGGATCGTATTACCGAGGCGACTGACCATGGTATCGATACGGTTCAATCCTCCTTCACCTTTGCCCTGCCGGAGAATGTCGAAAACCTCACCCTGACTGGCACAGCTGCCATCGATGCCACAGGCAACAGGTTGAACAATCTCCTGATTGGCAACACTGGAATCAATACGCTTTCCTATCTCAATGCCACCTCTGCGGTCACGGTGGATCTGTCTGTCACCACCGCACAGAATACCGTTGGCGCGGGCATCGATACCGTGATCGGGTTCGAGAATCTCACCGGAAGTGGGTTCGATGATGTTTTGCTGGGCAACAGCGGGAACAATCTCCTCTCTGGTGGTACAGGCGCGGACCAGATTCAAGGCCAGGAAGGCAATGACACCATCGACGGTGGTTTGGGCAATGATACGGTGTTGTTCAGTGGCTCTTCCAATGATTACCGCATCAGTTATGCCAATGGCACCTGGACTGTGTTGGATCAGGTGCCATCCGATGGCAACGACGGCACGGATACCCTGAAAAATATTGAAAAATTGCATTTTAACAGTGATAACAGCGATCTTTTGCTCAATACATCAGGCCACGGGGAATTCCAGGTCAATCTCTTTACCAGTGGCGAACAGTCAAACGCCAGCGTGGCCGCTCTGCCGGGTGGCGGCTATCTGGTGGTGTGGAATTCCCAGCAGGACAATGGCTACAATGGCATCTACGGCCAGCGTTACAACGTTGACGGGAGCAAGGCTGGTGATGAATTTCAGATCAATCACTGGTTTGCCAATGAACAGATCAGGCCTGACGTCGTGGCTTTGGGGGCGGCCACGGGTGAGTTTGTGGTGATATGGCAGTCGAAGGGACAAGATTCAAGCGTTGAAGGCATTTTCGGCCAACGTTTCAACCTTGATGGCAGTCGGGTGGGCGCGGAATTCCGCGTCAATACCTATACCTCCAGCGAACAGTCCAACCCGGCGGTGACCGCCCTTCTGGGGTCCAATCTCGGCGGTTTTGTGGTCACCTGGCATTCGCTCAATCAGGACAGCAGCAGTTATGGCGTTTACGGTCAGCGTTATGCCGCCAATGGTGTTCCGGTTGGGGCGGAATTTTTGATCAACAGTTATCTTGCTGGTGAACAATCCAACCCGGACATTGTGGCACTTGAGGATGGTGGATTTGTGGTCACCTGGAACTCCATGGGCCAGGATGTCGCAGCTACCGATGGTATTTATGGCCAGCGTTACGCAGCCGATGGCAGCAAGGCAGGCAGCGAATTCCGCATCAACACCTATATCACGGACCATCAAGCCAATCCGACCGTGGCCCTGCTGGAAACAGGCGGTTTTGTCGTGGCATGGAACTCCAATGGTGAAGACCTGAGTCTCAACGGCATTTACGCCCAGCGTTTCCATGCCGATGGCACCAGGAATGGTATTGAGTTCCAGGTCAACCATTCTACAAACAATGAGCAAATCAATCCAAGCATAACAGGTTTGGCAGGTGCTGGTTTTGTCGTTACCTGGCAATCGGATGATGACACCTCCTCTTTCCCCTACAGCATTTATGGACAGATTTTCGATGCTTCCGGCAAACGAGTGGGCGGTGAGTTTCGTGTCAACACCTATTTGACCAATGATCAGATCAATCCCAGTGTCGCCGCTCTCAACGACGGTGGATTTATGGTTTCCTGGCAATCCAATGGTCAGGATGGGTCAGGCAACGGCATCTTTGCCCAAAGGTTCAACGCGGACGGCACGCCCTGGTTGCCCCAGGTCACAGGCGGAGCGGGGAACGATCTCTTCCATTTCAATCTGGGCGGCTCGGATGTCGAATATCTCGGTCTGGGCGGGGACGATACCTATATCTTGAGTTCTGCCAGGGATCGAGTGACCGAGAGCCTCCATGGCGGCAACGACACCATTCAATCTTCTTTCACCTATACTTTGCCGGAAAACGTCGAAAACCTCACCCTCCTGGGAACAGGCCATATCGACGCCATGGGCAATGGTTTGAATAATGTCCTGGTCGGAAACCCCGGAGTCAATACCCTTTCTTATGCCAACGCCACATCTGGGGTCACGGTGAATCTCTCTGTCACCACAGCGCAAAACACGCTTGGCGCAGGCATCGATATCTTGAGTGGTTTCGAGAATCTCACCGGCAGTGCATTCAATGACATTCTGATCGGTGACAGTGGCAACAACACCCTTGACGGCGGCGCGGGAACGGATCAAATCACGCTTGCCGGAAGTTCCAGTGGTTACCGGATCGGTTTTCTCAATAATGCCTGGACCGTGCAGGATGTGGATCCCACCGATGGCACCGATGGCACTGATACCCTGCGCTCTGTCGAAAAAATTCATTTCAATGGGGACCATCGCGACCTGTCCATCGATATCACCAGGCAGGGGGAGTCTCCCGTCACTGTCAATACGTTCACCAGTGACTCGCAGACGTTGTCATCCCTGGCGGTTCTGTCCGAAGGCGGCGGTTCTGTGGTGGTTTGGGAATCCAGGCAGCAGGACAATAACACCGTTGACGTTTACGGCCAACGTTACAACGTGGACGGAAGCAAAGCGGGTGCTGCGTTTCTGGTCAACAGCTGGGATGCCGGTTATCAAGGGTTGCCCCATAGTGTTGCCCTCGGTGGTGCCAATGCTGGTGGCTTTCTGGTCACTTGGAGTTCCTACGGTCAGGACGGCAGCAGTTATGGTGTTTATGGCCAACGCTACAACGCCGATGGAAGCAAGGCAGGAGCGGAATTTCGCGTCAATACCAGCACGACCAATGTGCAGAATGACCCGGAGGCCACAGCCTTTCTGGGCGTGAATGCGGGTGGGTTTGTCGTGACTTGGCATTCCAATCATGCCAGCAATAGTTATGATGTTTACGGCCAACGTTATGACGTGGATGGCAGCCCGGTGGGTGCTGAATTTCTGATCAACACCTACTATGGCAGCACTCAAACCAGTCCGAGTGTGGCGGCCCAGAATGATGGCGGGTTTGTTGTCACTTGGATATCCAGTGGTAGTCAGGATGGTTATGGTAGCGGTATCTATGGTCAACGCTATGCTGGGGATGGCACCAAGCTGGGCAGTGAATTCCGAGTCAATAGCTACACCACCTTTGATCAAACCAATCAGTCTGTGACACTGCTTGGCGATGGCGGGTTTGTCGTGGTTTGGGAATCCAGAAATAAGGATGGCAGTGGTTACGGCATCTATGGTCAGCGTTTCAAAGCAGATGGCAGCATGGTGGGGGTGGAGTTCCGGGTCCATTACGTCTCCACCAACGATCAGCTGGGTCCAAAAGTCACGGGGCTGACCGGGGGCGGATTTGTCGTCACTTGGTACTCCTACGGCCAAGACAGCACCGGGACCAATGGCGTGTATGGCCAGATTTACGATGTCTCCGGCAATCGCGTGGGGAGCGAGTTTCTGGTGAATGCCTATACTGCCGGGGATCAGCAAACACCCAGTATTGCCGCAACCAACGATGGCGGCTTCATCGTCACCTGGCAATCGGACGGTCAAAACAGCTCCTCCTGGGGGATTTTCACCCAGCGGTTCAACGCCGACGGTACGCCATGGCTCTCGGCGATGCCCAGGATCACAGGCGGAACGGGTGATGATGTTTTCAATTTCAACCATGGCGGCACCCCCATCGAGTACATCGGATTGGGCGGGAACGATCTCTATGTCGTGAGTTCGTCCGGGGATCGCATCACCGAAGCTCCCGACGCCGGAATCGACACCATTCAATCCGCCATCACGTTTACTCTACCGGACCATGTCGAGAACTTGACCCTCATTGGCTCCGACAACGTCGATGCCCTGGGCAATGGTGCTGACAACTGGCTTGTCGGCAACACCGGAATTAATACCCTGAGTTATGCCAATGCCACTTCTGCGGTCACGGTGGATCTCTCGATCACCACAGCGCAGAACACGCTTGGCGCGGGTAGTGACACCATCAGCGGCTTCGAGAATCTCACCGGCAGCCCCTTCAACGATCAATTGTCCGGCAATAGTGGCAACAACATCCTGGATGGTGGGGCTGGGCTGGACCGGGTGAACTTGAGTGGTCTTTCCACGGGGTATCGCATCGGTTATTCCAACAACAGTTGGAACGTGGTGGATCTGGTCCCTGACGATGGCAACGACGGTGCCGATACCCTGCAAAACGTCGAGACCCTGCACTTCAACGGGGACAGTGTCGATTTGTCTGTCAATCATTATGGACGTGGAGAATATCGCCTCAATACCTACATCAGTGGGAATCAGGCGCGTTCCAGCGTGGCTGTTTTGGCGGATGGTGGTTCCCTGGTGGTGTGGCATTCCGCCCAGCAGGATGGCAGCGGCTATGGAATCTATGGGCAGCGTTACAACGCCAATGGCACCCCAGCCGGCAGTGAGTTCCTGATCAACAACCGGCAGATGGATGAGCAGACCGAACCGAACGTGACGGCCTTGGCCGGGAGTGGTGGTGGTTTTCTGGTGACCTGGCATTCCGAGGGACAGGATACCAGTGGGTTGGGGATTTACGGTCAACGCTTTAACGCCAATGGGATCAAGGCGGGCGGGGAATTCCAGATCAACACCACGACCTCATCGGATCAAAGCAATCCGCAAAGTGTTGCTCTGCTCGGTGTCAACGAGGGTGCATTTGTGGTGACCTGGCAATCCAGTGATGGCAATGGTTTGGGGATTTATGGTCAGCGGTACGATGCCAATGGTGTGGCGGCAGGAACGGAATTTCGGATCAATACCTACACGACATCCAATCAAAACAATCCAAGGATTGCAGCCCTGAACGATGGTGGCTTCGTGGTCAGCTGGGATTCGGCTTCGAGTGACCAGGACGATGGCGTTCGTGGACAACGTTTTGGTGCGGACGGAACCAAGGCAGGCAGTGAGTTTCATATCAACTCCAGTGTGGCTGGCACTGAAAAAGATACGGCTCTGGCCTTGTTGGCCTCTGGTGGTTTGGTGGTGGTTTGGCAAACCGATGCTCATGACGGGGAAAGCGGTACCGGCGTTTTCGGGCAATGCTATCGCGCCGATGGCACCCTGATTGGAAATGAATTCCAGATCAACAGTTATACGACTGACACCCAATCCAATCCCTCCGTGACCGGATTGACCGGGGGTGGTTTTGTCGTCACCTGGCAATCCCTCGATCAGGACACCAGTACCAGTTGGGGCATTTACGGGCAGATTTTCGACGCCTCTGGCAACCGCGTGGGGCGTGAATTCCGCGTCAATACTTATGTCACGGGCAATCAAATCGATGCGGCCATCAGTGCCACGAATGATGGTGGATTTTTGGTCACCTGGACCTCGGATGGTCAGGATGGCTCTTCCAACGGCATTTATGCCCAGCGTTTCAGTGCCAATGGCGCACCCTGGTTGCCACAGGTCACGGGTGGTTCTGGTGATGATGTTTTTAATTTCAACTCTTCCGGCACGGCCATGGAGTTCATCGGTGCTGCTGGAAATGATCTCTATGTCATCAATACCGCCTCGGATCAGGTCATCGAATCAGCCAATGGAGGCATCGATTCCATTCACTCCGCCTTCTCTTACATCCTCCCGGAGAATGTCGAAAACCTGACCCTCACCGGGACCAACGCCATCGACGCCACAGCCAATGGTCTGGATAACCGTCTGACCGGCAACGCCGCGATCAACACCCTCTCTTATGCCAATGCAACGGCTGCCGTGACAATCGATCTGGCCCTCACCACCGCACAAAATACCGGTGGTTCGGGCATTGACACGATCATGGGTTTCGAGAATCTCATTGGCACGCCCTTCGATGATCGTCTGACCGGTTCCAGTGACAATAATGTGATCCATGGCGGCACAGGCTTGGACCAGTTCATCTTGTCCGGTGCCTCCACCGGTTATCGGATCAATCAGCTCAACGATGTCTGGACCGTGACGGATGTGTTCATCACCGACGGCAACGACGGCACCGATACCTTGACCAATATCGAGTCCTTGCATTTCAACGGGGACAATGCCGACATTCAACTTAACCAGGCATCTGGCCACGGGGAGTTCAGAGTCAACAGCATCACATCCGGTGACCAGCTCTCATCCAGCGTGACATCCCTGGCAGATGGGGGTTATGTGGTGCTGTGGCAGTCACAACATGAGTCTAATGCTTATGGCATCTACGGCCAGCGTTATTTGGCTAATGGTGCCCAGGTTGGCGAAGAGTTTCATGTCAACAGTTGGGCGGTTGGTGATCAGACCTCCGTGAGTGCCACTGGTTTGACCGGAAGCGAGGGTGGTTTTGTGGTTTTCTGGCAATCCCCGGCCCAGACTGGGCTGGATAACGGCACGAGTGTTTATTCCCAGGTTTTGCACGCCGACTTGAGCGAGATGGGCATTTATGGCCAACGTTACAACGCTGATGGCAGTCGCGCAGGCCATGAGTTTCGTGTCAATACAACGACGGACTATTCTCAGGCTGGCCCCTCTGCCACGGCCTTGAAAGGAGTCAATGCCGCAAGCTTTGTCGTAACCTGGCATTCGTATGCCCAGGATGGTTCCAGCTGGGGAGTCTATGGTCAACGCTATGACGCAAATGGCAGCCCGGTTGGCAGTGAATTTTTGATCAATACCTACACGACCGGTCAGCAGTCCGGGCCGTCTGTTGCCCCCTTGGACGACGGCGGTTTTGTAGTCACTTGGCACTCCACGCAAGATGTCAATGGTTTTGGTGTGTATGGACAGCGTTTTGATGCCAATGGTCTCAAGGCAGGAACGGAGTTCAAGGTTAATACCTTTACCTATCGCGATCAATATTATCCAGATGTGGCGTTATTCGGTAATGGCAGTTTTGTCGTTACATGGGCCTCCCAGTATCAAGATAATGGTAGTAATGGTGCCTATTGTGGCGTCTACGCCCAACGCTACAATGCCGATGGCACCACGGCCAGTGGTGAGTTCCTGGTCAATACCACCATTGTAAATGACCAGTCCGCCCCTGGCGTGACCGGTCTGGCAAATGGCGGTTTTGTCATCACCTGGCACTCAGACAATCAGGATATGGTTTCAACTTCCGGTATTTACGGACAAATCTATGACGCTTCCGGTGTTCGCGTGGGTGGAGAATTCCGCGTCAATACCAATATTATTGGCAATCAGAGTGAGCCTGACATTACGGCCTTGAATGATGGTGGATTCCTGGTCACTTGGCATTCGGAGGCTCAGGATGGATCAGGCAACGGAATCTATGCCCAACGGTTCCGGGCTGACGGCACCCCATGGCAACCCCAGATCATAGGCGGGTCAGGCAGCGACACCTTGAGTTTCAATGGTACTACCACGGCTTTTGATTATCTGGGTGGCAACGGCAACGACCTGCTTGCTGGCGGATCCGGGGATGACCGGCTGACCGGTGGTGCGGGCAACGATGTCTTTGTCTTCGCCGCCTCTGGGAATGGCGTGGACGTGATCACCGATTTGGCTATGGGTGACCATATCCTCATTACCGGTGCCAATTTCACCACACCCATTTCGACCGGCAATGGAAGTACCTTGGGTCTCAATCAGATCCAGAGCAACACTTTGAATGGTGATACCTATTTGTACATCGGCACCAACAGCACGACCGGAGCCGATGTGCAGATTCGACTGTCGGGTACGGTGGATACCGCCAATCTGGAATTGTCCGGGCCGCGCATCTGGTTTGGTCCCCCCATTGGCAACACGGCACCCACCGGGGAGGTCTTGATTGCTGGCAGCGGTGCCCAGGGTGCCACGCTGACAGCTTCCAACACCTTGGCCGATATCGATGGCCTGACTGTGGTGAATTACAGATGGCAGATCTCGAATGATGGCGTGACGAATTGGACCAACATCGCCGGTGCGACCACAGCCACATTCGTGCCCACCCAAAGTCATGTGGGCCAACAGGTCAAGGCCGTGGCCTATTACACCGATGTGCTGGGCACCACTGAAACCGTGGATAGTCCGGTACGTGCCATCACCAATGTCAACGACACCCCGACATTGGCCCCGGTCGTCAAAAACGGTTTCATCAATGCCCCCATCACTTTCACCAGTCAAGACTTTGCCAGTTCATTCATCGATCTGGATGGCGACCTCCCGAACAGAATCCAGATCACTTCCCTGCCAGCCAATGGCGTCCTGACCCTCTCCGGTGCCAACGTCACCCTCAATCAGGAAATTCTCTCTGCGGATCTGGCCAATCTGACCTTCACCCCCAGTCCCAACTGGAATGGCGGAACCACCGGTTTTGGCTGGAAGGGCAATGATGGTACTGTTTGGTCCAATGCAGCCTCAACCGTCACCTTGACGGTCAATCCGGTCAATCTGGTGGCCAACTACTCCTTCGAGTCCAATCTTTTGGACTGGAGCGGCCAGGGAAGAAACGGTACGGCCTACAATGACCCGACGTTTGATACGGGCATCCAGGGTTCTTCCTTGAAACTCGATGGTGTGAATGATTATGTCCGGTTGGGTAACTGGTTCACCTATCAGAATTTCACCCTGGCATTCTGGATGAAAGCCGGGGATACCCAAACCGCCAACGCACAGATCCTCGACAACGGACGCAGCGGCAGTGCGAACTGGGATTTCGTGCAAAACAGTGGTGCTGCTGCCTTGACCTATGGGACCGGAACCAGCAACAGCGTGACCGCCACTGCCACGTTGGATACCTCCTGGCATCACTTTGCCATCACCCGTCAGGCCGGCGGGGATTTCGTGGTTTACCAGGATGGCATTCGGGTCTCGTCACGCTCTGAACCCCTCAATATCACCTATTCCAACACCACCCGGCAATTGACCCTCGGTGCCTGGTATGACGGAACCCGCAACTGGAACGGCCAGATCGACGAACTGCGCATCTACGACGCCCCGCTCAACGCCGCTCAGGTCACTACCCTCTACACCACCCCCAACGCCAACATCGCGCCTGCCGGAACCGTGACAGTCACCGGAAACCCGATTCAGGGGAGTGTGCTGACTGCGACCAATAATTTATTCGATGCCAATGGCCTGGGTGCCATTGGTTACAGATGGCAGTCCTCCCCGGACGGTCTCACCTGGAACGACATCACCGGGGCTGAAGCCTCCACCTTCACTTTGACTCAAGCCCAGGTGGGCCACTATGTCCGAGCCATGGCGAGCTACATCGACCAGATGCAAACCCAGGAAAACGTCGCCAGTTCGGCCACAACCCTGGTTGCCAATGTCAATGACGCCCCGACAGTCGCCAACCTGACCAAAAGTGTTCAAGAGGATCAGGCCATCGCCTTCACAGCCAATGATTTTATTAATAAATTCAATGATCCCGATGGGGATGCCCTGAACAAGATTCAAATCACCGCACTGCCGAACAACGGCATCCTGACCCTTTCCGGTGTGAACGTCACCCTCAATCAGGAAATCACCGCCGCCAATACAGCCCATCTGCTGTTCACCCCCAACGCCGAATGGAATGGTTTGACCAGTTTCAACTGGAAGGCCAGCGATGGCACGGTTTATTCCACCCTTCCTGCCGCAGCCACCCTGACCGTCACCCAGGTCAATGATGCCCCGGTCGGTTCCGTGACCATCACCGGCACGCCGACTCAAGGTGCCCTCTTGACCGCGTTTGCCGCCCTCTCCGATGTCGATGGCCTGGGTGCCATGAATTATCAATGGCAAACCTCGTCCAATGGCACCTCCGGTTGGACGACTCTGGCCAATGGGACATCCAACACCCTGACCCTCTCCCAGACAGCCGTCAACCAATACGTCCGCGTCGTGGCCAGCTACCGGGACGGACAGGGTACTCAAGAGAGTGTGGCCAGTGATATCACCACGTTGGTGACCAACGTCAACGACCTCCCCACGGTCACGAATGTCACCAAAACAGCCGATGAAAACACGGTCATCTCATGGACGACTGCGGATTTCGCCAACCGGTTCAGCGATCCAGATGGCGATGTCTTGAACAAGATCCAGATCACCAGCCTGCCAGCCAACGGCACGTTGGCCCTCTCTGGCGTGGCCGTCACTGTCAACCAGGAGATCCACTCAGGAGATCTGGGCCTTCTGACGTTCACTCCCAACACCAACTGGAGCGGTACGACCAGCTTTGCCTGGAAGGGCAGTGATGGCCTCGCCTATGCGGAAGCACCTGCCACGTTCTCCTTGACCCTGAATTCAGTCAATCATCTGCCCACAGGAACCGTCACCCTCACCGGTGCCGCGATTCAGGGGAGTCAGTTGGTTGCCACCATCACCACCCCGCTGGAGGATTTGGATGGCGTCGGTGATGTCACTTTTCAGTGGCGGGCCTCGACCAACGGCTCAAGCTGGAGCGATATCCCAGGGGCTACAGGTGCCACCTTGACTCTGACTCAGGCCCAGGTGGGCAGTCATGTCCAGGTGGCAGCGCGTTATCGGGATGGCGCAGGCTATAACGAAAGCCTGCCCAGCGATGCAACCACCAAAGTGGCCAATCTCAACGACGCCCCCGTCATCACGGCACTTGGTGCCGTGACCGTGGAGATCGGACACTCCATTCCCCTCTCTGCCACCCACCTCAACAGCCAGGATCCAGATGGGGACGCCGTCTGGTTCAAGGTGGTCACAGAACCCGCTTTCGGGCGACTGCTCCGAGATAATCTTATTCCGATTGGCGTGGGGCAGAGTTTTTCTCTTGGAGATTTGACCACAGGTCACATCGTCTATGCAGCCAACAACCTGACCAACGCCACCAGCGATGCCGTGACCCTCGTGGCTCTCGACGGACTGGGCGGAATCAGTCAGCCAGTGACCCTCCCGGTCACCATCCAGGTCTCCAACCAGATCCCCACCGCCACGTCAGGACTCTCTTTTACCGGGCTTGAAGACAAAAGTCTAAGTCATTTTCTGACCGGCACAGATCCCGAAAACAGCCCCTTGACCTATCAAGTGCTTTCAACTCCAGGCAAGGGTACGATCCGCCTCGACAGTGCCATGACCGGTGCTTTCACCTATACCCCGAATGCCAATCAATCTGGCACGGACAGTTTCGATTTCCGGGTCTCTGACGGTGTCAAGTGGTCCCCCTTGGCCTCGGTCGTGGTCAACATCACTCCAGTCAATGATGCCCCGACCGCGACCCCACGCAGCCTGGAAACCCTGCGCGATACCCCGGTCACTGGCTTGTTGGTTGGCAGCGACCTGGAGAATAATCCCCTTTCGTTTTCCCTGGTCCGGCCTGCGGCCCATGGCTCGGTCAGCCTTCAGAGCAGCTCGACCGGCCAGTTCATCTATGTCCCGGATGCAGGTTTCAGTGGTTCCGACAGTTTTAGCTATTTGGTCTCGGACGGATCGCTTGACTCTGCGGCGCAAACCGTTTCGATCACTGTCCTGGCCGCACTCAACAGCGCGCCTGTGGGGGTTGCGGGTATCACCCTTGCAGTGGTGGAAGAGGGGGTCGCCTCTGGCCAAGTCAGGGCCATGGATCAGGATGACGACCTCTTGAGTTATCGCATCTCGACCAAACCAGCCAAAGGCACGGTGACGATCCTCGACGCCGGCCTGGGGCTGTTCGAGTATCGCCCCTATCTCAATGCTACAGGTAATGACAGCTTTTATTTCGTAGCCAATGACGGGCGTCTTGATTCCAATTCCACCCGTGTTGATGTCTCCATTACCCCGGTCAATGACGCGCCGGTGATTTCCGGTAGTGCCACCGCCACGGTGACAGCAGGTTCTTTATATTCGTTCACCCCAACGGCCCGCGACCCGGATGGCGACCGGTTGAGTTATACCGTGGACCATTTACCGAACTGGGCCACCTTCGACCCCACCACAGGTCGGTTGAGCGGCACTCCGACCAACGCTGATCAAGGCTCTCATGAAGGCATCCAAATCACGGTCCACGATGGCAAAGAGAGTGCCGCGCTGGCTCCTTTTGCCATTTCGGTTTTGGGATCTGCACCAGTCACCACCGCCTCTGTTGTCGGGGGATGGTACAATCATCCCTTCGGCGTGACCCTTGCCGTGAGAGACGCGCTTCCAGGTGGGGATGAAATCCGTTACAGCCTCAATCCCGCAGCCTCGGTGGATGATTTTCTCGTCTATTCCGGTCCGATCCAGGTCTTAAGCGAGACATCGTTGCGCTTTTTCTCCCGCAATCTTGCCAGCGGCGGTCTCACAGAGGGTGTGAAAAGTGTGAGCTATCACACCGATCTGGTCGCCCCCGTTGTGACCATTGGCTCTCCGGCCAACGATGCCTCGCTGACCACACTGGCCAGTGTCACAGGCACAGCCTCGGACAGCGGTGGCAGTGGGCTGGCCAAAGTCGATCTGCAGATCAGCAATGGGGAACTGTTCGTCAGCGAAGTGCAGCAGAACGGCATAACCCGGACCGTACTCTCCCCAACCCCAACCTGGGTGACCGCCACCCGCTCAGGCACAGGATGGAGTTATGACCTGAAAGGGCTTGCCCTCACCTCGGAAGATTGGACCATCACCGCACGCGCCAACGACACGGCAGGCAATCAGACCCTCACGTCCAACCTGATCTCGTATACGGATCAGGCCTCCCAGGCTTTCACCCGGCTGGTCTTGAATCTCTCCAGCCCCACAGCACTGGTGGGCACTCCCATAAGCCTTTCCGGTCAGCTGAATCGTCTGCCGGATGTGGGGCTGGGCATGGCAGGACGTATCATTCAGGTCCAGATCACGGCCCCGAACCAGACCATCACCACCCTGACCACCGAAACATTCGATGCCGAAGGCCATTTCCGTCTTGATCTGCCTGCCGGACTGAATCTCCAGGGAAGCCATACGATTCAGGCCAGTTTTGCCGGCACACCTCTGTTGGCCCCAAGTGCGGCGAACCGTTCGGTTCTGGTCGGGGCCTCGGCGGGGTATGCCATCATCGTGGAAGGACGCAACAGCGCGGCAGAAGGGCTGGCATCCCATAACCTCACCGCCAATCGCATTTATGATCAGCTCAAAGCCCGTGGTTTGATTGATGAAAATATAAAATATTTCAATTATGATGCCAGTCAGGCAGGCGTGGATGCCCTGCCCACCAGGTCCGCCGTGAGTGAGGCCATCTCGGTATGGCCGCGAGAAAAACTCAACGCAGCACCGGCTCCTTTGTATATCATCATGGTAGACCACGGCAACGTGGACCGGTTTCTCCTGGATGGCGACAACTCGGTCATCACGCCTGGGGATCTCGCCTCGTGGATGAATGGCCTGGAGGGCTATCTCAATGCCGATGCCCTCAATCAAGAGCGGGTGGTGATCATCGGTGCCTGTTATTCCGGCAGTTTCATACCCGAACTTTCCAAGGATGGCCGCACCATCATCACAAGTGCTGCTGCCAACGAACAGTCCTACAAGGGGCCGCAGGAGATTGATCCGGCCAATTCAGGGCAACTCCTGCGTTCCGGCGAGTTTTTCCTCGACACTCTGTTCCAGAATCTGGGGGCGAATCAATCCCTGAACGCCGCCTTTGTCGAGGCCACAGCCCAGACGGAACTCTTCACCCGACGCGGAAGTGAAACGCAGAATCTCTTTTTTGACGGGGCCATGCAGCATCCCCAACTGGATGACAACGGCGATGGCCTGGGTTCAAACACCCTGACCGTGGGTTCCGCCGATGGCCAGCAGGTCAAGGAACTCTATCTGGGGGTTGCGGGAACGAATCCAATCCATTCCACCACCCGGTCGAATGGTTTGCATACCCTGTCCAGCCTCTCGCTTCCGGCTGGAACCAACACGGTGGATCTCACCTGGAGCCGTGGTGACGGAGGGGCCAACGGCGATCTGGCCAGTGTGTGGGTCGAGGTGCGCACCCCTCTGGATCGTTTGGCTTCCACAGGTGGCACCGGACAGTTGGAAGTCCCGCTGACCCGGATTCTGATGAACTATGATGCCCAGCAAAAAGTCTGGAAGGCGACTTTCGAAAATTTCAACGCCAGCGGCATGTACGAGGCGTTTTATTTCGCCAGCGACACCCATGGTGCCATGCTGCCCATGGAACGGTCACTCTTTTATCTCAACCGGGCAGGCAATCGTGTTCCTGATGGGTTTCAATTGCTTTCTCCAGTGGCTTCAGGCAGTCGGGCATCGATGCTGACCTTCGACTGGTCAGATGCCACCGATCCCGATGGCGACCCGGTCAGCTATACCTTGACTGTGGCCAAGGATGGAAACTTCAATCAGGTCGTGGCACGCTTGACCAATCTGCAAGCCTCCTCGGCTTATCTCGACGGCTCGGCAGGCCTGGAAGTCGGACGCGATTATTACTGGAAAGTCGAAGCCAGGGATGCTTATGGTGCCACCAGGGTGAGTGACAACCGTCTGTTCAAAGTCAACAGCGGGGCATTGCCAGCAGTAGTCCAGGGTCTGTTGTATGACAAGGCAACGTTGGCCCCCCTGGTCCATGCGCGCATCGATGCCGGAAATGGATCGTTTGCAATCAGCGAAGCGAACGGGACGTTTCTGTTGCCCATGCCCGCCGGAAGTGCCACCTCTTTGTCAGTCACCCTGGATGGCTATCACGCGGGCACCATCCAGAATCTCGTCACGACCTCTGGAGGCGTGACCCAGGTCAGCCTTGGATTGGAGCATGGGCTGCTCTTTGCCTCGGACACTCAGGTTGCCCTTGACGAGGATGCCTCCCCCCTGACGACTGCCTTGACCTATGCGGCCCCTCAAGGCTCTCAGGTCACGCTCGAAACCCTGCCCGGCCACGGGCCAACCAAGGGGAGCGTGACGTTTGATGCCACAGCCGGTACTTTCACCTATACCCCGCACTCCAACCTTGTCGGCGAGGATCATTTTTTCTTTCACATCCGGGATGCCCAGAACAACATCTCCAATGCTGCCGCAGTGGGCATCACGATCCAGCCGGTCAACGACGCCCCGCAGCTCAATGCCCCCCAAGGCTTCACCCTGCCCATGCAGAATGCAGAAGAGACCAATCCGGCAGGTTTCAAGGTCGCGGATCTGCTCGGTGCCACGGTGGTTGACGTGGATGCGATTTCCGCACGCGGCATGGCGATCATCGGGACCAACGGTGCTGGTAACTGGCAATACAAAACCTCTGCAGGTACCTGGACCAATCTGCCTGTCATACCAGAGGGTAACGCCTTCCTGGTTGCATCCGACTCCAGGGTGCGTTTCCTCCCCACAGCCGATGGCGTGGCCGGATTGACCCTCCGTGCCTGGGATCAGAGCCAGGGCGCAATGGGTGCGGTCCCGGTTGCCCTGAACACCCTTGGAACCTCTCTAAGCGAAAGATCAGCCCCGGTTTCCCTGACCGTCACCCCGATCAACCACGCCCCAACCGTCCAGAATGCCTTGTTCACGTTGGACGAAGACCGGCAAATCTTCGGCTCCATGACAGCCCAGGATGTGGACAACCAGGGAGTGACCTTTGCCACGGTCTCTCAACCGACACGGGGAACCCTGCGCTGGATCGACCCAAGTACCGGATCTTTTGTCTACACCCCACGTGAAAACGTCTTTGGATTGGACTCTTTCGATGTGCGCGTCACCGACAGCGGAGGCAAAACCTCAGGTGTGGCCACGGCACGCATCGACATTCACCCGGTCAATGACGCCCCACTGGTCACCGGACAATCCCTCAACACCTTCCTTGGTACGCCTGTCTCGTTCCATTTGATCGGTCGGGACGTGGATGGTGATGCTCTCCAATTCTCCATGATCACGCCTACGGCACACGGCACGCTTGTCGGCAGCGGGGCCTCCTGGACCTACACACCTGAGCCAGGATGGTCCGGGATGGACGAACTGCTCTTCAAGGCGCATGACGGACAGGTGGACTCCAACACTGCCAAGGTCCATATCGCAGTGGGTGGGAGTTCCAACACCCCGCCAACCGCCCAGAGTCGCGCCATCACCGTGCTGGAGGACACAGAATACCAGGGCAGATGATCGGAGCCGACACCAACAACGACCGGATCATCTATCTGCTGGATCAACCAGCCTCCAATGGCACGGTGCAGATCCTCAACGCCAGTTCCGGGACGTTCAGTTACCTGCCCAAGGCCAATGCCACCGGTTCGGACAGTTTTACCTTTAAAACCTTTGACGGGACCGACTATTCGACGCCCGCCACCGTCACGGTGACCATTCAGCCTGTCAACGACAAACCGCTGTTGACCGGACAACCCGCCACCTCGGTTTTGTTGCCATCTGGTTACACGTTCACCCCCACAGCCTCGGATGGAGACCAGCAGCCCCTCACCTTTTCCATCCGCAATCTGCCGGAATGGGCCACGTTCAATACCACCACCGGTACTCTGTCAGGCGTGCCCCAGGCCTCCCAGGCCGGGATCTACGAAGGAATCGAAATCTCGGTGAGCGACGGTGAAGAGAGCGTCTCCATACCTCCCTTCGAAATCGCGGTGGTGGGAAATAACCCGATTGCCAGAGCTTCCATCGCGGGTGGTGTCTATGCCAACACCCAACGGGTCGTACTCTCTTGTCTGGACAGCTCAGGCAGTGGTGTGGAGCTGCGTTATTCCCTGGATCCCAATGCCGATCCTGGGAGTTTTCTGCACTACACCGCTCCGTTGGAGATTGCAACCCATACCACATTACGTTTTTATGCGATCAACGGCGCAGGGCTTTCCAGTCAGGTGGTGCGTCAAGAATACCGGATCGATACCGAAGCTGCGCGCGTGGTCATCACCTCGCCGGCTGATGGTGCAGCCCTGAACAAACTGCCGGCCTGGATTTCCGGTTCAGCCACGGATATTGGCTCTGGTGTGGCTTCGATCAAGATTCAAATCACCGATGGTCAGAAGTTTCTTCAGACAGATGGCCAAAGCTGGGGCAGCAAGGCTGCCTGGCTGCCGGTCTCCTCCTTGAACCCAGTCACTGGCGAATGGTTTTATTATCCGGCCTCCGGTCTTGCATGGACTCCTGGCGCGTGGTCCATCACCGCCATGGCCACGGATCAGGCCGGTCATTCCACGGCCACGGCTGCCATTGTCACGAATGCCCTGGACTCGAATCATCTGGCCTTCACCCAACTTCAGATGGAAACCAGTGCCCCGTCGTTGTTGCCCAATCAGACGATCACGATTGCCGGCAAGCTCACCCGTTTTCCAGACATCGGCATGAGTCTGGCCGGACGGGAGATCATCCTGACCATCACCGGCCCGGATGGACAATCGACCACCCGGATCACCAAAACCTACGATACCTTGGGTCATTTTCGTCTGGAAGAGGTTGGTGGTTTCACGGCCAAGGGGTCTTATCGCGTGGAGGCCGCTTTCGCCGGATCTGGAATGCTGGCAGGAAGCCAAACCCAAGAGCATGTGGTGGTCAACAGGGCACCGGGTTATGTCATTATACTGGCCGGAGAGAACGAAACCGGTGTGGAGCGCGGTCTGACTGTCGCACGCATCCGTCAGGTGCTGCTTGAGCGCGGTTTCACCGATGACACCATACGCATTTTGTCCAAGGATGCCGCAGTCCCAGGCTATGACATCACGGCCAGCAAGGCCAATCTGCAAGGGGCGATACAGTCCTGGGCAGCCGGTAAACTGGCGACTTCCGCCGCTCCTTTGTATTTGATCGCCACCACCCAGACCGACGCCAACGGCCTGTTGTTGGGCAACGGTGAAACCGTCACACCCGATGAACTGAACTCATGGCTCGATACCCTGGAAGCGGGTCTGGACACGGAAGCAGCAGAGGAAAAGCGCGTGATCATGCTCGGTGGCACGCACGCCGGAGAGTTCATCGCACCCTTGTCAGATACGGATCGTGTGGTCATTGCTTCGGCTTCTGTCCAGGAGCGTGCTTTTGCTGGTCTGGCCGAGCCTGGATCATCCGGGGTTGCGCCCCATGGCGGTGATCTGTTTCTGGAGGCCCTTTTGCAAAAATTGGGTCACGGATTGTCTTTTTCCGATGGATTCGCGCAGAGCGTTCGTTGGACCGATGACTATCTTGGTGCAACCAGGGGGCATGAGGCTCCCTTGCATCCCTTGATGGATGACAATGGCGACGGGGTCGGCGTCACGCATCTGGATGCGGTCAGTCAGGATGGTTACGCAACGGAGCATCTCTATTTGGGGGTGGGGCGGAGCTATCATCCGGCAGCAGAGGGGAATCCGGCTGAATGGCGTGCTGTGACCGAGACCCGGACCGTGGGTATGCCTGGGAGTGCCATCAGCTTATGGGCAGTTGCCAATGACAACAGCCGTCTTGCTGCCGAGAATGCCTGGATCGAGGTGCGAAAGCCCGGCACCGTCACGCCCAACGGTGATGGCACGCGGATTCAGCCCATGGATCGGGTGCATTTCAGTGGTTTTGATGCCCGTACCGGTCGTTGGAGTGCCCAATATAACGGCTTTGACACGCCGGGTCGCTATGATTTCTTTTATTTTGTCAAGGATCAACAGACAGGGCAAGTGACGCTGCCTGCGCACTCTGTGGCCTATTTGGATCGTCCTGGCAACCAGGCACCGGAAGCCTTTTCCCTTGCTGGTCCAAACAATGGCACCGAGACCGGCACCACCCTGGTGTTGCACTGGAGTGCTGCCCACGATCCAGACGGCGACCCGTTGACGTATAATCTGGTCATTGCCCGTGATGCCGGTTTTTCCGATGTGGTCTATCGCCGGGAGGGCCTGGAAGACACCATGGCGGTCGTGACCGCCGAGGCTGGCCTGGCCGATTTGACGCATTATCACTGGAAGGTCGAGGCGGTTGACCCGTATGGCGCGGTGACGCAGAGCCAGCAAGCATGGCAATTCCATACCGACAACACCAATGCCGATTATGGCATTTTGTTGCTCATGGCCAAGAGCGATTTGGATCACTCCATGGTCATTGGAGCGCAAATTTCCCTGGCCCTGGCCAACAACAAGGTTGCCGAGGCCATTGCATCCAGCACGGGTCAGTATGCCTTGGTGGTCCCAGCCGGAACGCATGATCTGAACACATTGAATGTCAATGGCGCGGTATCGAATCTGACGGGTCAGGTCACCATCAAGACCGGAGAGGTCAACCAGTTGAATATTGGTCTGACCCCGTCCAATGCGGATCTGCGTCCTGATATCGCTTTTGGCAACAACGCGGACCAGTTCATCACCCTTGCGGAAGACGACCAGCCAAGGTCAGTGGGTGTGCGGATTTCGGATCGTGAGACAGCAAGTGATCGGTTGCAGGTAACTGCATTGAGCAGCAATTCCGCCTTGCTGCCTGTTGAACGGATTCTCTTTTCGGGGTCTGGTGGGGTACGCACCCTGACGATTCATCCGACCGGGAATGCCAGTGGTCGGGCGGATGTGACCATTCAGGTGACTGACGGTGCGCAACAAGTCACGTCTACCACGATGACGGTCGAGGTCCAGCCGGTCAACGACCTTCCCACAGGTACGGTCACCATTCTTGGAGAGAGGATCCAAGGGCAGACCTTGACTGCAAGCAGTGATTTAAGCGACGCGGACGGCATGGGAGAGATCCGTTATCAATGGCAGGCCAATGGCGAGGCCATCACCGGGGCCACAGGGAATACGCTGGTATTGCGTGAAACTGAAGTGGGCAAGGTTGTCTCGGTTGCAGCCAGTTATAGTGACGGGTTGGGTAAACAAGCAAGAGTCGATGCCACGGCTGCGGGCACGGTGGAGAATGTCAATGATCTCCCGACTGGAGTGGTGACCATCCTTGGTACGGCGGTTCAGGGAGCCACCTTGACAGCCAATACGTCGGCTTTGGTCGATGCGGATGGTCTGGGATTGATCCGTTATCAATGGCGGGCGAATGGCGCGGATATCGCGGGGGCGACTGGCGGCACACTGCTGTTGGCTGAGTCCGAGGTGGGCAAGGTGATCTCGGTTGTGGCCACCTACACGGATGGTCACAACGTGCAAGAGAATGTAGTAAGCCATTCCACGGTCGCGGTTGTCAATTTCAATGACTCCCCAACCGGGGCCGTGACCATCAGCGGCACGGCGACCCAGGGAGAGACTTTGACTGTTTCTCATACACTGGCAGA